>NZ_JBHRZI010000045.1:0-67439 GCF_042649515.1 Lentzea rhizosphaerae | reverse complement strand
CCTTTCACCAGGACCGCTGGTCCTGGTAACTCGGTGTCCACTGCCTGGGGTGAACCTCACCGGCCATCTGGAGCCTCGCCACGCACCGCGAAATAGGAGTGATCGCCTACAGCTTGGGACAGCCCGCGTCGGGGACCCAAGGTGATGCGGCTGAGCTGCTGCAGCTCCTTCCTGTCAAGGCGCCGTTGATGACGGTGCGAACTCCGAAGCCCGGTCCGCATGCGGCTACCGACGCACTCAACTGGTGGGTGGCGCAGCTCGATGAGATGTTCAGCGTCGTCAGCGACCCGGCCGTTTTCTCCGACGCCGCAGGTATCCACAGCGCACCTAGGCAGATGCAGGCTGTGCTGACCGCTGAGCAACTGTTTCGCCGCGTCGCCTCGCTCCAGGTATCGCACCGCGACCTCAACGCGCGGCGGGTCTTGTTGTTCACGGTGCTTGACACGCTGACGCGGCTGAAGGGAGGAGACCTGGGCAAGCTCTTCAACCTCAGCTTCGCGCGCAAGACATTGGAGCACTTGAAGGAAACCATCCCAACAGAAGCTGCCGAGATCTTGCTTCCTGCTGCCGAGCGAGCCGTGAAGGCTCTCGAAGGCGTGCAAGACGGCTTCTATCTCCGCCGGCAGCTGGGTACTGCGAACGTTGAACTAGCAGGAAGCGGCGGCCGCATAGATCGGCTTGCGCCGGAGAAGGCTGCGGCGGAGTACCTGACGCTTCTGCGCAATGCGACGCATGGCCATGGTACGAACAAGTCAGCGCGCGTCGACCGGACCAATGCGCTGCTGGCTCATCACACCGGCCACCTGCCTGATGACTTGGACTTGCTGGGCTACCTCTACCTTCTCGATGTGCTGGCCCGTCCGCGCGAGTTGCGGCGGCGGCTCTACAGCGAAGGGCGGTAGCCCGCTGTTCGATGACGTTCGGCTTGGTGCTGTGCCGCATCCTGGCTCTTGCGGATCTGGGGTCTACCGGCTTGAGGCTGCGCTACCCGGCCTGCCGCCAGCGCTGGCGGCAGGCCGGAGTGGTGGTGAGCTGTCGCTCGTCTGGGCCCGGCCTCGCCTGGTGCCGGGTCCAGAGCTGGTGTTTGTCAGTCGGTCACGCAGGGGCTTGGTAGGTGACCATCGGCCACGCCGTCGTAGTTGGTGTCGATGGGAATCCAGGTGTTCCTGTTGATCCCGCAGGCGAAGTAGATGCCGCCGACCACAGCTGGCAAGCAGGCGTAGTCCATGGTGTTGCGCAGATGGCGCTCATAACCACGTGCCCCTTCAAACGATGCGGCCCTCGGAGATCCACTGCGCCATCTCGGCGGTCGCCTCCGGTAGCGCTTGACGAAGTCGAAGACAACGAAGCCCTCTATGCGGCCTCCAGCCCCGATGACCGCATCGGCCAGCTGACCATTCGCAACCCCTTCATCGAACTGACTGGGAGGAGCGCGGCGGCGGCAGCTGAGACACACAGCGACCTGCGGTTCGGTCCTGTGTTCGTCGAGCTGGCGGCACCGGTGCGCCCGTCAACCCCTGGCGATCCGCCGAGTCTCTACCAGGCAGGACTTCGACCGGTGATCTCACCGCGGCCGGCTGGCCTGGCGTCAGCCTGCGGTGATCCACTCCGCCGGGACCAGGGCGCCTTGACCGTCACGCCACCGCCGGATCACTGCAGATGCGAAGACCGGTTGCTCCAGGTCTGCGTGTTCCATGGCGATGACCTGGAGCTTGCCGTCCGCGGTGGTGATGGTGTTGGCGATGGCTTGGTACGCGCGCAGTAGAGCTGTCCGGTCGGACTCTGCGGCTGGCTGTAGGTCTGTTCCTTTGTAGTCCGCGGGGAAGTAGACCTGGGAAGGCTGGTCGAGAACGAGCAGCTGCGGCACTGGCCGATTATGGTCGATGAACCACTCGTGCAGGCTCAAGAACGCGGCCAGGTGGTAGCCCAGCCAGTTTTGCCCGCCGCCGATCTCCTTGAGTGGGACTGGTCCGTCGTCGGTGTCGGCCACGACGGTGAGGCGGCGCAGGTCGAACCGGATGGGGGCGTCCGAGTGCTCGAGGACGAGTGCGCGGGCCTTTGCGGTGATCTTCTGGTTGATCAGTGACAGGCTGCTATTGACCCGGTCGGCCTGCACGTCGTGGCCGAGGGCCTCCTCCAGTTCCTCGATGGCCGCGCGCATCTCTTCGCGCTGGTCGCGGATGCGGGGGGCGACTGTGTAACGTGCGGCGTTCTCCAGGAACAGGCTGATGCGTCCGCAGACGGCGGCGGCGCGTAGCGTGGTGTCGCGGTACCGTGCGGCCTCGCGCATGCCTGCCTCGAGTGCGTCGCGTTCGTCGTGGTTGGCGCTGAGTGCGCGGCGGTGCTCGCGGAGCAGTTCTTCTTGCTCGTCGATGAGGGCCTGGATCTGCGGGGTGTCGTCGCTGACGTGGACGACGTTGGCGTTGAGCTCCTCCAGGTCTGTCCGCAGTGCGATCGCGACGGCGCTCGGGGCGGTCACTTCGCTGTTGCAGACCGGGCATGCTTCCAGAGAGGTGTCAGGGCTGACTTTGAGCAGTGACAAAGAAGTCAAGCGTTCGCGGTGGTCGAGTGCTTGCGTCAGGAACTCGCTGCGGTCGCGGAGTGCGCTTCTGAGTTCAGCGAGCCGGGCGCGCGTCTGCTGGAAGGCGATGCGCAGTCGATCCCGCTCCTGCGAGAGGGCGGCCAGGGGATCGTCTTCGTCCTCGGGGATCTCGGGCAGACCAGGCAAGGGTGCCGAGGCGGCGGCGCCGAGCAGCGCGAGCGCGTCGTCCAGCGTGAGCTCGTCGGTGTTCAGAGGGTCGAGCAGCGAGGTCTCGACCGCTTCCCTTACCAGGGCACGGGCCTGTCCGGACGCGGGCGCTGCGGATTCCTGTTGGTTGAGATCTCGCTCATGGTTCCGCAGTTCGGACTTCATCCGCTGCAACTGTGCACGCTGCAAGGCCTGTTCGGGATCCACAGCCCCGATGAAGTAGGGGAAGATGTCGCGGATCGTCCTGGGGCCGTGATCCTCCCCCTGCGAGTGGAACAGGTGGTCGGGATTCGCCACCACGTTTTGGGCTTGAATGCAGAAGTACAGGGCATGGCGGATGGACGGGGCCATGGTGTTGCCCCGGGTGGTTGGCATGCGGATTGAGAGGTCGATGCCCGTGAACTCGGCGAGCAGCCGGCGCGCGGCCTCGATGGTGAAAGTGAACTGCATCTGCTCTGCAGCCAGCGGGAGATCCCCTGGCTGCTGGAAGACCAGGCAGAGCTGGGGGGCTGGGGTGGTTCCGCGCGCTGCAGGGCGGGCCACGAACAGCTGGCGGTCGCTGCGTACGATCTGCACCGCGAAAACGTCGACGTACTCACGCAGCTTGCCCGCGCTGATGGGGTAGTTGTCGCCGCTGCTGGCCATGCAGTAGTTGGTGACATCCCAGATGGAGGTCTTGCCCGTGAGGGAGTCGCCAGTGACGATGTTGAGTTCGCCGAGGTTGAACTCTAGGCTGCGCACCTGACCGGGCTGCTTGCCGTACAGGGTCAGGGACTTGAGCTGCCAGGTCACGGTCGTACTCCAAGCAGGGTGAGGACGGTGGCGGTGGGTCCGCCGGTGGGCAGCCACCGGCCGAGCATGTGGGCGGCCTTCTGGACCGCGGCGGCTTCGGTTGACCGGTTCCGGATCCCCTTCGGAATGGCCTTGTCGCGCAAGGTAAGTGCGGCCCCATCCAGAACGAGGACCTGGGTTTGCAGTGCGAACAGCAGTCCGGGTCGCACCACGGTGAGAAGTCCGGGGGCGTTGGCGGACATGTGAACTTTGATGGTCCCGTTGTTTTCCGCCCACTGGGCCATGTTGGCGTTGGCGTTCGGTAGCAGGTCCCGGACCGCAGGTTGCAACGCCATGACAGCGGAGGCGACCACGAGGGGTAGCGGACCGGGGCGTTCGTGCGCGTCCAGGTGGCCTTGAACGACGCGGGCGCAGACCAGGGCGGTGAAGGCCGGGTTATACAGCGCCCGCTCTTCCCTGCTCCACTCGACAGGGCTGCTCATTTGCTCGACACCGACCCGAGCAGCGCCATGAGGCGCTCCTGGAACTCGGGGTGCCAGCCGACCCGCTGCTCGTCAGCGAGGATCTGGTATGAGCCCTTGGTGACGAACGGCTCGTCGCATCCCGGCCGGATGGGGAACCGGGCATGGTGATCAACCCACCGGTAGATGGCGCGGGCCTCGCGGACCTTAGCCTCCTCCGCGGCCTCTTGCCCCAACTCCTCGCGCATCTCCTCGAAACGGCTTGACCACTCCTCGACGAGGCGCTTCTCGTACTTGCCCAGCTCACCCGGCCGGAGCAGGTTGTCGTTGAGCCACCTCGACCGCTGGGTGAACGCCCGCAGGTAGTCGCTGACCGCCTGCTGGATCCTGCTGTCGCCGACATTCACGAGGCGCAGTTGCCGGACGTAGACCTGTTCTCCGCCGTCAGGGTCCGCGCCGCCTGTCTCAGGCAGGTCGTCGTCGATGGGCAGGCTGTCCGGGCCGAAGCCTTTGCGGCGGTCACTGAACACCACGTCGAACTCCAAGCCGGTCACCGGCCCCGACGCGGGGTCGCGCAACTGGGCGACGACCCTGCGGAAGAACCACCCGTCCAGGCGCTCCAGAAAGACCTTCGCGTGTTCGTGGCCCACGGCGAGGCCCAGCAGGCGCTGGAGGCGCTCGGTCGTCTCGTCGATGTCAGGCGCCGCGTCGAGCACGCGAACCCGCTCGAGCAGGGATCGACGCTGGTCTGCCGTCAGCTTGTCCCACGCCTCGTACGCGGACTTGTTGGTCTCGTTCCTGGAGGTGCGACGGGCTTCATCTAGCAGCCCGAGCGCCTTCGCTTCGTCACGGGGGCTGCCAGGGCCCGGAGGCCGGAGGTGGTAAGCGGCTCCCTCCGCGACGGCCTCGGCGGTCGTGAGCAGGAAAAAGGTGGGGCGATCCTGGCTGGCCGCAGACTCGGCCCAACCGGTGGCCCAGATCCGCAGGCTCTTCCACAGGTCAGTGGCCTTGTCAGTCATCTTGGTCCCTGCGGCGCGGTGCTTGAGCTGGTAGAGGCCCGGTCCCGCGTCCTCGTGGACCTCGATGTCGTCGCCGGCTTCGATGGCCACGGACCAGTCGGGACCGGCTCCTGTCTGTTCGACGCAGAAGTAGAGCGCCTTGCGGAGCTGATAGAGATAGCCGACCGCCGAAGCCGACGCCTCGAACAAGTCGATCTGCTCACCCATCCCGAACCTCCCCGCCGCGTCGCCCGCCGATCACATGATCCGGCCGTCCCGCCGTTAACCGTGGCGAGGCACTCGCGTGTTACACGGCGTTATAGCAGCGATGCACGTGAGGATGGTGCGGACAGGCGTCCAGGACGTCCCCGCCCAGGTTCGTGATCTGCAGGCTGCCGGATTCACCGACATCGAGATCACGCCAACGTTCGAGGCCGCGGACGGCATGTACTCCGCGATCGTGCGCGCCGTGAAGCCGCTCGACAGCGAGCCGGTCCCCGCGACGGCCTCGGCCCAAGAAGTGGGCTCGTGCTGTGGCGTCAGCGCTTGCTGCACGACCGAGGAACAGGCCGTTGACCCAGGCGTCACCGTGGCCGAAGCGAAGACCGCGTCGGGGTGTGGCTGTCAGGCGTAACGACCGGTGCGGACTGGGGTCACCCTTGATCGAGAGCCAGGTGGACGCGGGGAGCGGGCGGGTCGAGATCGTCGGCTTGCACGGTGACGATCAGTCGGTCGGATACGGCGAGACCAGACGAGGCTCGTCGCGAGAGTTTGCGTCCCCGCCGTGACACCCGGTGCCCGGACATCTGGTTGATCGCCTTCTCCACGGGACGCCAGCGGGAAGGCGGTACGGCCAAGGCGGCGGATGCGAGGTCGTGCCACGAATCGGGATCCGCGAGCTGGATCTCGTCCAGCGCTCTGAGGACTTCTCCGGGAACACCCGCGGTTGGACGTTCAGGCCGGTTGTTGGCGGAGTACGCGTAGTAGTCATTCATGAGGCTGGACGTGGTGTCGAGCAAGATCAGCTCGCCGGGCCTGGGAGTCGTGGGCGCGATCCGGTGTTCACACCACGCTCCCAGCGCGTCGGCTTCCACGAAGATGCGTGGCCCGCCCGCCTTGTTGATCCGGGCACGGGTGGCGGCGTAGGCGTGGAACTCAGCGGGATGCCTGAGGATGTCCGCGATCATGAGCACGTCGGCGAGGTTGACGAACCAGGTTCCCTCGTCGGGCACGCCTGCGCGTTTGCCGCTGTCGGGGAGCACCGACGCGAACGGATCCACGCGCTCCAGGGTGACGATGACCGAGACGATGTGGGTCCTGTTGATGGTGCCGTGCCACTTCTTCCTGTTCTGCTGGAAGTTCGACGCTCCAGAGCGGAGGTACTCGATCGTCCGGGCGTTCTGATCGAGCGCTTTGTCGACGAGCTCGGCTGCCTTCTTCCGGATTCGATCGGGGGCGCCTCGCCTCGCCGGATCGGTCAGCCGGCCGCCCTTGGCCTCGACGATGACGGTGGCGCCGGGGAGCGCTACGAGGACGTCGATGTCGGGACGTTGTCCGTCCCAGGGGTAGGTGACGGAGGCGTGGACGTTGTCGGCCCCGAAGACCTGCGACAGAACCTCGCAGGTTAGTTCCTCGCAGGTGTCCTGCCGGCGCTTGTCGAACGCTTCGAGCAGCTGAGGGCCTTGTTGGCACGCTTCGGCGGCCCAGTCCAGTGCGCAGTGGATGAAGTCGCCGGGGACAGCCCACAGGTGACGGCCGCCGGGCACTGTGACGATCGGGCGGCGCCGCAACGTGTTGGCGGCGTGGAGGCTGTCCAGTTCGGGTTGGCTGCCCAGGGCCGTGCTGAGGGAGCCGAGTAGGGCTTCCAGCTGATCTCGCGGGATCGAAGTCCGTTGTGCCAGCAGAGAAGCGAGGTCGTCCTCCAGAGGAGCCGCACCGAACGTCGCCATCCCGGCGGCATGCGCAGCCGCGTACTGGACCACGGTGGCGTGGTCCGCCCGCGGAGGGATTTGATCCAGGACCACCTGAAATTCTTGCTGCACCCGGCGGAGACGTTCGCACTGCACGTCGAAGTAGACATCTGCGACGGTGAGAGCATCGCCGAGCGCGAAGCCGAGCGACGTCCGGGACTTGTCGGCGAGTGGTTCCACGATCGCCTTGAAGATGGGGCGTAGTTGTTCCGGGTAGCCGAGCATGCGGTCGAAGCGTTGCTCGAATTCGAGGAGGTTCCTGGCGCTGGTGAGCGAATCGCGGGGACCGACGCGAAGGGCTTTGGCCTCGTGTACTCGGTTCTCGGCGATCGCGTACTCACGGAGAAGCCGGTCCAAGTCGTACAGGACCTGCGGGTGATAATCGGCCCCGAGTCGGGACAGGACATCGTCGACCGGCATGCCGGTGACCAATCCTCCGTAGAACTCGAGGACGGCGTCGCTGCCGAAGTTGGCAGGACCAGGTAGAGCTCGGCGCATGCTGGTCAGAACGGTCAAGCTGCTGTAGGTAAGGAGAGGGTCCGCGGCTGCCGCGGTGGCTCGGATCTCTTCCAGCAGCAGTGGGAGCCGTCGCTCGGCAGCTTCAGCCTGGTGAAGGGTGCCCTGCTGAATCGCACGGAGTTCGGCCTCGTGTGGTCGCACGACCTGCCGCACGCCGTTGGAAGTGTGCCCACTGGCGGAAATCGTGGATGAGCCCAAGTACGGAGCCAGGGGATTCTGGCGACGTTGTGCGCCGCGGCCCGGTCGTGAGGTCAATGACCACCACCAATACATCGTTCGTCCAGAGCGGACGATACGCCCGCAGGTGGACGGGTTGAGGGCGCCGGAGAGCGTGTCGTGGGCTTCGCACAGCAGTTCTGGCCGCCGGTTTGTTGGCCGGTGGTGTGTCGTGTGTCGCCATCCGGGCGGCCAAGATCACGCCGCTGCCCGGAGCGCCTGCGGCGACGGCCACGAAGCCGGTGCCGCAGGCCCTCACCCTGTCGGTGGCGAGTGCCCGCCGTGACGGCGAGAACGGTCTGGCTGCTGCGGCGCGTGCTGACGTCAACGGCTGGCTCCTGCTGCTGACCAGGGCCGCTGGGTCCGCGCCGACGAGGCGTTCCCGATGCTGGTTGAGCGCTTGCAGACCCAGAACATCAAGCTGCGCGAGGTCGTGCGCGGTGCTTTCGTCGCTTACTCGCGCTTGCGTAGCACGTGAAACGGCACGAGCTGGTCGACCAAGTACAGCTTCTCGCGGCGGCCGTCGGCATAGCTGATCTCGTAGTTGACGACACCGAGCCAGTCACCCTCAACGCTGGGAAAGCGCCCGTGAAGCCGGCCTTGGACTTCACCGGTCAGATCAAGGCCGGTGGGGATGACGTGCCTCGCAGCGCCGGGCACGCGGGCGAACAGCCGGTCCAGCCGGACACCGACTCCGGTGAGCACAGCTCTTCGGCCATGGACGCTGTCACCCTCCCAGATCGTGAACGGGCTGCTAAGCACGTTGGCCGTCCGTTGAAGTCAGCGCTGCCTGTGATCGGCGTAGGGCGAGCTCGAAGTACCGCTCGTCGGACAGTTCGGCTCGGTCAGGAGCGGGCGCCGTGGCGGCCAGGTGCCAGAAGTGATCGGCGCCGTCGGTGGCGCAAGCCAGGCAGCTGATGCGGGCCACACCGTCATGCACGACCGCACGGAACTCGGAGTGGCCGAGAGTGTGCCGACCGAGCTTGCACCGCGCCGGCAAGAGTGCGACCCGCCGGCCAGTCGAGTCGTACTTGTACGTGAGGTTGCCGTCCATTTGGGACGGTTCGAGAAGCTGCCGATCCATGAGGTGAGAACCTATCACTGGCTTCGCACATATGTTCGGTTGGACGCGTGTGGCGGGCTGCGCTTAACCCGGCAGAGTGGCAGGAACCGATCGAGCCGGGCTCGCTGCGGCGAACGCATCCCACAGCAGATTGAGGGGATGGTCGGCTGCGTAGCGGTCCCGCTCAGCTTTGCGGGCGAAGATGCCGGTGACGATCTCCAGTGCCGGCTCGTAGTCGTCGGCGAGGTCGATCTTGCGTAGGCCGCGACCGGGCAGGCGTCCTTCGAGGACGGCGTCGGCGACTCGTTCGGTGGTGAGCATGCATCCGTGCATCAGCTCGGAGTTGAGCAGGTTGAGGCCGTAGTTGAGGGAATCGATGTCGGCGATTACGTCGAGCGTGCCGCGGTAGTCGGGGCCGTACCAGCGGCCGAGGAACTGAGCGAGCAGGCCGGCTGTCGGTGCGAGCAACGGCAGGGTGGGCAGCTTGGCTGAGGTCACCGGGGTATCGGGCAGTTCGCGGGTGGTGAGGTTGGTGAGTAGTGCGACGCGTTCGCGGTGCCACTCCAGGAAGTCGTACTCGAGTTCGGGCGGCCGGCCTGGTTGGGCCGCGAAGCTGCCGCACACCATGTCCACCTTCTTGGCATCGAGTTTGCGCCACAGATCGCGTGTCCGTACGTGCTCGATGTTGAGGTGGATGTCGCGGCGTTCGAAGTCCTCCCGCAATGAAGGCCACACGGCGCCGAGGAACTCCACGGTGAACTCCGTGGTGCCGAAGGTAACGGTCGATCCGAGCCTTCGCCGACTGCGGTGCAGGCTGTCAGTCCACGAGGCCAAGGTCTGGATCGCCAGCGCGACGATCTCCTCACCGGATGGGGTGAACAGGAAGTCCTTGCCGCGGCCCTGTTTCAGCACCAGCGCTTCGCCAACGAGGCGGGTTGCGGCGCGATTGAGGTTGTCGAGCTGCTTCTGCACGCTGGACTGCTCGCGGCCCAGGACGCGCGCGGCACGTTGCGCGGTGCCCGTGGTGTGGACGACGGCGAGGGTGCGGAGCTGATCGAGGCTGACGTCGAGCATCTCCGGCGGGCAGCCGAGCAGGGTTGCCAGCAGTTCCTCTGCGTCGACGTGGTCTTCGATGTCGGGCACGGTCGCCTCCTTGTTCCGGCCTGTCGCGGACGCACCCTGACATGCGAGTTGTTCGCGTGGACAGTTGGGTTGTCGCTGATCGCAGTTGTACTCGCACTGTCCAAAAGATGTCCACTCGAACATCTAAAGTCGCGCTACTGTACTTCCGAACATCTAATTGGGGGTGCTCAATCCGGCACTCGATCATCGGCGGCATCGGCAAACCGCCTGCCGCGGACGGGGAGGTTCACGATGACCAGTGCTCGCAGCATCGCCGAAGAGGCGCTCGCCAGCTCCTGCTACTTCCGTACCACAGTGGACAGTCCGTATCGCAAAGCTCTCGTGCAGATCAACGAGGACTGCAACCTGCGCTGCGCCCACTGCTTCGTGTCCGCGACCCGCGTCGGCAGGCAGATGCCTCTTGCCGACGTGGTCGGCAAGGTGATCCCGCAGCTGAGCGAGGCACGGGTTCGGCGGATCACCCTCACAGGTGGTGAGCCCACCATCCACCCCGACTTCATGGCCATCGTGCACGCGTTCCGCGCGGCCGGCATGGACGTCGGGATCTGCACGAACGCCACCACCCTGAGCGATCAGCAGATCGCCGAACTCGCCAGTCTCGAAGTGCACTGCAATGTCTCGCTCGACGGATTCGCCGCAGACTCGCACGGCAAGTTCCGCGGCGACCAGGCCAGCTTCGACGTCACCGTTTCCACGGTGAAGAAGCTCGGCGCGGCTGGGATTCTGCAGGGGTTGCTGTGCACACCGAACTCGTTGGCACAGAACGAGGAGTACGTCGAGCTGTGCGAGTTCGCCCGCGCGAACGGGGCACGCTACGTGCTGCTCAACCCGCTGGGCAGCATGGGCCGCGGGGTCAAGTCGCAGGGTCGACTCGCGAAGACCACCCTGCACATGCAGGAAATCCATGAGCTGACAGAGCCGTTCAACGGCCCTGACCTCGACATCGCGCACATCCGTTTCCCGAACACCGCGGGAAAGCCGCTGTCGGGCTGCGAAGCGGGGACGATCATCTACGTGTTCACGCCAGGCGAGGTCACCGTGTGCCCGTACTTGGTGTTCGCCGCACGCACTCCCGCATCCCAGCACGCCGACACCGAGTTCATCGTCGGCAACATCTTCACCGACACGGACATCGCGCAACGCCTGGACGACTACCGGTTCCACGACCGCTACCAGGCTGGCACCAACAGCACGTGCGCGTCGTGCTCGATGAACGCCGGATGCGGCAAGGGCTGCCCGGCCGCCGTGATCGCGTCCGGCGGCCGGATCGGCGATGTCGATGCCGAGCAGTGCCCGGTCACGACCGCTGATCAGGTTGCGGGAGAACGTCGGCTGCTGCCGCTGATGCCGGTATGACCGACTTCTTCGACGAACCGCGACGCCTGCCAGGAACGCTGATCACGCTGGACGGCCCCGGAGGCGTCGGCAAGTCCACCGCGGCGAAACTGGTCGCCGACACGTTGATCGCAGCGGGCGTGCCGGTGCTCGCGACAGCTCAACCGTCCCGAGCACCGCTGGGCGAGCTCGCGCGGCACGGCACCGACACCTACAAAGGCATGGCCCTGGCCTGCCTGTGCGCGGCGGACCGGCACCACCAGCTCGACGCCGAGATCAAACCCGCACTCTGCGACGGGAAGGTGGTCATCTGCGACCGCTACGTCGCCTCCTCGCTCGTCCTGCAAGGGCTCGACGGACTGTCCGCCGAGACGGTGTGGCAGCTCAACCACGGCGTCTACCGGCCAGACCTCTCTGTCATCCTCAACGGCGACCCCACCGTGATCGACCACCGCCTCCGCTCACGCGGCGGGCACAGCCGCTTCGAACGCGCCGAGGACAACAGCGACATGGAATCCGGGCTCTACGTCCACGCTGTCGTGGACCTGAAGGCCAAGGGCTGGCCGGTGGAGACGCTGGACTGCACCACCGACGACGCGGCCACGATCGCTGCCAGGATCGTGTCCCTGATCCACCGAGTACTCGAGGAGAAGATCCCGGTATGCCGCTGAGCCTGCTCACCGTCAACGTCGGCGCCCCGTCGATCGACCGCGCGCGCCGGCAGCTGCACTGGCTGGCTGCCCGCCCCGAGGACGTCCTGGTACTGACCGAGACCAAGGCCACCGCGGGCAGCGTGTTCTTGGCAGAGGCCTTCACCGCGGCCGGGTACTCGGTGACGTTCCCTGAACACGCTCACGGCGAGCTCGGCGTGATGATCGTCAGCAAGCTCGCCACCACGCTGGACCCCCTCGGCGCAGCCTTGGACTACCTGCCCGCACGCGCTGCTGGCGTCATTGTCGACACCGACGAAGGACCGCTCCGCGTCGTGGGTGTGTACGTGCCGTCCCGCGACGCCACCTTGGAGAAAACCGACCGGAAGAAGACGTGGCTCGTCCGGTTCGGCGAAGCCCTGAAACGGACGGCTTCCGACGAGTCGCTGGTCGTACTCGGCGACCTGAACGTGCTCGAACCCGGCCATCAGCCCGCCCACCGCGGCCAGTTCGCCCAGTTCGAGTACGACTTCTACACCGGCTTGACCAAGCTGCACGACCTCGCCGACCTGTTCCGGCACCTGCACCCCGAACTGGTCGAACACAGCTGGGCACGCCGTCCGGAACTCGGCTATCGCTACGACCACGCTCACGGCTCACCTGCGGTCGTCCAGCGGCTCATGGCCTGCGACTACGTGCACGAGACCAGGGAACTCTCGCCGGACGGCACGCGGCTGACGGATCATTCGGGACTCGCCGTCCGGTTGTCGCTGACCGCGAACAGGACGCTGCTAACGTCGGACCCCACCACGGCGGTCGACGCGCACAACGAGCCGGAGCCGACTCTGTTCTGAACTCCGGCACCACTCGCGCAGGCTGCCGCCCGATCAGCCAACCGCGAGGAACGCCCGCCGGATGTCCACCACCCTCACCCCACGCATCGGCGCCCGAGTGCTGCTGCTCGACACCCACGACCGCGTGCTGCTCATCCACGCCTGCGACCCGCACGACCGCGGCCACGACTGGTGGGAGCTGCCCGGCGGCGGCTTGGACGAGGGCGAGGAGCCGGTCGACGCCGCTCGCCGCGAAGTAGCGGAGGAGACCGGAATCGTTCTTCCAGCGCTGGGCCGCAAGCTGTGGATCCGGGAATCCCGGTTCCACTACAAGGGGCGCGACCATCACCGCATCGATCACGTCTTCCTGGCTCGTGCCACGGACACGGCACCAAAGGTCGCACTCAAGCCCACTGAGAACGAGAAGGCCGGGCTGATCGAACGGCGTTGGTGGTCAGCTGCTGAACTCCGCGAGTGCACGGACAAACTGCTGCCCGCACAGCTCCCCACTCTGCTTGATGACCTTCTCATGGGTGTACTGAGCACCACACCACTTAGGCTGGTCGACTGAAGCTGGTTCGACCTGGCGCTCAGAGGATGAACCACCTGGAGTTCGCGTCTCCTCCCAGCTGAGCGATCCGCCGATGTACCTCTGCGGCTTGCGGCGTTCCTGGTGCAGACTTTCGCGCGTTCGTGGTGATCATCCTCAGCTCGCGCAGGTCCCTGAAGACCTCGTAACCCGACCATTCGCGGACATCCCGCCCATAACGCTCGCAGAACCCGTCGTACTCCTCCGACGGGAACCCGAACCTTCGGCAGTGAACCTCGATGGTCACGAGGTCCCACTCCACTGGGCCGAAGACGGCGCTTTCCCAGTCGCACAGGACTGCTCCATGAACGTCGTTGTCCCACAACGTGTTGCGGTGCTGAGGGTCGCCGTGGATGAGTCGAGGTCGGCTTGTCTCGACGAACTGCAGGCGAGCACCTACGCCGTTGAGGAACTCCTCCAGCACAGCCCGTTCGTCGTCGGAGACGATGGTGCTGGCGTCGATCGAGTGGCGGATCATTCCGAGCGCGTCCAGCTGCGGCAGCTCTAGAGGCACCGTTTCGAGGCTGTGCAAGGACAAGAGTGGCCGTGCGATGTCTTCTGCGGTGACCGCTTGGTCCTGTGGGAGGTAACGCCACAGGGTGACCGCGCAGCCGGCCAGGTGCATCGGCTGCTCGACGTCGAGCAGGGGAACGGTGGGCACGTGCTGCCCAGCCAGCCACCGCACCAGCTTGACGACGTCTTCGGTGTGCCTGATGCCGGGACGTACGACCTTGACGACTACCGGCGCCGTGGTCAGCTGGTAAACCGCATTCGTCTGGTGTCTGAGCAGCATCATGCCGGCAGGATCGAGTCCAGCCCGGAGGCATGCCTCGATCGCGACAAACTGGGTGCGGTTCGGACTGAACGTGGACTCGGTGATTTGCGGCAGCTCGTGGCCGGCCACCGCCATCAGGTTCCGCTCTTCTTCGGTGCCACGAGTTCACGGAGTTCGCTGACCGCGGGACGTTCCCACCGCTGCGTGGGGATCGCCTGCACGACATCAGTCGCTCGCTTGAGGACGATGCGTGTGCGGTGGTCTGCAGGCAGGTTGAGCAGGGTGTCGACGGCGAGGGTGCATGCGTCGTCGATATCGCCGTCAACGGCCTCGCCGACCGCCTGGTCGAGCCTGATCAAGGCTGGGTCGATGACGAGCGTCGGATCGCTGCGGTAACGCTCGAGCGCCTCTTGCTGGACGTGACGAGCACGGTCGAACTCACCCAGGTAGGTGAGCGTGCCGGACAGGTACAACAACAGCCGCTTGTCGTTGAACTCGAACGCGGCGTCGGTCGACGGTTCATCCAACCGGTCGACGAGGCGCTGTGCGGTGGCCATGGCCCGCTCGGCACCTTCGGCGTCACCGAGCCGTGCGAGGGCGCGGCCTTCCGCTGCTGCTGCAAGCGCGTTGGCACCGCAAACCTCGTCGGCGGCCAGCGCTTGTGCCTCCTGGGCCAGGGAAACGGTGCGCTGCAGTCGTCCGTAGTAGTACGGGAGCATGGCCTCTTGTGCTCGGACCTGCGCCCGCAAGCGGCCGTTGGTGGTGTCGTCAGCCGCAAGACGAGCAGTGCCGTACCAGTAGCGTGCTCGGTCGATCTCGCCGAGTTTCATCAGAGCGTCCGCGCTCAGCAGTCCGAGGACTGCTGTCGCTGTGGACAGTCGTTCTTGCACCCTTGCGGGCTGCCGTTCCTCTGCGAGCTGCTGCACTTCAAGTAGATCTGGCATGAGCTCAGTGAGGACCTGAGCGGGCGGCGTGTGGGTGTAGCTGTCGATCCGGTCGCCGACCCGTTCCTCGATCAGCTCCAGTCGTTCCACCGAACCGAGTCCCTTCGAAAGCGTCTGGTCGACGAGCAGGCGGGTTCGGTCCAGCCGTCCGAAGAGATCATCCTGGACCGCGGATCGCTCCGGCCAGATGATCGCGAGGGCAGTGGACGTGGACGACGTCGTCTGTTCGAGCAGCTCGTCGAGTTCGGGGAGGGAGAGTCCGAGCGCTTCTGCGAGCTTCAGCCGCTGCGCTGCTTGAGGTGTTTGTCCCCTGCGCCAACGCGAGACGGTTGAACGGTCGACACCAAGCGCCGCAGCCAACGAGTCGATCGTGTAGCCAGTGCGCTTGCACGCTTCGATGAACATGTCGCGTTTGGGGCTCATCGACGTACCTCCCCGGTCATCTCCACCTTACGGTAGTCGATGCGTGTTCTTGCTGGTCAAGAGTGATATGCCCACAAAACGCACACGCTCTGCGACGGTTTCGCGCACTTGATGCTCTGTTCGAAGTACGTCTGATCCCACTTTCCTTGAAAAAGCATCTGGCGGTGAATGAACACACCCCGATGTGCATGCGAACGCACGAGGGCGGGTGGTGGACGTGACGGTTGCCGTTGTCGTGAAACTGACGCTGTCACAAGCCACGGTCCTGGCCAGAGCTGCCGTGGTCGTCACCTCGGCGCTGGACTGCAAGGAAGTCAACGCCGCGGAACAAGGGCTTCTCGCGTTCCGCGCCGCAGTAGGACTGGCCCTGTCCAAGTGCTCGGGCCGCGTCGTAGCTGATCGGCCGGAGGCGACAACGGAACCAGCCCTCCGGGCCAGCTAACCGAGGGAAGGAGCGGGCCGTGAGCAACCTGGTCTTGTTTACCGAGCTGCGGCAACGTCTCGACGATCACCTTGATCTCGTGTCGCAAGTCGCTGCCGATGGCGACGCCGCATCCGCCTTGTCGATGATGCGGCGGGAAGTCCCTGGCTTGGTCGCAGCGGTGCATGCGCTTGTCGACGAGCATCTCCCTGACGAGAACGGCTGCTGCAGAAAGTGTCGCAGCGGCCCCTTCTGGCGCAGGGTCCCCGCACCGTGCCGAATGCTGATCAAGGTTCACCTTGCTGTCAGGGCAGCTACGGCAACAACACGGGACCGCACGTGCTGGAGCCCGAGGCGGCACAGGCTGCATGAGTCCTCGGTGGACTGACACCCGATCTCCTCTTCAACCTTCCTATCAAATCAAGGAACTCGGACATGCCGAAGAGATCCTCCACCACACGCGGCCGCGAATTCGGTGAGGGCATGCGAGCTGTTATCAAGAATTCTGGGCTGAACGCCCGAGAGGTCGCCGACCTCGTGAGCTGGGACGAGGCCAAAGTCTCGGACGTGGTGACCGGTAAGGGCGGTGTCAGCCGGCTCGAAGTCGCGCTGCTGCTGGGCGTCTGCCGCGCCAAGGCCGATGAACGTGATCATCTGCTCGAACTCTTTCCGGAAAGGGACTTGTCGGGATGGTGGCAGCCGCACGGCAGGTGCGCACCGGTACGACCGCGTACCGCTCTCACCAACCTCGCCGCGGCCGAAACCTTGATCAGCTGGCACACGCACGCGGTGCCGGTTCTTCTCCGGACAGCTGAGTACGAACATGCTGTGTTGACCGCGTCCGCCACCGTGCCGGTCGACGAGTTGGACGAGCGGCTGGGTGTGCTGCAGGAGATGCAGAAGCTGCTCACCAACGGTCTGGACTGCACCTTCTACATTCACGAACTCGCGCTCGATCTTCAAATCGGTGAACCAGAAGAGCACATCGGCCAGCTGCAGCACCTCATCCTCACAGCGAACCGGGAGAAGATCAGGATCTTGGTCCTGCCCGCCGCAGCTGGTGCCCATGCGGGCATGGCGGGGCCCTTCACTCAGCTGAAGTTCCCGAAGTACCAGTCGTTGGTGTGGACGGAGACTGAGAACTCCAGCCTCTTCGTCGAGACGAAGGAGGCCGTTGGAGGCTACGCGGATGTCATCCGGGCGCTCGACGAGATCAGCTTGGACGAGGACGAATCGAGGGATCTGATCATCCGCCGGTGCGTCCGCCTCCAGGAGGCCGGCGGCTCAGACGGTGTGGAGCAACGGGATTCGGGCGAGCCCTTTCCACCGTCATAGGTGACGAAGCCCGTCGGGACGCCCCCCGGAACACGCACTTCGCAGCAATCCGAGTACGAAAGTGAACCGAGTGATGACTGAGGTTGGAACACGCGTGTTGGACGCCGCCGCCGTGAAGGCGGTGGCGACGCAGCTGAGCGACGCGATCGAGAAGGGACGCCGTCAAGATCGGGGCCTGTGGCGAGCGGTCCAGAACGAGGTCGACCGTCGGACTGGCTTCGGGCCGAGGTACCTACCTTCTTCGTCGGCACTCGTGATCCTCGCCGTGCTCGTGGTAGGTGGAACTACCGGGTTTCTTTGGGCAGCCGCATCACGGAACTGGGTCGCGTGCGCTCTCTTCGTGGTCCTGACGACCCTTGGGGTCTTCCTCCTGGACCAGGTGCGGCTGATGCAGCTGAGAGAGGACGCTCTCAAGGCCGGGCTGTACGTCTCCGCCGTTTCTGCGGTAGACGAGTCGTGAGATCGCAAGCTCCTCATGCCTAAGAACTTCAGGGCCACAGCGCTTGAACGAGCCGTCGGGCGGAAGCTGGCGCTCTGGCGCAACACGCTTGACCTCAGTCTCACCGAGGCCGGCGAGCGTGTGGGATTCAGCAGCGCCAAGTTGTCCATGATGGAGAACGCAATGCAGCCTGCTGCACCGTTCGACATCATGGCGTTGGGATACGTCTACAAGGTGCCCATATCCGAGTGGCAGTCCGTGATGTCCCAGTCTCAACACGCGGCCGAACTCAGGACGATCACGCGACCGGAGCCGGAAGTCTTCGACCCGGCGGCGGACTTCCCCCATCTCGTAGGTGAAGCAACCCTACTACGAACGTTCACCACGGACATGGTGCCCACCGTTTTCCAGCTCGTCGGCTACACAAATGCAGCGACCCACGGGGACGACCCGGTGAAGGCCTCGATGATGGCTCGTGTGCGGGAGTCATGGGCATCGCGGCAGGAAGGCAACGATCCGTTGGCGGTCGAGGCGGTGGTCCCCGAAGCGCTGCTGCGGCGGATCGTGGGTGGGCCGCGGCTCATGAAGGCGCAGTTGCTTCGTCTCATGGAGGTGGGCGAACAGCCGAACGTGAGCCTTCGGGTCGTTCCGGAGGCGTACCCGGCGATGGGCTGCCCTTTCACGTGGTTGAGCTTCCCGCACCGCCAGCACGACGACGTCGTCTACCTTGAGACGTTCCTGCGGTGCGAGTACGTGGAGGAGCCTTCCAAGATCGAGCTGGTGTCGCACCGGTTCACGGCGTTGCAGAACCTGGCGCTCAGCGACGGCGAGTCGATGGAACTCATCGCACACGCGGCTTCGACTTTGTGATGTACCGGAAAGCCGACTAAAGAATTCACTCGATTGAATGATTTCAGGACGTCGTCATCAGCGTCTTGGAGAAGCTCCAAGCGGGACGCCCTTGGTGGAGTTAGCTTGCCTGAGCAGGCCAATCTTCGACCGGGGGGACGGAGCGATGGCGGCTGACTGGTTGTTGGTCGAGACCTTCGGCGGCAGTCGGAGCGAACCGACGGTGCTGGCTGTCGGAAGCAATCCGAAGAACATGGTTCCACTGCGTTCGGTTCTCGGACGAGGGCCGTTCCTCGCCGACGCACTGGCCGTGACTGCACGCGTGATTGAAAGTCGGCAGTCGGTTGAAGCTCGAACGACCACCGGCAGGCGCCGCGTGATCGGTCATCCGTTGCTCGCGTACGGCGGTTTGGTCCACGGCGTCTACCTGTGGGTGGGGCCGCTGGGCGAGGACCCGCCGCCGCGGGACCCCGCGGGCGCGTGGCACATCAACCTCACCCGGCACGTCAGCAGCAGATCTGACGACCTGCTCCGGCTCTACGGGACGAGAGCGGACAAGTGGCGGAACGAGCACGACCTCGCCGAGCTCTTCGCCTACCAGCGGCTGACGACGAACGCGGACGAGGCGAAGGCGCTGGCGCTCATCGTCAACGCAAAGGAGGGCGCGGAACACCTGGCCACGTGGACCGTGAACCGGGACGACGGCGAGCGGCGTGCGGTGCACTTCGCGTGCCGCTGCGTTGAGGTGAAGACTCCCAGCGGCAGGGTTGAGCTGATCGTTCGTGGAATCACCCATGACATCGGACCTGCCGAGAGCGTCCCTGCAGCGCCGCCGCCCACGCCGGTCCTGCTCGCGCAACAGGTCCTCGCTGCCGAGGCCACGCCTGGACGCTGGCGGGCAATCGTCGACCTGCGCACGATGAGGCTGCTGAAGTGGCTCGACAACCCCATGCCCGGAGTCGCGTGGACGCTCGGCGCACCACACCGTCCCGCCATTCACCGCGAGGATCTGCGCAGCGCCGTCGGCATGTCGAAGGAGTTGGCGTCGAGCGGCCGGACAGACGGCGTTCTACGGCTTCGCGCGGAGGACGGGAGCTGGATGAAGGTGGCCGTCTCCGCGGCGCTCTTGGCGTTGGATCAGCGCACCACCGCGGCGCTCGTGACGCTGACCTTGACCGATCGTGGGAAGGTCGACTGAGTTGCCGGCCGCGGGGAAGGTGCTGGATCTTGAGCTGCTTCGAAGGCAAGGTCGCGGTGATCACCGGCGCTGCTGCGGGGATCGGACGTGCACTGGCGGTTGAGCTTGCGCGACGTGGAGCTCGGCTTTCGCTGCTTGATCACGACGCGGACGGGCTCGAGGACGCGACCCGCCGCTGTGAGGCGATCGGGGCACGAGTGCTCGCTCAAGTCGTCGATGTGACTGACTGGGACGGGATGCAGGCTGCCGCGGCCGCGGTGAACTCCGAGCTGGGTGGCGTTGACCTTGTGTTCGCGGCAGCTGGGGTCATTCATCGGGGCAGCCTGCTCGACTCCGATGTCGCGGACGTCGAACGCGTCATGGCTGTGAACTGGCGAGGGCTGATGTACACCGTCAAGGCGCACCTGCCGGCCGTTGTCGGCTCGGGGGACGGCCGCATCGTGACGTTCTCGAGCGCGTACGGCCTGGTGGCGACTCCGAAGTACACCGCGTACAACTCGTCGAAGTTCGCTGTTCGCGGCTTCAGCGAGTCGCTGCGCCAGGAGCTCGCAGGCGCCGGTGTGTCGGTGACGTGCGTCTTTCCCGGAGGAGTTCGAACGTCGATCATCCGCAACGGCAGCTTCGCCCCCAGCGAGAACCGTGACGCCGTGATCCGGGGCTTTGAGAAGCGCGTCGCACGCACCGATCCCGAAGAGGCGGCGACGATCATCCTAAGTGGAGTTGAACGCCGCCGTGCGCGTGTCTTCGTTGGTGTCGACGCACGGCTCGTGGCGGGGCTCGCGCGCCTTGTCGGCGGCCACTACCAGGACCTGGTTCCGGCTGTCGGGCGGTTGCTCCGGCGCCTGCGGGGACGATCCAGTTGACGTGACCGGCGTCACTGCTTACTCTAGGTCAATCGGAGTATTCCGATTGGGTTGGCTTTGTCGCTATCGAGCTGATCCCTGAAACCGCAGTGGTGAGGCAGCCATGGGCTGGCCTCGAACGCGATCGGGGATCGACATGTCTCAGCGACCATCAGCCATCAACAACCACCCCCTGGTGCTTTACAGCGCCCTGTCGCGCTCGCCCGCGCGGATCCGGCCTGTCGGACATTCGCTTGCTGGAGGGCGCGATGTTCATGTTGCTGTCCTACTGGTTGCTCGGCGTCGTCGCGGGGCCGCTGGTGGTGCTCTCCAGCTTCTCGATCGCGCGGCGCGAGCAGATGTCGTGGCACGTCCTCGTTGCTGCCGGATGGACGACTCCCCTTGCAGCCAGCACATTTCTGGGCTCTGCGCTGACATATGCAGCGTTGGTGGCTCCTCGGTCTGCCGCGCTGGTCGCGTGGCTGGTGATCCTCGGCCTGGTGCTCGCACTGGTCGACTGGACCTGTCACAAGCTGCCTCACCGCATCGTCGGCACATTGTTCGCGGGCGGCCTGATCCAGCTCAGCTTCATGGCGGTCGCGATGCGCGACTCAGAGCTGCTGGTTCGCGCTGGGCTCGCCGCAGCTGTGGTGTTCGTACCCGGATTGCTCCTCTACCTGAGCCTTGGCGCCGAGTTGGGGTTCGGCGACGTCACGCTCGCCACGACATTGGCCCTCTTTCTCGGGGCATGTGGCTGGCCGTACGTCGCTTTAGGACTGATCGCAGGCCTAGCAGCTGCAGGACTTGTCACGAGGACCTTGCTCGCCCTGAGACGAATCAGTCGTCGCGATCCAGTTGCGCTCGGTCCCGCGCTCCTTGCCGGAGCCGTCTACGCGATGTTGCAAGGCTGAAGGAGATTGCGTGATGTGCCTTCCGCTCAGGGAAACCGATCCGGTCATCGCCTACGAGGCGCCGCGGGCACTGCACCGCGCCGTCGCCCTCTTCGTACTGATCGTGCAGCTCACGCTCGCCGACGAACTTCGCCCGGAAGTCAGTTTCACTCCGGGCACGCCGGTCGAGGTGGCCCCTACGCCCCCAAGCGGGGCCACCTCGGCACCACCGCCCACCTTCCCGGTTTGGAGGCCGCGATGAAGAAGACGCTGCTGCTTGTCGGAAGCGCACTCCTGGTGGGTGCGTGCGATCAGGCGCCTACGCCAGCTAAATCACCACCTGGAGTGACTTCCGCCGTGCAGTCGGCCGACTCAGCCCGCACCAGCGCGCTCAGCGCTTATCGAGCGATGTGGGACGGTTTCGCTGTAGCGGGCACGACCTCGGACTCGGGTTCGCAGCTACTTGAGCAGCATGCAGTCGGCGCCGCACTCGACAAGCTGAAACGGAGTCTGCAGTCGGATCGGGAGAAAGGCTTGGTCAGCAAGGGAAAGCCTGTTCTCGATCCGAAGGTGTCGGCTGCGGATTCTGCCGACCTTCCGCAGCAGATCATGATCACCGACTGCGGCGACTCAACGAACTGGCTCAAGTACCGCAAGGACAACGGCATGCTCGCAGACGATGTGCCCGGAGGCAGGCGACTCATCAAGGCCGCGGTCGAGAAGCAGGCAGACGGCACTTGGAAGGTCTCCGACTACGGGGTTCACGAGGTCGGGAGCTGTTGAGTGATGAGACGACCAACTGTTGTTGTGGCACTGGTGGCAACGGGCTTCTTCGCGGCGTCACCGGCCGCTGTGGCCGATGACGCGTGGGGCGTGACGACCTGTGGTCAGGAGCCTTCCCCGTTGTGCGAGGTCTCGGCGGGAACCCGTCCGGACGGTTCGACGAGCAGTGGTCAGGGCCCGGTCAAGGGCACGCATCAGAACGACGACGGCCGCTTCGGTTGTCGGTACGTGCCAGCTGGGCCAGGGCCCGGCCAGGAAACGCCGAAGGAACCTGGCGGCTGGTTCATGCTGCTGTGCTCGCCGGACGGGAAGGACCCGGACTCCCGCGGTCCGATCTGGGTCCCTGCCGCTGCTGACGCTCCACCACCTCTCACACCTGAGCAGGTAGCGCAGATCGCCCGTAGGCAGCTGCGGTTGCCAACGCCGAGGATCATGGCGAACCCTGCTGGAGACCAGCTGGTCAACCTGCCCACCTGGATGTGGCTGGATCGCAGCAGCTGGACCGACGTCTCGGCCACGGCGTCAGTGCCCGGTGTGTCCGTGACCGCCACAGCAAGGCCCACCTCGGTGATCTGGTCTATGGGGGACGGCAGCTCGGTCACCTGCACCGGCGCGGGCAGCCCGTTCCCGGCCGGCGGTGCCCCGAAGAGCGCGTCGCCCGACTGCGGGCACACGTACAAGTCCTCGTCGGCAGGGCGCCCAGCAGATGCCTTCCCCGTGACCGCCACCGTGCAGTGGACGGTGACTTGGTCCGGCGCTGGGCAGAGCGGAACGTTCCCGAACTTGTCGACCAATGCTTCAGCCGCGTTCCGGGTCGCCGAGAGCCAAGGAATCACCACCGGCTGATCGCTCAACACATCCGTTAGATCCAGGCACGTCGAACAGCTGGACCGACGTGTCGCGATGAAGTCATGCCTTAAGGGGGCCATGATGACCGCGAACAGCGATCTGATCAACACGAAACCGACGTCCAACTCCTCACTGCGATGGACTGCGCGCGATGGCAAACCCCCGACGCGGTGGAGCAACCGTCGTCGGCGCGTTCCGCATCTTCTATTGGGGCTCATGCTGGTCCCCGCTTGTGGTGTCGGAGGTGCGGTTCTCGCGACTGAGCTGGTAGGCAGAGACAACGTCCTCGCGCTCGCCCGTCCAGTTGCAGCCGGCCAAGTCCTTGCGGCACAAGATCTTCGTCAGGTCGCATTGGCGGCGGACTCGGAGATGGACGTGATCGTCGCGTCGGCTGCCTCAACGGTCGTCGGGCAGCCTCTCGCGTTCAGTCTGCCCCAAGGTTCGCTCGTCACACGTTCGGTGCTCGGCGCTCCTCAGGTTCCTGAGCAGGGCAAGGCGATCGCGGCCGTTGGTCTCAAGCCGGGACAGTTCCCACCTGAGCTCTCGCCGGGCACGACCGTTGCCGTCCTGCTCACGCCGGGACAGGGAGCGTCGGCGGAATCGGCACCCAAGTCCTGGACCGCGGTGGTACTCGGCGTCAGCGGGCGCGCGAACGAGCAGACCACGGTCGTCTCGTTGCGCATGTCCGAATCGGACGGTCGCGCGTTGTCGTCGGCACCAGCAGGCCAGCTGAGCCTGCTCGCGATCGCGGGAGGGAACCGCTGATGCTCATCGCCGTCTGCTCGTTGAAGAGTTCTCCAGGTGTCACCACTCTTGCGGTGGCGCTGGGTGCGCGGTGGCCGGGGCCGGAGGTTCCGGTGGTAGTGGAGGCCGACCCCGCTGGGGGCGACCTGATGACCCGATTCCGGTTGAGCTCCGAGCTGACGTTGGTTCGGCTGGCTGCTTCAACCCGCTTCCGCGCGGACCAGCTGGCGCATCACGCTCAGTTCCTTCCAGACGGGTTGCGGGTGCTGCCTGGACCCGTCCAAGCGGAGCAAGCCCGTGCGGCACTGGGTTTGTTGGCTACCAGCCCGTCGTCACCCTTGCGCCGAGCTGGCGATCGAACGGACACCGCCGTGATCGCCGACTGCGGTCGGGTTGACCCGGACTCTCCGGCGTTGTCGATCATCCGCAGCGCGGACGCGATGTTGCTCCTTGCACGTCCACGCGACGACGAGCTCGCCCACGTTGCTCTCAAGCTCGAAGCCGCACAGCGATGGTCCCAACGCCCCTGTTTTGTCTTGGTGGGCCATGGCCACCGCGTCGGCTACGTGTCACATGAGCTGCGCATCCCGGTCATGGCGCACATCCCCCACGACGTGAAGGGCGCCGAAGCCCTGTGCGGCCAAGGAGGAAGCCGGAGCGGGCCGAACAAGTCGGCGCTGGGTAGGGCAGCGGCCAAGCTCGCGCTCAGCCTTCGCGGGAGTCTGATCGCGTCTGTGCCGCAGGCAAGCTCGCAGCCCCTGCTCGCTTCGGTCGAGCAGCCGTGCCAGAACGGAGCGGGGTCATGACTCGCGCCTTGGCAGGCCCGGGAGAGCTGCCGTACAAGGCGGCTGGAGAGGCAGCTGCTGTTGACCGGTTGCGCCAGCACCTGCGCAGCTCGCTGTCAGAACAGCTCAGTCAGCGCATTCGGAGCGATGAGGCCGCTGAACGACCGCCGATGAACATGCAGCAGCGACAGCGCCTGGCCGAAGCGATCCTCACCGACGCCGCGGAAGCACACGCTCGTGCCGAACTCCACAACACGGCGGACGGCGGGATGCTGGTCACTCCGGACGTCGAGCAGCGACTGATCAAGCAGGTCCTCGACGAGGTCTTCGGCTTGGCCGGCCTCGAACCGCTGCTGGCTGATCACGACATCGAGAACATCAACATCAACGGCGACCGCGTGTTCATCCGCTGCGCAGACGGAACTCGCAGGCGCCTGCCACCTGTCGTCGGTTCGGACACCGAGCTCGTCGAGCTGATCCGCGACCTCGCGGCCCGATCGGGTGTGGAGGAACGCAGGTTCGACCGCGGCTCGCCGATCGTGAACTTTCAGCTGCCCGGCGGCGAGCGTGTGTCCGCGGTGATGGCCGTGACAACGCGACCGTCAGTGTCGATTCGTCGCCACCGCTTCTCCAGGGTGAACCTGGCGCAGCTTCGCGAGCTCGGCAGCATCGATCTGGCTCTGGAGAGTTTCCTGGCAGCCGTCGTGCGAGCCAAGCGCAACGTGTTGGTCACCGGCGGCACCTCGATCGGCAAGACCACGATGCTCCGCGGACTTGCCTCGGCCATTCCGTGCTGGGAGCGGCTCGTCACCATCGAGGACGTCTTCGAGCTCGGGCTGGACGAGGACGCAGATCTTCATCCGGATGTCGTGCCGTTGCAGGCCCGAGAGCCGAACATCGAGGGCCAAGGCGGGATCTCGATGTCGGATCTCGTCTGGCAGTCGCTGCGGATGAGCCCGGACAGGGTGATCGTCGGAGAGGTTCGCGGCCCGGAGGTCATCCCGCTGACCAACGCGATGTCCATGGGCAACGACGGCTCGATGGGCACCTTGCACTCCAGCTCTAGTCAGGGCGCGTTCACCAAGCTCGCCGCGTACGCCGTGCAGGGACCCGAGCGGTTGCCGATCGAGGCGACCAACCTCCTGGTCGCCTCGGCGTTGCACTTCGTCGTCCACCTGGACAAGCCGCGCGACGACGCCAGCAAGCGCGTCGTGTCGTCGGTGAGAGAGGTGGTCGGGGCCGAGGGCGCACAGGTCATCAGCAACGAGTGCTGGCGCCCTGGCCCGGACCGGCGCGCTGTTCCAGCCGCACCCCTTCGGACCGACACCGTCGACCTGCTCGTCGAAGCGGGCTACGACCCCGACCTCTGCGACCGGAGTGACGGGTGGTGGAGGCCATGACCACCTTGCTCTTCGGACTGCTCGCGGCTGGTTCGGCTGCCGGTGTTCTGCTTGTCATCGCCGGTTGGCGTGGACGACCCGTCACCGAGACGAAGCCACGTCGGCGCGACGTACCCGCCCTGAGGCTCGACCAGAGGCACCTTGGTCATGCTGCACTTGCAGTGCTTGTGGGGCTCGGCGTCGGCATGTTCACCGGCTGGGTGGTGGGCGGCGTCCTGAGCCTGCTTGCAGTGCTCGGGCTGCCGCGGATACTGGGATCGAACGTCGGCCACCAGCGTCAGCTCGAACGCATCGAGGCGATCGCCAGCTGGACGGAGATGCTGCGCGACACGCTCGTAGCCGCGGCCGGTCTGGAACAAGCGATCCTCGCCACCGCCTCGACCTGCCCGGAACCGCTCCGCGACGAGGTCACCGGGCTTGCGGTGAGGTTGGAACGCGGCGAGCGCCTCGGGCCCGTACTTCGCGACCTCGCCGACCAGCTTCAAGACCCCATTGCGGACCTGGTCGTCTCGGCGCTGGTGCTGGCCTCCGAGCATCAGGCGCGACAACTCGCGGACCTGCTCGGCGAGCTCGCCGTCGAAGCACGCGAACAAGCGACGATGCGGATGCGGGTCGACGCCGGGCGAGCTCGTTCGCGGACCAGCGTGCGCGTCATCGTGATGACCACCCTCTTGTTCGCTGCCGGCTTGGTGGTCTTCAACCGCGATTACCTCAGTCCGTTCGACTCGGTGTTCGGCCAGTTCGTGCTGCTGCTCGTCGGAGCGCTGTTCGTGACGGCGTTCGTGTGGTTGACGAGGATCGCGCGGTTCCGCGAACCCGAACGGTTCCTCACTGACCTGAGCACGGACATGGGAGCAACACGGTGATCACCATGGCGTTCTGGGGACTCGGCTTGGGCATTGGGCTGTGGATGCTCGCGGTGTACGTCTTCCCTCCACGACCGTCGCTACGCGCCCTGGTGGACCAGCTGCAGGCTGCTCCTCCGTCGGCTCCGATACTCACCGCGAACTCTGCGGGCTGGGCTTTGAGCGTGGGCAGGCCGTTCGTCGGCACCCTGGGTTCTGTTGGCATGCCGAGCAAGTCGCTCCGGAATGACCTCGCGGTCATCGGCAAGAGCGTCGACCACCACCTTGCGGAGAAGGCAGTCCTTGCTTTGGCCGGAATGCTGCTGCCTCCGCTCGTACAACTCGTGCTTGTCGTTGCTGATGCCGGTCTCGGCTGGGAGATCTTGCTCGCGGCCAGCGTTCTGTCCGGCGTCGGTGGGTTCTTCTTCCCGGATATCAATGTCCGCCGAGAGGCTGAACGGCGCCGCTCGACGTTCCGGCACGCCTTGTCCGCGTACCTCAACCTGATTCGTGTCCTCTTGGCAGGCGGGGCTGGTGTCGACGGCGCACTGAAGTACGCGGTCAGCGTCGGCAAGGGATGGGCTTTCGACCAGCTTCGCCACGCCCTCGTCACCTCGAGGCTCACCCGAAGCACACCGTGGTCCGCCCTGCGTCAGCTCGGTGTGGAGCTGGGCGTGCAGCCGCTGACCGAGCTCGCCGCCTCGGTGAGCCTCGCCGGTACCGAGGGCGCTCGCGTTCGCGCCAGTCTCGCCGCGAAAGCCACCGCACTCCGAACGCGGGAGCTGACTCTCGCCGAAAGCGCGGCACAGGCCGCCACGGAACGGATGAGCGTCCCCGTGGTGGTGCTTTGCGCAGGCTTCCTGATCTTCATCGGTTTCCCTGCAGTGGCAAACGTGCTCGGAGGGCTCTGAACGGCCCGCGTACTCAGGTAAAGCAGTTAGGAGAGGTCGATGTTCATCGAGGTTCAGTTTCTCGTCGTCTACGTCCAGGCCGGTCTGGAGAAGATCCGCCGTGACGACCGCGGCTACTCGACCGAGTTCGTCGTCGGCACCGCGTTGCTGGTGTCCGCGACGATCGCGGCGGTCGCCTTCATCGTCGCCAAGATCATCCAGAAGGCACAGAGCATTCCGATCGAGTGATGGCGATGCTTCGGCTCATTCGACGCGTTTGCCGCGACCAGAAGGGGAGCGGCACAGCCGAGCTCGTGATCGTCATGCCGGTGCTGTTCTTGCTGTTCCTGTCGATCGTGCAGTTCGCGCTGTACATGCACGCGGCGCACATCGCTCAAGCCGCCGCGGCACAAGCGCTCTCCGCAGCCCGTGTTTCCGGTGGAAGTGCGGGAGCCGGCACTGCGGCAGGGCAGCAGGTGCTCGCACAGCTCGGCAGGGGACCGCTTCGCGAGCCATCCGTACGAGCACAACGCGGCGCTGATCAAGCATCCGCGCAGGTTCGAGGAAAGGCGGTCAGCGTGATTCCGTTCGTCACCCTCGCGGTTCGTGCCGAAGCCGTCGGTCCCGTCGAGAAGTTTTCATCGGCGGTGTCGCCATGAAGTTGATCCAGGTACTGCGCGATGACCGAGGCTCAGCTGCGGCCGAGCTGGCGTTGGTCGCACCGTTGATGGTTCTCCTGCTGTTATTCGTGGTCCTCTGCGGGCGGCTGGCGACGACGCAAGTGCGGATCAGCGACGTAGCGCATCAGGCCGTTCGCGCGGCGACCGCGGCCCGGACTCCGGCGCAAGCGAGCGCTGCGGCCCTTGCCACCGCCGAGGCAGCACTCGGCGCCGCGGGCATCACCTGCCAGTCGCTGTCGGTGCTCGTGGACTCCGGCGATCTTCGGCCTGGCGCCACGGTGACCGTGACCGTCTCGTGCGTTGTCGGCCTCCAGGACCTAACAGTGCTCGGCGTTCCCGGAAGTCGCACCCTCAGCAGCAGTTTCTCCTCGGTCGTCGATCTATGGCGAGGAGCTCGGTCATGAACCTGTCAGAGCGCCTGCTTGGCGATCAGCACGGCCGCGTCAGCGCGTACGTGGTGATAACGGCGACCGCGGCGCTCGCGTTTGGAGGGCTGGTACTCGATGGTGGACTCGCGCTGGCCGCCAAGGTTCGCGCGATGGGGCAGGCGCAGGAAGCAGCTCGGGCCGGCGCGCAGGAGATCGACCTGGCTGCCTACCGAGCTGACGGCACCTTGAGGCTGCAGCCGGATCGCGCCGTCGCCGCCGCGCACAACTACCTCACCGCCGCGCACCACACCGGCTCGGTTTCCGTCAGCGGCAACACCGTCAACGTCAGCGTGACGATCAACCAACGAACCCAACTCCTTGGATTGGTTGCGGTCAACACGATCACGGTGACGGGACGCGGTGAAGCGCAGCCACAACGCGGGATCTCTTAGCAGGAAGGAAATTCGGAGATGACGACGATCGACGACATCGCACGCCGCGTTGAGGAAGCTGACTCGGCTCGCAGTGCACGACGGACCAAAGCCGCCCAGCTCGTTGGTGAACTCGCGCATGAACGCGTCGCAGTGGTTCAACGACTTGCAGACATCGATCAGCAGATCGGTGATGCCATCGCCGAGAACGGTGACGTGATCGCGGTGGACGAGCTGGCCAGGTTCACTGGCGTATCAGCTGCTGATCTGGCTCAGATCCTCGACTCGCGCAAGCAGTCCCGCGGAAGGCGCAGGAAGGGCGGCGCCGGTTTCCCACCGGGCCGGAGGGGACGTGATCGGACCGCGGATATTCCGGAGCCACAAAAGCACGTCGACTCCACAGCAGAAGATTCCTTTGCTGTGAAGGAAACAGGCACGCCATGACCGGGACAGGTTGCCTGTCGGGCAGCGTTGGGGCGGTGCGAGGTCTGCTGGCCCTCGGTGTGCTGTCGGCGTTGATGGCGGGTCTTCCCTGGGGGCTGGTGCACTTCGTTGGCTGGCCGCTTCCTGACCATGTGCCGACCTGGGACGAGGTCCAGGTGTCGCTGCTCAGTCCGATGGGCGGCCAGTTCTTCATCGACGCGCTGGCGATCGTCTGCTGGATCGCATGGTTCGTCTTCGTCTTGTCCGTGCTGCGCTCCGTTGTCGACGTCGCGCGCGGAATCGCTTGGACACCATTTCAAACGCGCGGACCGTTCCACGCGCTCACAGCCACTCTCATCGGTGCCGTGGTGCTGACCCTGCTGAGCAACCGAGCCTTCGCTATACCAGCAGCTGGTGACCATGCGCACGAGCCGACTGTCGCCGCTGTGGTTGCGCCCCTGACTCCTGGCGTCACGGAACAACGTGATGTCTCGCCTCCAACCCTGGAGTTGGCGGTGGACCACGCAGCACCAGCCCCGCCCGGTCTCGTGCGGGTTGTCGATGAAGTCCGCCTACCGCACAACGGGATTTACGACAGCTTGTGGCGGATCGCGGAACGGATCTACGGACCGGGCGGTGGTGACCGCTGGCCTGAGCTCTACCAGCTCAACCGTGGCGTTGAGCAGATGGATGGTCGGTCCCTCACGAACCCCGACCTCGTGCGATCGGGCTGGAAGATCGCCGCCTACGTTCCGGAGCCAGCGGAAGAGCCACCGCCGAGTGAAATGCCGGCCACGCCGTCCAGCTCAGTCACGGATCCTGCCCCGTCCGAGGAAGCGGCCGAGCCTCGCGGAGAACTGGGCGAACCAGGGCTGAGCCTACTGACCGGTGCATACGTAAGCCTCGGTCTTGCGGGAGCGATCTCGGCCGCCGTCGTGGCGATGCAGATACGGCGCAGGCGCCGGTACCGGATCGGCAGCGGCAAGCGGTCCGACCTTCATCGCCCGGTTGCTCCCGTGGTTCAGGCGTTGCGTGCTGGGCACGAGACCATGCGAGACCGGCAGAGCGATAGCACCGAGTTCGTCCACTTCGGCCCGCGCCGACCGAATGTTCGGTTGATCGCGGAAGGTGTGCTGGAGCCGAGCAAGCCGTCACGGCTACCTGCGGCGGCGGGAACGAGACGCGGGCGCGAGTTCGCTGTGGACCTCGCCAGCACTCGCGGCCTCGGCTTGTCCGGGCCTGGCGCCACTGCGGCGGCGCGAGCGCTCCTCCTGCACCTGGTCACCGCGCAAGAGACGGACGCAACCTGTCGCGTGCTCGTGCCGGCTGACGATCTCCACCTGGTCTTCGGTGAGGTAGAGGCCCAGAGCCTGCCACACACCGTCGAGGTCGTTGCCTCGCTGGACGCCGCGCTCGACGAGATGGAGGCGCTCCTGCTCACCCGTGCCCGGCAAGCCCTCGACGGGCTTTTGAGGGCATCGGACGCCGTCGTCCTCGTTGCTCGCTCCGTCGGACACACCGAGCGCCGGCTACAAGCTGTGCTCGACAACGGATCTGCTTTCGGCCTTGCCGGCATTCTTCTGGGGCAATGGCGTCCAGGCGCGACGGTCGTCGTTCGGGTCGACGGAACGGTAAGCGCGACCAGCCCTGGCCTTGGAGACGAACTCTCCGGGGCGAGGCTGTTCAACCTGCCCGCCGCCGACGCCGCGGACCTTCTCGCCGTCCTCCGCGAGGCTGAAGTTCGAAGGGGGCCTGAGGGCGTCGACGACGATGTCCGTTCGATACCGGACGCAAGGCTTCCCAAGCCGCGAGCGAGCGCCGTTCCCGATGCTGCACCTGCGGGTTCGGCACCCGCTGCGGTGTCATCTCGCCTGACCGTGAAGGTCTTCGGTCGCTTTCAACTTGTGCTCGCGCCGACTGACTCCGAGGGTGTCGATCTCAGCGACCTGCTCACCCCGAAGCAGCGCGAAGTGCTGGTGCACCTAGCGCTACATCCGCAGGGTGTCCGGCGTGAGGTCCTGAACGAGGCGGTGTGGCCCGGCAGCAGGCCGCCGCGGCCCTACAACTCATTCCACAACACGTTGTCAGTGCTTCGGCGTGTGGTCGCCGATGCCACCGGCGGCTCCCTGGCGAACTTCGTCTTGAACAGCGATGGCCGCTACCAACTGAACCGCGAACTCGCCGAGGTGGACTTCTGGAAGCTTCAACAGCTGCTTGGGAACGCAGGGACGGCCGGTGCCGACCGGAAGTCATGCCTGCAGCGTGCTGTTGACCTCTACGAGGGAGATCTCGCTGAAGACGTCCTCTCGCCATGGATCGAGCCGTTCCGCGAGTCTGCGCGGCGCGACGTGCTGGACGCACTCAGTGCGTTGATCAACGAGCACGGCGATGCGGACCCGCAGAAGGTGCTCGTCCTGCTTGAGCGGGCACGCCAACTCGATCCGTACAACGAGGACGTCTACCGCCAGATCATGAGCACCCAGGCTCAGCTCGGACAGCTCGCCGCCGTTCCTCGAACGCTCACCCTGCTGACCGCCACGCTCGGCGAAATCGACGAAGAGCCGAGCCCTGCCACGTGCGACCTCGCCGAGTTCCTGCAGGACCGCAGTGGGCCGCAGGTCGCTTCCTCCGGCCGCACAGCAGCAGCGTCGTGAGCTGCGGCCGGCCTCCGGGTTTCCAGCTGTATCAACCAATTCCGAGATTGGAGCCATTCATGAACCGACGACTCGCTAGCGTGCTCAGCGCCGCGGCCATGCTGGTCGCCGCCGCTGCTGCCAGCACTCCGAACGCCGCCGCGGCCACGAGAATCTGGCCGCCGCCGGGCTGCGGCTTCGTTCCCCTGCCTCAACCCGTAGGAGAACTCACCGCCCGCTACTTCCACTGCGGCGGCAACTTCATCCTCATCAAATTCCACTGGGATACAGGAAATACTGGAACATCGTGTGTGCCACCCTGGTACCAAGTTCCCTTTTATCGTGACGGCGCACACGTGATCGTCAACGCCTACTACGTCTCCACTCCGCCGAATCTCAGCGGGTCACCCGGTGGGGAATGGTGCTCGTTGTCGCAACCTAGGGTCTGATGGATATACTGCGTGCGGACCAAGATAGGCCACGCGACACTGTAGACCTTTCGGGTGCTCATGTCTTTTGTGGAAGAACTCCGGTCTGATCGCAGGTCGACGTACACGTTTTTCTTGATTTTGTTGTATGCGGTGCTTTCGTGGCTTGGCTGCGGAAGCGCCGCATCTTTGGATCGCCCCTGAAGGGTCCGTGTCACGTTCCTGGCCAGGCGCCCTCTAGGGAAGAAGCCCTTTGGTCGCGCAAATCTGCTGGTCAGCAGTAGTGTGGTGGCTACCTGTGTGACGCCCGACTCGGTAGCCGGCAGGCAGTTGAGCAGTCGACCGACGCGACGATGGTCCACACCTCCGCTCTAACGGCGGGTGGCCGGTCTTGATGTCAGAAAGCTCAGTAATGACGCCTTCTCTATTTAGCTGAATTTAGTGTGATAAGTCATCTGGTCTGGCATGTTTACTGGTCTATCAGTGTCTCGTCCTGGCTTGAATGTCTGAATCCTGGCACATTCTGATCACTTGTGAAGCGCTAAAGAATCATGGAAAGGGCCGCAGGAATCCATTGTGCTCCGATTGGTTTGATGCTATCTTTGATGTATCGCGAGATGGGTTCGCACCCCGTATGTCTCGCAACCACACAAACCCAATAACCGCCAGGAGTGGTCGTCATGGCTGATGTCATGGTCACCGCGTGGAGCAACGGCGATGGTTGGCTCAGCGTTGATACCGCTGAGTGGATTGCCGAGCGCGCGGAACTCTGCGAAGAGCTCACGAACGAGCTGCGCGAGTGGATGGATGAGAGAGGGCATCGGGACCCGACAGCACGTGTGCTGGTGCTCTGGGCAAAGGAGCGAACCGGGGAAGACCCGATCGGCCTCTACGGTGATGGGCTGTTCTGGGCGCACAACACCTGCAACGTGGAGAACATCCTCTCGGATGATCTCGGCTTCCTGGTGTTCTCGGCCGGCGGTGAGCTGGGCGACCTGATGGTGACGATGAGCGGTGACGGGGGCCTCTACGGCCAACCCGAGGTTTACCGCGACACCACCACCGACACGGCCTACTGGGCGGACTATGCGCACGCGGTCGGTTGCTGCGCAAACGGCCATCAGTGGGAGACCTGCGACGGTTACCGGCTGCACTGCGTCAACGGTGGCCTCTTCGACGGCGCCCCGACGATCAGCGGTCAAGCGCGAGTGCCCTTCGGTGATCGCGAGCGCGCCTACATCGCATGCCCGCAGTGTCGTAAGTCGCTCCGCTTCACGGCCTGAGTAGCCGACTTCCCAACCCTCGTTCTTCCCTCAGCGTGAGGTGTGCCATGTCCGCCATGCTCTCTGTCGATCAGGACCAACTGCGGTTCGTCGAGGACGACTCGGTGACTGTCTCCCTTGAATTCCCATGGGAAACGGACTCCGGCTACCACTGCACTCGGTGCGGTGAGGACATCGTCGAGACGGCCAGCGGCTACGAAACCGAGTCCGGAGAGGCGACGTGCTCCCCGGACGGTGACGAGCCAACCGCGCACGTACCGGAACGAGCTCCGTTGTCGTGGGTGAACTCCGCGACGATCGACGCGGACGAGGTCGACGACTCCGTCACCGTGTCGATCAGCGTCGGTGACCCGCGTGGAGCGTTCTGTTTCACCGTGCGACGAGTGCCGGACGACGCGGGCGGTGATCTTGCGGGCCGCCTGGTGTTGCACGTCCCGCACCCCGGCGAGTCCAGTCCGCACAGGAAGCTGACGATGCTGCATCCTGGCGCGTTCGTCGTCGGCTGACCTCGGCTGAGCGGCGCTCCAAGGTCTCGCAGTCTTCGGAGCGCCGTTCGCCCCCACTATGCGGAAGTGCCGACGGACGGCGCGTCACCGCTGCATGCGGCACGAACGCGGAGTTCAGAACGGGGCTACGCTACGGATGCCCTCCTGTTCGCAGGCGGGTTTGTGTGGTGGCCGGCGGGGGTGCGACACCTCCACCGTGAGGTGCCCCGTCGGCCCGCACCGGCCTTCTCCAGCGTGCCGCTCCTAGATGCGCAACTCGACCTTTCGGCCCGTTTGCGGCCCGGAGCGCTGTCATGTGTTCACAAAAGCAATCGCAGGCTGGGCGTGTGCCCACAGATCCGCACCAACACGCAGTGAAGATCGCAGAAGCCGTTGACGAGACCTGGCACCGTGTCCACGGCTCAGGACGACTCGAAGTCCCTGTTTCAGTTGTCGGCGCGCTGGCGTTCCTGGCTCCGCCGGACGACGAGCGCGACGACGTGGTGAGTTACCTCCTTTCGTTGTCAGCTGGCGACTTCTCCGACTTCGCTCGTATGCAGTGGGCGATCTTCGTCAAGGCCAGACCAGATCTCGTCAACCGAGCATGGCCGCTGATCTCGTTGTGGCACAGCGAATGGAGTCTCGACGATCAAGCGGTCTCGGCAGCCAAGAGTGTGGCGGATGCCGCACTACGCGCGGGACAACTCCACCTCACAGGAACTGACCGGCGACGTGAGACGGACTTGTTCGGCGCCCTGCTCGAAGTGCTCCGCTCGCGCACCGCGAAGAGCGCGCGCGGGCAGTTCTACACACCGGCGTGCGTCGCCGAGGTGATGGCACGCATGGTCGGTGTGCCGAGTGAAGGCGAGCGCGTACTTGAACCGACGGCGGGTACGGGCGCCCTCCTTCGTGCTGCGGCTGAAGCCATGCGTGAGCTCGACCGCGATCCCTCCACCGTGGAGTGGTGGGCGGTTGACGTGGACGGGCTCGCGGTGGCATGCCTCGCAGTCAACGCGGTGTTGTGGGGTCTCGGGAACAAGGTCGTGCTCGGCGTCGGCAACGGCCTGACCGACGAGTGGATGCCGCGTGCTCTCGCCGAACGCCGCGAGCCTATGGAACTCGCGAGAGCAATTCGTTGCATGGCCGACCTGATTCGGATCACCGAACGGCCCGCTGGCGGATGACCGCGCACGTACTTCATCAACCTCCCATTTGTCCTTGTCCGCGCGGTAGGCGCGCGACACAACCAAGTTGAGGTGACCGATCATGGCTATTGAAGATCTGACCACTGCGAACCCAACCGAGATCGACGCCGAACTCGATCGTCTGAACACTGAGCGCGCAAAGGCGGAGCACGCCGTCCGCATGCTCACGAAGCGTCGCCAGGACTGGCTGGAAGCCCACGCGGCCGATCTCGCGGCTGGCCTGGAGCCCCAGATCGAGAGCGCTTCTCAGACCGTCATGGAGTGCAAGGTGGCTGCCGGGCCGCTGGAGGACGAGTTCGACCGCCGAGGCGGATGGACTCGCGCATGGCTCGTCCTCAACGCCGGCGGCCATGTGCACCGCACCATGGAGTGCAGGACTTGTTTCGACACCACGAAGTTCGCTTGGCTGACACACCTGTCTGGGCATGATGAAACGGAAATCGTCGAGCTGGCAGGCAAAACCGCGTGTACCGAGTGCTACCCGAGCGCGCCTGTGGAAGTGCGCAACCGGCCCAGCCAGATCAAGACCCCGGAGCAGCTCGCGCGGATCGCGGAGAAGGCCGAGCGCGCGAAGGCCAGGGCCGCTAAGGCGATCACGGCGCCTGATGGAACCCCGCTGCGCACCAGGCATGGCGGAGCGATCGCGACCGAGTTCTCTGCTCGCCGTTCCTACGCAGAACTCCTCAGCTATGCCAGGCACCTGGCCAAGCGGAACGTGGCGTACCACCGCGACACGATCGCTGAATACCAGGAGGACGCAAGGCTCATCTTGGTTGCGCTCGCCGCGAAGCACGGCCGGACCGAGGACGACCTGCGGGAGGAGCTGGCGCCGAAGGTCGAGGCCAGGTGGCAGCGGGAGCACAGCAAGTGGTGACGAGATGAGCTCGGCTGCGGATCGACGTCACCGGGTGCGGGTGAAGCTAGAGACCTGCATCGGTGGCGTTGGTCGGGCGGGACGCCGCGAGATAGTCGTCGCCATCCCATCGGTAAACGCTGATCTGAACGGGTTGGCCGAACGTCGGCGCGTGGACCATCTTGCCCGCGCCGATGTAGAGGCCTACGTGATGGACCTTGTCAGGCGTGCCGTAGAGGACCAGGTCGGCGGGCATGAGTGGCTGGCCAGGTGGAACGAGCGGCCCAGCGTCGTATTGAGCCTGAGTATGGCGGGGAATCCGAATGCCTGCGGCGGCGTAGGCGGCCGTGGTGAGGCCTGAGCAGTCCCAGCCCGTCTCGCCGTTTCCTCCCCACACGTACGGTTCGCCGAGCTGCTCGCAGGCGAACTTGATCGCGATGGTGGCGGCCCGGTTCGGCGCCTGAACGTCGTTGCAGTCGCCGGTACCGACCAACGCGTCGCTGTACTTTCTCGCCTGTTCGAGCACGTCGTTCACGTACCAGTCCGCGTGGTTGTAGGCGAAGATCGCCTTGCGCAGGTCCTTCTGCGCTCCGGAGTCGCACAGGTAGTGAGCAGCGGCGTAGATGGCGTCGTGCTTGTTCCAGGGCGAGGGTGGGTTGTTGCCTCCGGGCGGGAGCGGGTGCCGCTTGACGACCGCGTCGAACGTGAGCTGAAGAAATTGCATCGGTCCGCGGGCACCCGCGAAGTTCTCGGTTCCGTCGGCGACGCCGGGCAGGGTGCTGCGGCCGTGGTTGCTCTCGATCTTGCCGATGGCTGCGAGGATCGACCAGCCGAGGCCTGGACATGCAGGGGCCGCCGCTCGGTAGAGGGCAAGGTAGTCGGGCGGGATGTCGGCGAGCGCTTCTGTGCTTGGTTGGGTGCTGCTGGCGCCGAAGAAGGCCTTCACGACGGCTTGTCCGATGCCACCGAGGATCATCGGAAGGGCGATGACAGCAGCTGCTGCGGCGAGGGCGATCTTCACCTGTCACCTCCGGAATTGGCTGGCGGTTGGTGCAGGTGGAAGGGGATCGGGCAGGGCGAGTTCTTGCCGGGCGAGGACCGTCGGCGTTGCGGCGCCAGGTGGCTCTGCGTACGGCCACAGCTGAGCGAGCTCGGCGAGACGAAGCCGGCCGGGGCGTCGCGACGCCGACTCGACGACCGGCAACCACCGTGCAGCCGCCGGGGTGCTCTCGCCGACCACGCTTGTCGTCTGGGCGGTGCTAGTCGCGATCGGTACCAGCGTTGGCCGATCCAGCCCTGACAAGACCGTCGCGAGTGCTTTCCGGGCGCTGGCCTCTCGTCGGTTCGTGGGCAGCCACACCAGGACGGGCGTTGTGATCCCGGTGGCCAGAGCAAGCTTTTCGTAGCCGTGGAGCTTGCTCGCGAGCGTGGCGAGGTCTTCGGTGCCGAAGTCGAACTCCAGGAAGAACTCGATCTGGTGCCCGTTCTCGCGCCACCGACCGTAAGCGTCGGGGCGGACCATGTCGCCAAACAGGCGCTTGCAGCGCATTTCTGACCACCACGCCGTCAGGCGGCCGTGAGCGCCTGATTGCCGGCTCAGTGCGACCAAACTCGTGAAGATGCCGTTCGTCCCGACGGTGTGGGCCAGCCGCAGTGAGTGGGCGACGCCGATGGCGTCCTCGTGACGGTAGCCGAGTGCCTTCGGATCGATGCCGTCCTCGTACGCCAGGGCGACGGCACCGGCGATGTCGAGCACGTAGTGCATAGGCGCGGTGCCGAGGCCGACGAACGGCTGGAACCGGTCGACGACCCGCCACTTGAACAGGTCGAGCAACCGGTGATTGGCCGCGCGCACGCTCGGATAGCCGAGCTCGACGATCTGGTGGGTCGTGAAGACCTTGTGCTCGTACAGCATCCGGGCCAACCACCGGTCCCGGAGGGTGAGTCGGCTAGCGAGCCGTGCGTGATGCTCCCCTGTAGTTGCCGCTCGCGGGGTAGGGCGTTTCGGCATGTGGCCGCGCAACGCTCGCTGAGGAGTCGGATTGGTGATCACAGGTACGCCTTTCCCTAGGCGGCGCGACGGGGATCGGTGACAGGCGGCGCGGAATGGTCAGCGCCGTTGTCAGAAGAACGTGGGCGGGTGTTGACCTTGGCCGCTTTTCGGATCGCCTTTGCGCGACCAGGTATCGCGGGCGGCAGCTTCTCGGTGATCGCGGTGAAGGGAGGCGCCTCCTCGCCGCCGAGAACGAGCCGGGCGGCGATGTGGAAGACGCCGAGGTTGGACAGGTCGTGATCGCTCAACCGAGGCATGGTGTGCCGGGCCAAGCGCTTGGCGTCCTCCGGTGAGGCGTTGAAGAAGATCTTCGACCTGGCGTTCGTGCTGATGCCTTCTTCCAGCTCTTTCGGAAGCTGGCCGAGGTACTGGTGCGCCAGCGTCATGGACAGCCGGTAGCCACGTGCCTCGGCCAGCATGTCTTCGAGCGGGTAGGCGAGGTTGAGGAAGTTGTGGCACTCGTCGATGTACAAGCTGCAATCGCGGCGCTGACGCTGAGGGACACGAGCTCGCCGGGTGGCCGCCTGCCAGGTGCGTGCCACGACGATCGAGCCGACGAGCCTCGCGGTCTCCATGCCGAGCGCGTCGCGAGCGATGCGTACGAGGCAGATACCGCCGGTGTTAAGTACATCGTCGATGTCCACTGTGGATTCACCGCCTGCGATGGCGGCGCGGACGAACGGACGCAACAGGAAGCCGCGAACCTTGTTCATCAGCGGTGCGATCACCTGTGCTCGGCTGGCTTCGGACAGGTCGTCGTACCAGGTCCAGAACCCCTTCAGGACCTCGTCGCCGATCTGGTCGCAGGCCATCCGGCGGAAGGAGGGCACGGTCAGCAGTTTCGGTAGATCGGCCAGGGTTTGCGTGCCCCGCATCGCGGTCAAGGTCAGCAGTCCGGCACGGAGGATGTCGTCCGTGCGCGGGCCCCATGAGGAGGCGTAGATCCGGGAGAAGATGCTGACCAGGTTGTCGACCGCGCGAGCCTTGTCCTCGCCTTCCAACGGATTCAGCACGGGTGGCCGGGAGTGCGAGTCGGCGTCGAACAGAACGACCTTTTCACCCAGCTCTTCGGGCAGGCGCATCAGGATGTCCGTGATCAGGTCGCCCTTGGGATCGATGACGACCACGCCACGGCCGGCTTCCGCGTCCGCCAGAATCAAGCGGGCCATCAGCTCGGACTTGCCTGAGCCGGTGGCACCAAGGATGTGCAGGTGATGCCGGGCGTCAGCGACGTGCAGGCCGACTGGGCGCGAGTGGCCCGAGTCGGACCGTCCCAGAGGCTTGACCTGGTCACCAGCAGTTGCGATGCCTGGCGGAGGTGGGACTGCTTTCGCGCCTGCTCGCTGGAGTCCTGGCGTGGCGTCGTCGATCGGCAGATGCGCGATCGCGGCCAGCTCTGAAACCGACAGCAGGTCACCCTTGCCGAGTCTGCGCTCGGCCAGCATGGCTACGGGATCACGGCCGAGCCGGACCCGGCGGTAGTAGTTGTGCTCGGAGTAAGCGGCGAACGCTGAGGCGATGGCGTGACCGCGCCCGCGGAGAACTTCCCGCACTGCACGAATCTCGCTGGCACTGGAGTTCTCGGCGACGGTGGTGGCCACGGCGTACCGGATGCGGGTCTCGAACGGGTTCGCCCGTAGTTTCTGCACGACAGCGCGGTCCTGGGCCGCATGTTCCAGAGTGGACTGCCGATCCAGTCCTCGCTGGTGTCCGAACGACGACCGCTTCGAGGTGCTGCCCGGTGTTACGAGGTCGAGCAATCGCCCAACGAGGTGGACGGATCCGCCGGTATGCACGCGCCTTGCTGCCCTGCGAGCTTTCGCGACCCGGTGCCCGGCGACCGGACGAGCGAGGATCTGCACACAGGCTCGTTCGTGTGGGCCGAGCCCGACCGGAGCACCGAGCATCGCGCGGATCGGATCGGCTAGATGCTCGGTGCGAATCGGCAGCGCCTCCGACCTCGCGAGCCGCAGCTCGCCACCGACAGCTTCGACGCGCTGGCCCGCAGGTGGGGTGATCGGAATCGGAGGCTTGGCCGTAGTGGTGCGCGTGTGTGCACCGGGCCAGGCGGCTTCGATTGCGCGCTCGACCATGCCGGGCGGCACCACGCCGGGAACCCAAAGGGCGATCTGGACGCCGTCGTCGGTGAAGGTCAGCTCGAAGGTGACGTGCGGCTGCCCGGCGAAGCGGCGCAGCCAGCCTGGTCGCAGCAGCCCGACCAGGTTCGACCAGACCGTGATAGCTCCTGCCGGGTCAACGGTTGGAGGAGCGAGCACGGTGATCAGCCGTGCGTTGGCCATCAAGCGCTGGTGGTGCCGTCGGAGCCACCAACGTCGTGCCACCACGACAGCGCAGAGCAAACCTGCGAGCCAGGGTCCGAGGATCGGGCCCCATGTGAGGGCGGCGTCGCGGAGGCGGTCCAACAGCCTGTGGATCGCTCCGAGCGGATCGCGCAGGTAGTCGCCAACCGGTGAAGCGACCAGCAGAACGGGGTACATGGAGCCTCCTCAGGCTGCCTGCGCTGGCGGACGGGTGTTGTCGGCGACGAGCCTCAGGCGGCGACGAGACGTCCGTTCGGCATCGACTTCGGCCTGCCACTCGGAGAACCGGCGGCCTGCCAACCTCTTGAGGTAGAAGGGAATGCGGTTCGCAGGGACACCCACCAGCCGTGGACCGAGCACTGCGAGCAGGTCGCTTGCCTCCTGCGACGTCCACCCGGCCGCCGCGATGGCTTCCTCGTCGGGAAAGACGTCGGCGACGCGGTCAACAGCCGGGTCAAGCGCGGCGTCCTGCGTGCCGCCGTACGAGTACACCCACAGGAAGTTCGGCGGCGGGTCCGGTTCGACGAGCACGCGGAATCGCGCGATCTCCTTGGTATAGGCGTAGAAGTTCGTGTCCGGGAGCGCCCTGCAGATGTCTAGCCACGCCTGTAGGTAGAGGTCGGAGAAGAAGTCGCCGGAGTCGTGGATCCGGATCCAGCCGCCACGGAACTTGGGCGCGCTGAGTTCCGCGAGCATCGCCGACTGCCAGCCGGGCAGGTCGTCCACGACGTACATCAGGTTGGCCTCGTGCTTGGCGCGCACGATGGGCCAGGTGTACGTGCCGTGGCGGGCGTAGCAGACCTGCGCGCAGATCCCTGCGCTTGGACAGGTGTTGTAGGTGCGGCCATCGGGCAGTCGACCTGCCCACGCCGGGAGGGACCAGTTCCACACGCCGATCTGGCGCATCTCGCGGTTCTGGGTGAGCAGTCGAGCGGACATGAGCATCCCCAGGTGGCTAGGCGGCGTCGAGGTCGACGAAGGAGTTCTCGAGGTCAGGCGATGCCTCGGCGTACTCGGCGAGCTCCGCCGGGTCCGACGTGACGAGGTGGTGCTCCACCGGCGAGGCGATGGACTGGAACGCCACCCGCTGTGTTCCGGTGCTCAGCAGCCCTTGACCGCGATCGGCGGAGAGCAGGAACTGGCGTTCGCCCATAGAGAGGTCGAACGTGCGGGTGATCTCGTCGATCGCCTGGGAAGCCTGGCGCAGCAGGATCTGCGTTGCGGCGTTGGCGACGACCGCCTTGCCGAGGTCGGTGCCCAGCACGTCGGCGGTGTCCTGGGTTGCCACCGTGAGGCCGGCCCACTGCTTGCGCGACGCCTTGGCCATGCGGACCAGGAACTCGGCGCCGGCGGGTTGCTTCATCAGTAGCCACGCCTCGTCGACCACGACCAGTCGCGGCTTGCGGATCGCCGGGTTGGAGACCTGTCGCCACACCGCGTCCAGCGTCAGCAGGGTGCCGATCGGCTTGAGCTCGTCGGCGAGATCCCGCAGCGAGAAGACGACGAGGTGTCCTTCAGGACGCGTTGTGGTGGGGCCGGAGAACAATCCGGAGAACGCACCTGTGATGTACGGGTGCAGCCGTGCGGCGAGGTCGACGCCGACGGGATCGTCGCCGTTCGCCAAGGTGTCGGCGAGGTCGGCGAGAAGGGGTGCTGGCCGGGTCCAGGTGCGCGAATCAGAAGTGATTCCAGCGCGTTGGTAGGTCGACGCGACGGCCTTGTCCAGCACTGCGCGTTCGGACGCGGTGAGCTCGCTGTCGAGGAGCACCGAGATAACGGTGTGCAGGAACAGGCTCCGGCGGATGAGCGCGTCTCGAGGTGCGGTGCGTCGGCCGTCCGGCCGGGTGTGGACCGGCAGGTCCATCGGGTTGAGCCGGACATGCTCGGCACCGAGCTGCACGTACGTACCGCCGACTGCGTCCGCGAGCCGGGCGTACTCGTCCTCGGGGTCGATGACGTGCACCTCGATGCCGCGATACAACGACCGCAGCAGTTCGAGTTTCACGAGGTACGACTTGCCTGCACCAGAACGTCCGAGGATCACGGAGTTGTGGTTGTCCAATGCGAACCGGTCGTGGTGCACGAGTCCCTGGCTTCCGATGTTGAAGCCATACAGCACGCCGCTCGGCGCACCGACCGAAGTCGGGTCCGGTGGTGGCAGATCAGGTGAAGTGAATGGGAACGCCGACGACAGAGCACTGGTGTCGAAGGTGCGGCGCATGCCGACCAGGTCCAGCCCCATGGGCAGGCTCGTGACCCAGCCTTGCAAGCTGCGGTAGGTCGTCGGCTTGCAGTCCAGGAGCAACGACGCTGCGAGCGACCGGACTGCCGCCACCTCGTCGCCGAGCGCGTCCTCGGTCGCCGCGTGCACAGTCAGATAGAGACCGAACCGGTAGAGCTTGCCCTCGCCGCGGGCGACTCGTGCCGCCATGTCGTAGGCGTCTTCGGTCGCCGCCTCGACCTGAGGATCGAGCAACCGGCCTTTCTCGCTGGTGTGCCGACGCCCGGACTCCAGTTTGGACAGCTGCTTCTTGAGCCTGTCGGCGGCGGTGACGGGGTCGACAGGCTCGATGTGCAGCGAGACGTCGACCCGACCGGGATAGGTGAGCAGCGGCTGGAGCCAACCTGGGTGAACCTCACGCGGGTAGCCGACGACGGCAAACGACGCGACCCACTCGCCGCCAACCTCCAGGGCACGGGGATGGACAGACAGGGCGTCCGGCGTGAACGAGCTGGAGCTGCTGCGGCACTTGGCTTTGGTCTTCATCAGGTCCACCTCGGCCCAAGGTCGTCGTCCCAGCCCACGTCCGGAACGCTCGTGATGACTTCGTCCGAACCCGCGAGACCGGAGTTCGGCGGGAGGAAGCTGTCGGGATTGCACGCCGCGGCGAGCACCGCGGTGGCTTGTCCGGCGTCCAGCGGAGTGACCACAATCCCCGACGGCGAGAGCAGCTCGACCGCTTCACCGAGCCTGCGCGTCAGCCTCGCTTCAGCGGCTCGACGGGCGCCGTCGTCGGCCTGATTGGCTGTGACCAGCGGTTCGCGCAGGACCAGAAGGACCTGGCGGCGCAGCAGTTCGGTCGCGCGGCCGAGCTGGTCGAGGTACTCGGCGTGCTCGCGCGCGGCCTGTTCCAGAGCGGGATGCGGCAAGCCGCCGGCCTGGTCCCGGAGCTCGGCGATCTGCCCGGACAGGTCCAGTCGCTCGGCACGCACCAGCACCTGAACTGGAGCGGTCAGCGAATGCAGGTACCGACCGAACGACGCGACGAGCGACTCCTGCTCGGCCGCTGTGCGGAGGCTGAAGTTGACGGTCGAGCAGACCGCGACGACGGCAGCACCGTCCTTGCCGAGGTCGATGACGCCGGTGTCGGTGACCGCCTCGGCAGGCAGCCGGAGTTCGGCGGGCTGAGCAGCAGACTGCCGCTCGTCCGACACGTGATCCAGCCACTCGGGCACCCGCAGAACGCCTTCGGGAGCGGACACCCGAAACCGCGGGCTCAACCGTTGCCGCAGGGCCGCCAGCACCAACCGGTCCAGCGAGATGCCGTCGCGTTGTCCCAGTGCGAGAAACGCCGATGCAATTCCGATCGGAACCGCGACGACCAGGAAGACCGCGAGAGGAACGAGTCCGCGGGTCAACGTGTACGTCCCGTACAACACCACCCCGGTGACAACCAGGATGAGCAGCTGGCGTGCGGTCAGCGGGCCGATCACTCGGTCCTCACGGTCGACGTCGGCGGGAATCCTCACGGGATGGCTCACTTCGTCTCACCTCCAGATGCTGGTTTCGGCGCGCGGAACAGCGGAGGCGGAACGGAGTGGACGCGCTGACGGGCGTCGCCGATCCGCGGTTCCTGCCGTGCCTGCTGGAACACGGGCGCGGCCGGAGCAGACGTTTGCGGGCGTGGCGGCGTCTGCGGTGCGGGAGCGAGTGGTGGCTGGAACCGAAGTTGCGTCGGCACCGATGCCACCCGGATTGGGCGTGCCGGCGGCGGAGCGGCACCGCGTCGGCGTGGACCTCCAGCGGCCTGGAGCAGCGGTTGCGATCCCGGCCGCGGGCCTCGTCGCGGCCCGGTTGCTACACGTTCAGGCGCCGAGCTGAACTCCGGCGTCGTCGGCCCTGCAGCTGCGGGCACTACCGCGGGTTCATGAACGGTTTGCTGAGGCTGCGGCTGCAGGAACTTCGGTTGCTGGGACGGCACCCGTGTCTGACGGGCAGCGCGTAGCCGCTCCGCGTCGTATGCCTCCTTGAGGCGTTTGGTGACCGCTTCAGGTGTAGAGGGGAAACGAGGTTGAGGTGACCACGGCGGATCTGCCGCCGATGCACGTGCTGTTCCGGTCGAGCGCTTCGCGGCGTGAGCAGCAACGCCCGCGAAACGTCCACCACCGACCAACGCCATGGCTTTACCGAAGACGAACGCACGCGCCAGGCCGCCGAGGAACGAACGGCCGCCACCGCCGACTTTGACTTGCTGCATCACCCAGGTGGGAATCTTGACCAGGATCCACACCAGTGCGATGAGGACGATCAGGTTGACGATGCCGTCGGAGCTCGGCCTGCCGAAGAAGTTGAAGCCGCCTGGGTGCAAGAAGACCTTTAGCGCGCAGATGAGCGTGAGACTTTGCCCGACCTGTATGCCGAGCACGCCTGCTCCAGCGCGCCAGAACCAGTGGGCCACGCCTTCGGTCTGAGGCAGTCCGTGACACATCAGGGCCAGAGGTGCACCTGCAATCAGAAGGACCGTGAGCCCGACTCGGACGACATAGCCGATCAGCAGGCCGATCAACAGGATCGCCAGAGCGAGCGACAGCAGTCCGGCGAAGAGCCCACCATCCACCAACGACGTGGCCACCAGCGCCACGAGCAATTCGGACAGCGCTCGCCCGGCGCTCTCCGGATCCAACCCGTCCCCGAGCACCGCCAACGAGGCGGCGTTGGCGAACCTGATGGCCTGATCGGCGAGCAACAGGCTGAGGTTCGCCGCGAGAAAGCCGACCACGACTCGTGGCGCGATCTCGCGGATCGAGTGTCGCGTCTGGACGCTCTGGTGACTCATCACCAGGATCCCGGCGACCAACACCAACAGCGAGTACACGGCGACCACGAACAGCCGCGACTGCTCCCAGATCTCGCCGATGCGGGGCAACTGGTCGAGCGTCGGCGTGGACAGCAAGGTGTCGCCGAGCAGCCGCAGCAACCAGTTGAGCGACTCGCCGACCAACACGTTCACGAACGAGCTGAAGCCATCGCGCACGCACGCGGTCAGGTCGGTGATGCCACATTCGGAGTCGGCCTTTGCCGTTTGCGGCACGTTCACAGTCGGCGGCGGAGACGCCGTGGACGGTGGTGATGGTTGCGGCGACGGGGGAGCGCTCGGCTGCGCAACGGCGGTGGCCGTCGCGAGGCCGAGCAACACGGCGACGATGCTGAGCAACAAGGCCACACGCCAGCGCCGCGGCCGGAACGTGGGCGGGGTGCCGGCGGCCATCGCTCAGGCCCCCACGATCCCTTTGAGGATCTCCACGACGAGCGGCGCGAGCGCAGCCAATCCGTAGCCCCAAGCCGCGGACTTGAAGCACTCCTTGGCCTTCTCCTGTTCGCCGGGATCGCCGCCACCGACGACGCGTCGGACCCCACCGATGGTCAGGAACACGGTCGCGAGGCCCGCGAGAATGCCCATGATCCAGTTGCGGATGTTGTTGAGGACGTCGCTGACGGACCCGGCAAGGGCGACAGCCGAGGTGTCTGCGTGAGCCGCCGAGGCTGACGCGAGCAGCGCGATGGCGAGGAGTTGGACGAGCAGTACGCGCGCCCGTCGGTGCGAGCGTGTCGGCGCGGTGGATCGTTCGATCAGGCGCATCGGGGCACCTCCGAAGACGGGGCTGAACGCGGGTCTGTCCCGCAGCCCTGAACTCCGGATTTCGCGTCCGGTTTGGACACGCGCGCCGCGGACTTCTCGTCCGCTTCGGTCTCGGTGCCGTCATCACGCAGGTACGCGACGAGCCGGACTTCGGCGCGCTTGCGGGCCTTGTAGACCGCCCACTCGCTCATCTCGTGCGCCGCTGCCCAGTCGCGGACGGACACCTCTTCCAGCCGGGTCGCACCGATGAGCGCGGCTTCGGTCTGAGTCAGGACTCCGTCGCGAACGGCGCGGGCGAGGACGAGGTCCGGGTGTCCCCAAGGCGCGTGTGGTGGAGCGGAACGGAACCCCTGCGCGACCGGAATCGGACTTGCTAGCGCTTCGGTGACCGCGTCGTACCCGGACCGGTAAGCCGCCCAGCGGAGTCGCAGCATGATTCGTGGCGGATACAGGTCGATGGTCGCCAGCGCGGCGAGGAAACCGCGCAGAACTTCGGCATGCACGTCAGCCGGATCGCCGGCGAACCGAGCGGACAGCGTGGCCGCGACGGAGGTCAGCGCGGGCAACGCGACCCCGACCGCGGCGACCGTCCAGGTGGCTCCTTCAACGCGGGAGCGCAGCACCAGGTGCGCCCACACCGCGTCCTTCGTCGACTGAGAACAACTGCGTGCAAGCAGGTGGTCGCGGACCTCGTCCAGCGGGAGTTGGCGGTTCGGGAGTCCCTCGAAGTCCCGACCGTCGAGCGACACCGGATGTGGACCGGTAACCAGCCAGGTGAAGGTGTCGCGGGCGATGTCCAGAGAGTTGGTCGTGTAGTCGTCGCTGCTGCGAATGACAGATTTCGGTGCCATGACGTGGCTCCTGTCGCGTCGATCTGGAAAACAACGACGCCATGACGCCACGGTCGATACCACGCAAATACCAAGGCGCTGCTAATTACTGGCTAGAAACACTCGGGGTCCCTACTAATCTTTGACCAGGTCGCTTCGGAGTCTCGCGACGAAGGTTCGGCCAGCGCTCGTGGTCAGCGCTGGCTCTGATCGTCAACCATGACCTGACCAGCTTCTTTGGTTCGCTGCTAGTTCGGTTCTAGTAGCGATGGGCCTCGGTGCGCGGCAGATGTGGGCGCCGTCCTGGTTTCGCGGAAATCTCGTCGGGTCTGGCTGTCCAAAATTGGCATGGATTGCGGAGTTAAGGCGTGTCAGAACCTGGGATCGCTCGACTAAGGAGATAGGCGATGATTTTGGCTCGCAACTCCCAAGTGCGCAGACCACCGCTACGTCGCGGTGGGCGCCCCGCTCGACCGGCGCAGCCGAACACCCTCTGGCCATGCGGCCAGGACAACTTCTGCGAAGGCACGGGCTTGCTTGCCAACTGGTTGCTGACTGCGGTCGCCAAGACCGTGACGACCTACACGCAACCGGGCCAACGCGTACTCCTGCTCCACCCAGCGCCGTACCTCGCGTTGTCGGTGACATCGGTCCGTAGCCAGCCGCAGCTGGGTCCTTACGCCGGACTCCACGAGGCGGGCTGGACCGTCGTCCGACTTGGCCGTGGCGTTCAGACGCACACGCCTGTCGCGCCCAGCGCTGAGCAACGCGATGTCGGACTGGTCGAGTCTGAACCCGGACCGGACCGCTACGACCTCGTACTCGCCGCGGCCGATCCGATCGCGCTCGGCTGGTTCCGTCCGTCCGGCTGGGCCGACATGCTCACGCCTGCCGGAACCCTGGCCGTCATCACGCGCGGCGCTCGCTCCGGTGGTCGCTTCATCGACCCCGCGGAGCGGTTGGTGCGCGCCGCACACGATGCAGGACTGCGCTACCGCGACAGGATCGCGCTGCTGCGCGTACCTCTTCGCGAGGTGCTCCACGCTCCTCCGGTGTCAGCACCGCACCGTCAGGTGCACGACGACCTTCTGGTGTTTGGAAGGTCCGTCGGCTCGGCCCGCAAGGCGGAGTCGGAAGGTGTCAGCCGATGAACGACGGCGCAACCTCTGTTTGGCCGACCGGGCAGCGCAGCACCCGTGCACAGCTGCGTGAAGCGGGCTGTGTCCCTGGTACCGAGTTCGACCAGGAGCGGATTCCTCCCGCCGTCGCCGCTCATGCAATCGCGGCGTGGACGCGCACCGGTGACCTCGTGCTCGACCCCGACTGCGGAGCCGGCACCGTCCTGACCGAGTCGTTGCGCGCAGGCCGTCACGCGCTCGGACTCACGGTCCGCAAGCCTTGGTGGAACCTTGCCCGGGCCAACGTCACCGCCGCGAAGACAGCAGGCGCATGGTGCGACGGCTCCGTCCTCGAAGCCCGACCGAGAATGCTCGCGACCGTCCGAGCTGCCGGGCTGGTCGGACGAGTCGGACTCGTTCTGACAGCGCTCCGAACCGGGCCGGAAAGAGACCGAGTCGAGTCCGCCGTCGGAGCACTCGCTCAGACGCTGCAGTATTGCGAGCCACTGTTGCGGCCTGGCGGACACGTCGCCATCGTCGCGCGCCCGCACAGGCGCGCGGACGGATCGCTTGTCGACCTCGCAAGCCTGGTCATCACCGCCGCGACCACCGCCGGACTGGCACTGGTCGAGCGCTGCGTCGCGCTGTCCGCGGAAGTGCGCGGCAGTCGGCTGGTCGTACGCGGTTCTGGTGAGCAACGCCGAGTCGCGCATCACGAGGTGCTCGTCTTCCAGCTTGTACACGACGCCGAACTCGCCGCCGCGACGGCGGCCGGCATCCCCTGGCCGACCCAGGCCGACGTCATCCGGCCCGCCGTCAACGGCGTCGCCTACCCCGGCTGGAGGCGAGCGGCATGACCACCCGCCTTTACTGCCGCGAGTGCGGCTGGCACCCGGAGTTCCATCGCAAACACGCCGCCCTTCGCGCCGCCTCCCGCCATCAGTGCACAGGCACACCGGTTGCTGAAATCTGTCCACCGTGGTGGTCCCGCCTGTGGGCAAATCTGTGGACAACGCGGTCGGGTGTCGACACCGAAATCGGTGCGGATGACCAGACCAGTGACGGCGAACTGGTCGACGCCCGCGGCAACCGGATTCAGTGGGCCGCGCTCGCTGCGCACCACGCCGAGACCACTCGCCGCGCCCGCCAATCCATGGTCGGCATCGTCCGAGCTGGCTACCAGATCGGGCCACCGCCCTACGGCTACCGCGCCCTGCGTATCCGGGTCACCGACCCCAGCGGGCACAGCAAGCTGCGGGCGGTTCTCGTCCCGGACTGGCAGACCGCCACGGTCGTCAAACAGATCTTCATCTGGCGCGCCGACCACGGCCTGACGTTCGCCGTCATCGCCGCGCGACTCAACAGCGACCCGCGGCAGTACCCGGCACCCGTGCCCAACGGGCGGTGGACTGCCAAGGCCGTCCGGCGGATCGTCACCAACGTCAAGTACACCGGGCGCCAGGTCTGGGCACGCACCATTGCCGGCCGCCCGGCACCAGTGGAGCAGTGGGTCACCTCGGCACCGAGGGTCCACGAGCCGCTCGTCGACGAACGCACCTTCCGAGAGGCACAACCTCCGCTGGCATCGGCAAAAGACCGGCGACAGGCGGTCTGCCATGCCAGTTGAACTGGGACGACTCACAGCCGGACTGTCGCGGACATGGGCTGGCTTTCTGCGTGACTGGGATCGAACCCTGCGGTCCGGCAACTATCCGCCGACCACCCGGTACAACTACCTTCTCGCCGCTTCGCAGCTCGCCCGCTACCTGGCCGAGTGCTGTTCCGAGGTTCGCGCAGTGGATGCGGCCGACGATCCAGCAGAAGTTCGCAAGGAGCACATCGAGGCCTTCCAAGCCTGGATGGTTGAGACGAGATCAGCCGCAACAGCACTGAACAAGCACAAGGGCCTCCAGCAGTTCTTCAAGTGGCTGATGCTCGATGAGGAAGAGATCGACCGTTCGCCGATGGAGCGGGTGAAGCAGCCCAAGACGCAGAAGAAGCTGATACCCGTCATCCGCGACGATGAGACCAAGAAGGTCCTCGACACGTGTAAGGGAAAGGACTTCATCCACCTGCGCGACGAGGCGATCATCCGCCTCTACTACAACACGGGCGCGCGCCTGTCCGAGGTCGGCGATCTCCAGCTCCAAGACGTCGACCTGAACCTGGACTCGGTCCACTACCGCGGGAAAGGCGGCAAGGAACGCCGCGTGCGGTTTGGCCCGAAGACCGCACGTGCGATCAGCCGATACCTGAGGTTGCGCGAGAAGCACGTTGCCGCGGACCTGCCGAACTTGTGGTTGGCGGAGCGCGGTCGACGACCACTCGCGCCGAACGGCATCAAGATGATGGTTAAGCGTCGCGGACTTGCGGCTGGTCTCACCGGGGTACACGCGCACCGGTGGCGCCACAACTACGCCCACGAGTGGAAGAAGGCTGGCGGTGACACCGGTGACTTGATGTTGTTGCTTGGCTGGACGTCGGAGGACATGCCCCGCCACTACGGCGCCAGCGCGGCGGCTGAACGAGCACAGGACACGCAGCTGCGCCTCGGGATTGGCGAGAATGTCTGACGACCCGCACAAGCAGCCAGCACAGCCCGGTATGAGCCCCGAGCAACGCAGCCTTCGGGCGCGCATCGCAGCGCACGCATCGTGGGCGAGGACATCAGATCGTGGTGCCCGCACGTCGCGGGGAACAGAGGCCTTCCTCGAACGGTTCGAGCGTGAAGTCGACCCGGACAACGAACTGCCTGCCGAGGTACGGCGTGAGATGGCTGTGCATGCCAGAACCGCTCACATGCTGCAGTTGGCCCGGATGTCCGCAGCCGCCCGACGGCGTAAATGTCGCCGGTACGAAGGCGATGGGGCCTAGTGGGTGGTGGAGTTGATGGTGGACACGCGCGATGGAGCGCCTCAGCTCAGACCCTCGACTGTCGCGTTCTCCGGCGGCTGTTCAGCGGACTCGTCGGCTCGGATGTCGTACACGTTCGACCACTGGTCGGTCAGCGCCGATACGTCCTCGTCGGTGATGTTGATCGCGGGCTTGCGATCCTTGAGGTACAGGCCGAGTTCGCGCAGTGGCCAGACCAGACGCTCAAAGTACGACCCGAAGCGCCGGCTCGACGCAGCTGTGATCGCGTCGCGGCGCTTGAGGTACTCCTCGGTGCTGCCTCGACGGACCACCTGGATCGCCAGATCGAGATCGCCGAGGCGATCTTGGGTGCTGTCCAGGTAGCTCCCGAAGACCGTCACACGCGTGACGCTGTAGGGCTTGCTGCGGTCGGCGTTGTACGTCCGGACTCGCTCGAGGAACCCATCGAGGTGACGTTGCGCTGTCGCCCTCGTGATGGGCTTCGCGAAGCTGGCGTTGGCAAGGGCGTTGCCGCGGATCGTAGTGAACCACCAGGCGACGCCATTTCGATCGCGTTCCGCGATCTCGAGGTAGCCAGCCTCGACGAACCGCTCCAGCAGCTTCTCTGCGTCAGCTTCTCCCACTTCGAGGAGGTCGACGGCGAACTCGGTGAGCCCAGGGTTCACGCGGTAGATCCGCATCAGTTCTCGAGCCTGCTCGGCGGGAATGCCTTCGACGAGCTGATCCTTGGAAAGTCGCACCGTCTACCTGTAGCAGACGAGCGGCTCACCCTGCTGGTAATCGAACGCGTCGGATCGGCACGTGTTCGACATCCCGCCATGGACAACGTTCATGCTGTACGGTCGAAGCCAGGCATGGAGCTTGGGATCGGACCTGAGCCACCGCCGGCATCCCCATGAGGCACGGAGCGTTGGAGCGCGCCTTCGCCACCGCCTAGTTCCCTTGTGCCTCCTCGTACCTGTCGGCACGTCCCACGCTGGGCGGGTCGGCTGAAAGGGTATCTTCGTGACTATCTACTCCCAGCATCCGAACCGCGGAAAAGTGCAGATCCTGGCCACGTTTCGCGGACCGGCCGGTGTGGTGTCGTCGACTATCACGAGCGTTGAGGATGCGGCACTCGCTCGGCCGATCGTTGATGCGCTCAACCGGATCTCGGCTTGTGCCACCGTGCCCGTCAGCGTGTGGGACACCCGCGACGATCGCCACGCCCGCTACCCGCGGGAGCATCTTGCTGCGCTGACTGATCGAACGGCTCGTGCAGACCTGCTCGAGGGCGCACACAGCTTGTGGTATGAGCAGGCGAAAGCGCTTCTGCACGAGGCGTTGGCCGATCTGGACGAGGCTACGGCGGTCGTACCTCCGCCCGTTGGGAAAGCGATTGCGGCTGAGCTGGAGGCCGAGGTTCGCGGACTCGACGCCGCATGGACCGAGTACTCGGAGGGCGTGTCCGCGCCCGAGATGGAAAGCGAGCGTTGCTGGGACTTCCAGAGCCCTTTCGTGGCCTTCGAGGGCGGGGTGGAAGGACTGAGCGGTGAGGATCGTGACCGGCTGAACCGCCTGGAGCATGGCGCCACTGCCGACGAGATCAGGCAAGGGGTCGAGGACATGCGGCTCCTGCAGGACGCGTACAGGCAGACTGTCAACGACGCGATCGTGCTCCTCAGCGAATTCTCCATTACGGACGACCCTCTTGGGCCAAGTCGCTACTACCTCAACGTGGAGGCCCCTCGGCCGAACGGTGAGTACGGCCATGTTGATTGGGAGGTTGAGATCGGCCAGTGGGATGTCGACCTCGACGACCCCGAACACGAGGACAGCACCGCTCATGGCAACTCGGTCCTTCGATGCACTCGATCGACGCGGCCTGCCATTGCCGAGATCATCGAACTGCTGAACCACAGCGGCGGGCGACAGGAACAACTTGCCGCGTGGGCCAAGACTCCTGTTGGAGAGGCACTTGCCGGTACGACTTTCGTTGTGACGAAGCGCTTTGACGAGTGAGGACGTTCGGTAGGTGGGCATGGTCGTGACCAACCGGCCGGACTAGCGATCGCTGTGAAATGCGCGTGCGGGCTGCGTGCCTCGTGCCGCGGAAGCCCGTAGACGCCCTCGAACAGCTTGAGGACCAGTTGGTCCGGCGGACGAGCTGTCGCCCGAAGGCTGATGCGCGACGACGTTGCTCGCTAGAGAGCACTGTGTCGCATCGGCAAGACATCCTCCAGTAAAGAAGCGCGATGATCTGGTCCACCTGAACTGGAATTTGCATCTGATCGTATGACTTCAACGCTTAACTGCCGAGGGGATCGTAGGCTCAACCGCGATGTGGATCCGTACTGTTGACTTTCCCTCAGAGCTGATCGAGGCGCATCGCGCCGGTCAGCTCGTGATCTTCGTCGGTGCAGGTGCGTCGATGGATGCTCCGGCTAGTCTCCCGAGCTTCAACTCGTTGATCGAGCGCATCGGCGGCGAAGCAGAGTCGGAGCCCGGTGAAGCCGACTGGGACCGACCGGATGTGTTTCTTGGACGGCTCGTGGACATGGACTTCGACGTCCACGGCCGTATCAATGCGCACGTCGACCTACCTGATTCCGAACCGAACTCGTTGCACTTGGCGCTGGCTCGGCTCGCGGTCAGCGGTCCACCGCCGCGGATCGTCACCACGAACTACGACCGACACCTATCTACCGCGTTGACGAACATCGGAGCGTCGTACGACGAGTACGTGGGCCCTGCGCTCCCCGTGGGCGACGACTTCACCGGCGTCGTCTATCTGCACGGCAAGCTTGGTGGTCCACCTGAGCGGTTGATCGCGACGGACAAGGACTTCGGCCGGGCGTATCTGCGAGATGCCTGGGCAGCGAGGTTCCTGGAGAGGATGTTCGCCGAGTTCACGGTGCTTTTCGTCGGCTACAGCCTCAATGATCTGATCGTGTCCTACCTGACCCGGTCACTAGGGCGCGGCAGGCGGCGCTTCGTCCTGACGTGTGAACCCGATAAGGACCAGTGGAAGGCGCTCGGGGTCCTGCCGATCAAGTACGAGCTCGACGGCAAGTCCCATGTTGCTCTCGGCGACGCCGTAGAAGGTTGGGCGTCGTTGGCGTCAGCCAAGTTCCTCGATCACCGTCAGCGAGTCGAGCAGTTGTTGTCGGTGCCGCCAACGCTCATCCCGGAGGACGAGTCGTATCTCGAGGCCACGCTCGCCGATCCCAGCCGGGTTGTCCTGTTCACTGAGTTCGCGCGCGGCCAGGAATGGTTGGCGTGGGCAGCACGACGGCCCCAGTTCGAGAGGCTTTTCGATCCCCACAACTCGGACTCTGAGATCAGTTGGGGCTTGGCTCAGTGGTTCGTCGAACACTACGCGGCCAGTGACGAGCATAGCCGGCACGCGCTAGACATGGTGCGTGAGCGTCGAAGCCGTCTTGGACCTCACGTTTGCGAGGCGATCGGACGCGAGTTGCATCGGCACGCCGCCACGAGACCGTCGTGGATGCGTCCGTGGCTTGCGCTGCTGGTCAATCACGCACCCGAGGGTGGTGTGCACTGGCTGGAACTGGCGCTCCAATCGTCCTCTTGGGACGGAGATCGACCGACGGCTCTCCTGTTGTTCGACCACCTCACGGAACCTCGCTTGGCGTCCCACGAGACGTTCGGATTCGCCGAGGCAAGTCTGTTCGAAGTGAGGCTTAGAGGGTCGATTCACGTTCTCGACGAGGCCTGGCAACAGATCTTCAGACCGAACCTCGATGACGGAGCACGGGAGCTGCTCGCGATCGCCGACCGTCACTTTCTCTTGGCACATAACCTTCTCCGCACCGCTGAATCAGCCACGCAGTCGTTCGGTCGATCGGCGATCGAGCCGCACGAACAGGACGGGTTCCGTGATCGCCTCGACCCGCTGATCGATGCTGCACGCGACAGCTTGGAGGCACTACTGCGCGCCGGTAGCGCCATTGCTTTGGGATATCTGGAGGCCTGGGCACACTCAGATGTGGAGGTCTTGAAGCGTCTTGCGATCCATGGATGGATCTACCGAGCGGACGTCGACGATACACACAAGATCTCTTGGCTTCGCGGGCGGCGGTGGCTCTACGAGTTGCCACTTCGTCACGAGGTGTTCCGACTCGTAGCGAGGTCGTTGCCTGGCACGGCGCTCGAAGTCGCTGACGGCCTCGTGGAGGATGTGGTTGCGGGTGCGAAAGATCGTCGTCCGTACGAGTTGTACAACATGCTGGTCTGGATGAACCAGCATGCGCCAGAGCTCCGTTCAGCGCGTGATGCGCTTGATGAGGTGCAGCAGCAGTATCCGGACTTCGAGCCGCGAGAACATCCAGATCTGCTGGCGTGGGTGTCTGCGGGCTTCGTCGAAGCTCGTACTTCCGTGACAGCTGATGAGCTTCATGAACGAATCGGGGTGGACGCCACGGCAACGGTGAGCGAGATTCGTGAAGATGGCCCCATGCTCGAACTACTCGCCAGCACCGTGAAGGCATACCCGGACGACGGTGTCCTGGTGCTCAACGCGGGCGGAAGTGAGCGCCCCGAGATTGCCGACGCGGTTGTCGGAGGTTGGTCGGCGTTGGTTGTCGATGTCCCCACTGCGGTGGTCTTCCTTGAGCAGCTCAGAAACGTCGAACTTCGCAGCGTCGTGTCCACAGTGTGCCGCATCCTCATCCAAGACGGGGTCGATTGGCCTGTGTTGCCCGAGGCGCGTGAGCTGGCGGACGATTTGTGGACGGTTGCCAACGTCGAACCCGCCGACGTCTACCCTGGCGAGTTGGCCTGGCGGGCCCTCAACGAGCCAGCAGGAATGCTGGCCTCGTTCTGGACTCGAGCGGTGGCTGCCGAGTGGCGAGCCGCCGGCGAGTCCTGGAACGGTTTGGATGAAGCCATGCGGAGCCGTCTGGACGGCATGCTCGCCGTCGAGGACGAGCGTTCTTCGTTCGTCGAAGCGGTGCTCGCCGCGGAGCTGTCGTTCTACTTCAACGCCGACCGGCAATGGGCGACAGCCCGGCTGATCCCATTGTTTGACTGGTCGGACGAGTCGCGCGCACTGCGGGTTTGGCCGTTGTACCTGCAGGGAGGCCGCGTCAACGACCAGCTACTGGAAGCAGGTCTGCTCGAACACTCGCTGGCCGCGGTTCGACACGTCGACGCGCTGCCGGAGAACTTGCGTGTGCACTACTTCAACTACATGGCTGGCGTGGCGCTGTCCGCCAACATCGATTCGCTGACGTGGGTTCTTCGCTTCACCTCCATGTCAGACCCGCTGCAGCGGGTCCAATGGCTGACCAGCATTACGTGGTCGCTGGGGCGGCTGTCGGCGGAAGCCGTTGCGCTCAACTGGGATCGCTGGATGCGGGAGTACTGGAAGCAGCGCCTGCAGGGCAGCCCACGTCGGCTCACCACGGACGAGGCGTCGGCCATGGCTGGCTGGGTGGAGTTCCTGGGACCCGCGATTGAAGAGGCCGTCGACCTCGCTGTCGCACACGAGGCGGGAATCCGAGGGCAATCACAGCCCGGCATGTTGCACAGACTGGATGAAGAGACGGTGCGCACTGCACCAGCAGCGTTCGCAAAGCTGTTGGCGCACATGCTCAAGCACACCACGGAGCCCTTCGCCGGTTGCCACTACCTGAGAGGAATCGTGTCGTGGCTTCGCGATGACGCCGATGCCGAGCACGTGCAGGAGATTCTCGACCACGCAGTGCGGTTGCGATGCGGTGACGTTTCGACGTGGTGAGGACAAGATCGATCGAGCGCTCCTCCCGGCTGATGCTGGCCATGTGGTCTTCGGCATGGCAATGCGGGGAGAGCAACTTCCAGCGAGGAGGAGCGGTCGAGACCGCCATCTGGACAAGACCCCTGTAAGGCCTGACGAGTTACGCGGAGGACACTGTGCAGATGCTTCGCGATGTGGCCAAGTGGCGCGAGTTGATCAGCGAGTACGGAAGGTTGCGTTCTCTCACCGGACACACACCGCAGTCCCGTGGCCAGCGGTTCAACGAGTTGATCGTTGAGTTGCTGCGCTGCTGGGGGATTGAGTCGACCGCGAGCGTGCGCACAACCGGCGAGGTTGATGTCGTGTTCGCGCACTCCGGGGTGCGGTTCGTCTTGGAAGCAAAGTGGCAGAAGGCGAAGGCGGACACAGGAAACATCGCGAAACTGCAGAAGAGGGTGCGGCAACGCATAGCCGGAACCTGTGGGATCTTCCTGTCGATGTCCGGCTATAGCGCGGAAGCGCTCGCCGATATCGCGGACGGCGAGCGCCTGGAAGTTCTTCTTCTTGACGTCTCACACTGGGAAGCGATGCTCGCCGGACTGGTGCCGCCGGAAGAGCTGCTACGTCTGGTTCATGATCGGGCGGCCTTCTTCGGCCAGCCCTACACCGCTCTCGCTGACCTGCTGGCTCTGAAGACTGATCCTCCGAGCGTGGCCTTCGGCCTGCCTGACGGTGTTCAAGAGGACGTGCTTCGCACGGGTGTTGACGGAGCGGCTGCCGAGGTGGTGCTGTCCGGTATCGACTCCAACCAGCTTGGCATCGCCTGCCGAGGCGACAGCCACCTTCTCGTCACGACGGCCCAGGCCATTCTTGACGTCGACCTCAAGAGGCGATCGGTCACCGTTGCGGTGCCAGTACCGGATTGTCATCGCAACCCGGTGCCTCTGGACGACGGTTCAGTGCTGTACGCGCGTCGCCATGGTGTAGGTCGCTTTGCCAAGGGTGAGGTGTCGGTCGTCGGCGGGGGATCCGTTGGGAACTCTAGCGTTCTGGTCCATCCAGACGGTGGTGCTTGGTTGTTTGACAACGGTTCTATCGGCGGAATCAGCCCGTCCATCGCGAGGCTCGGTGACCGAGTAGGCGACGAGACACGCTATGACGTTGGCTACCAGCCGGCGTCTGCATTCAGCTCTGTCTGGATATCCGACGACTCGCTGTTGACCGTGGGCAATCCGAACCTCGTCGTGACCTCCATCCCAAGCGGAAACACCTCCAGCCACGCAGCCTCACAGAGCAACCCAATGGGCATCGTTCACCTCGGTGACGGGGTCGTGCTGACCGCCGGTGACGGCACCTCTGTCCACCGCACGGACACCAACACATGGTCGACCGATCAGCTCGTCGATCTCGGACTGAATTCCAGCGTCAACGAACTGGCACTCGGCGACAACGACGACGTCTACATCGCCGCGTACCAGCCGTGGGCCGGATCGGGCATGAGGTTCGCCGTGGTTCGCCTTAGTGGCCTGGGACGTGCTCGGGGCGCCGACAGCGGCGAGCCTGCCTGACGGCGTCAGACCGATCCGTTCGAGCCTCGGATCAGCGACTCCTTTACTCGGCCAGTTACACTTGGAGACGACCTGGAAGAACAGGCCGGAGCACGCCGCTCAGTCGTTCCACGACTGGGGGTCAAGGGGTCGCAGGTTCAAATCCTGTCGTCCCGACGGTCTGAATCAGCCCGCTGATTCTGGGTGAAAGCCCAGGTAGGCGGGCTTTTTCATGCGCGCGAAACGATCTTCGCTTGATCATCAATTTCATGATCAACAGGCAGATCAAGGAGCGAATCAGGAGCCACTGGCTCCTTCTCTTTGACCAACGGCAAATGGGGTCGTCCACGAACGGGTGAATCTGGAGAACCGTCCTGAACTGCGCCGAACCAGCGCGTTGTGGTCTGAACGGGCCTGAAACGGATGCGGCGGCGGGGCGGCCTGGTTCTAGGCTCCATGGATGGTCGACGATGCCATGGCCAGGCGGCAGTTCACGGTCACCGCGGAGATCGAACTGGACGTGGTGGACGCGGCCGCGCTGGAGCGCGCGGCGCTGGCGTACATCGACGAGATGGTGTTCGCCGTGGACGACGATTCCGAGCAGGCGCAAGAAGAACTGCGTGCTGCTGAACGCGAGGACGTCGCCGGTGACCCGGCGGCCGCTCTGTCACTCCTGCTGGATCCGGACGCCATCGTCGAAGTCGACGGTGTCGAGGTCGGTGGTGCCCGATACTCGGTAGGGGAGGCTGGTGCGGACGATCGTTCGCGTGCGGCGTTGCCGGACTTTGCGAGGCTGTTCGAGGCGTGTGAGTGCGGTCTGGCGTCGTGTGAGAAGTGCGGTGGCTTCCAGGTGACTCCGCGGACTGCCGCGGTGTTGTGGACTATGGGGGCTCTGCTGGCGGATCAGGCCTTCGACGATGTGATCGCGCACGGCGATGATCCTGTTGGGTCTGCGGGGTTGTGGATGGTGTTCGACGCGTTCCCGCGCATCACGTGGCGGCAGGACGCGATCTGGCGCCGACAGGCGGCGCGGTCGTTCGACGACCTGCGCGCGGACCTGGCGGACGGGCGGTGGCCACAGCCGAGCTGCGCGGCCGAGGAGATGGCGCTGCACCTGATGCTGACGACCGCACAGGCGGCGGTCACGGATGGCTGGTCGGGGCTGGAGGACCGCTTCAGCGAGCTGCCAGAGCATCCTGATGATCTCGACGGGGGCATGCTGGTGGATGTTCTGTTCCAGGACGCCGATATTCTCGCGTTGTTCGACCCGAGTCGTGACGGCATCGAAGCTCCCGACGATGACGAGAACCGGTACCTGGGCATGGGTGACTACACCCCGTCCGCCTGGTTCACGCCGTTCGACAACATGTCGCCAAGGGACCCGCGTCGCCCCTTCCGGCGCTGATCACCAGAGAAGGTCAGATCCGCATGCTGATCTTGTGGTCCCGCATCCACGCCGAGCTCGGCGTCGCACCATGCCCGCTGACCTACGGGATGGTCGAGACCGCGGTCGGGCGGCGGGTGCGTGAGGCGGCTGATCTGGATTGGAAGCTTGTCGTGATCTCCGCCGACGAGAAGTCGGGACCGGGCAAGCAGAAGGCGCTCGAAGAGCGGCGCTGGGAGTTCGCGAAGGACATTGCGGCGATGGCAAACACACAGGGCGGCTTGATATGAAGGCGGTACCTCGTGCAGACGTCAATTGCTGTGTACGCCCGGCCAGTCGCCTCCACCTGTCCATTCGCCGGTGATGAGCCAGATCTCGTAGTGGTAGAGCCATTCGGCCGTCCATGGCAGGACAGTGTCGGCAATGGGCTTGTTCGATCGCCACTCGCCAGGCTCGTACAGGCAGAGCTTGTCACCGGGATAGACGTGTGGCAGTCCTGGCGCGCCAGGATGGAGGCGCAGGACTGGTACGAGTACCTCGACATCTGGATCAAAAGGCGGCTGCTGAGTGATCTTGACGGTGTAGCGCCGTGACAAAGGCGTGGGCTGGAGTTCCACCACGCAGGTCAGTACACCGCGGCGGATGCGGCATCGGCAGCCAGTTACAGCTCTGCGGAGCCCCAGAGCCTGTTGTGCTGGCGAAAGAATCGCCCTACCGCTGCGTCGGACCATGGAAGTTGTGTTTCTGGACGCGAGGGGCTGAGGTGCTTGCGATGGTGAGAGCGCCGGCGTTGCGGGCCATCCCGAGCTTGCCCGCGTCGCGGAGCTGCCTGGTCTCCAGACCCATTCGTTGAGCGGACTTGCGGAGCAGTCCGAGGTCGAAGGCTTCACCGAGGCGGTCGACGAGGTGGTCGAGGCCCTTGCCTGCGGAGTCGCCGGCGTCGTCGAGGAGGGTGGCGAGCGCGTCGAGCCACGAGAGGAACTTGTCGTGGCGCTCGGGGTACTCGTGCCACTTGTCGGCGAAGTTCTCCAGCTCGTGTGCGGGGTTGCGGACCCACAACCTGCCGCCTTCTTCGGTGATGTGCTTCGGCATGTTCCCGACGGCGTTGATGGTCGAGGTGAACAGGTCGGTCTCGCCGGTGTAGGCGTGCGCGGCGAGCGTGGTGATGATGATCGACGGTGTGCGGTTGTCGAGGTCGTCAGCGAAGTGGAGTGCGCAGTGCCACTTCATCACCTGCACCATGCGCTGAAGCGTGCTGCGCACGGTCCAGTTCGGGACGACGGGGACCCCGATCTCCTCGGCCTTGGCCTCCAGCGCGCGGAGCATCTCCGGGGACCGGCCGCGGAACCAGTCCGCGTAGCCCTTCGGGTTGCTGTGATGCCAAGGGCGCAGCTTCAGGTCGGTGACCAGGATGCTGGTCGGCGGGTACTCCTCGTCAGACACACACGGCACTACGTCGAGGTGGAATCCGTCGTAGGTCAGGGTCCAGCAGCGCCGGCTCTCGTTGATGGACAGGATGGGACTGTCATCGGTGTCGTCGTCGGCCTTCTCCTGCTCGTAGACCTCGAGCATCTCGCCGACTTCGTCCTTGAGCTTCTCCTGGGTGGTGCTGGTCTTCTTGACCGCCTTGTGGCAGACGACGTCGATGTCGTACTCCCCGTCCTCGTTCGGAGGCCGCGTGACCGTGCCTAGGGTGAACGACCCCTGCGGGTAGACCGACCACAGATCGCCGCCCTGGTCGAGCAACGACCCGCCCACGTCCTCGTAGCAGCTGACGGTTTTGTCGCGCAAGTCTTCGGGAATGTCGAGGTGCTCAACGGCTCCGGTGAGCAACGTGGAGATGATGTCCTCTGTGGAGTCCGTCATGTACGTGGTGCTCCTTCGTGAAGGTCAAGCTTCGGTGCTGATGGTGAAGAAGTAGCCGGGTGAGTTGGGCTCGCGGTCGTAGATGTGCAGCGGCGGTTGCGCAGCCCGCAGGAGGTGCCGTCCGATGGCGATGGCCGCTGCAGGTGGCACCGCCGGGAAGATCGGGATGGCCGGAGCACCTGGGTGATCGACCTCGATGGTGGACAGTAGGGTCCGCCAGGCCTGGGAGAATTGGTCCAGTCCCGCCTGGGTGGTGATCAGTTCTGGGGTGGGCAGCGTTGCAGTGGGGCGCAGCTCGTAGATCGTGTGGGAGTCGAGCACTTCGGACGGGAGCCGGTTGATGTCGATGCTTCCGGAGATCGAGCACAGAATCGCGACGCGTGAGGGGTCGTTGCCGGCCCGGAGGAGCTCCGAACTGAAGCGGACTGGTGCGCCTAGGTCGTCGAAACCCCACACAGTCTTGCCTTCGCGGCGCTTCGGGTAGATGTCGACCTGCAGCATCTTGTCGAGGTAGGTCCCTAGCAGTACCAAGACCGGGATCCGGGCCAACGCGAACACCGAGACGTGGTTGACCGCCTCCTTGCGCACCTGCGTGCACAAGTGCATCAAACGATCTTCCAAGTGGCTGCGGGCGGCTGCCCAGTACGCCGGGCTGCTGGTCGGTTCGCCGGGGATCGCGCGGAGGTCGATCTCGAATTCGTCGGCGCCCCGCAGGATCCAGTCTGGAAAACGGTTGTTGGCCAGCAGCGCGGTCGTCACGCTGGAGGAGTTGAGTTCGACCGGCCTGCCGTGGATGTTCCCGGCCACCCGCAAGACAGTCGTGCGCTTCTCGTGCCCGAGGCCCGTCAGCTTGCGGATGCGCTCCTCGTGGCTGCGCTTCAGCGCGCGCAGCGTGTCCACGTCGAACACCTCCCACAAGCTCTTGTGGTCGATGACGCGATGCTGGTCGTGGCACAGCAGCATGAGGTTCTCTGCTGAATTGCGTTGCTCGACAGGGAGTTCGTGGTCCCCGCGTGGTGAACCAGGAGCCGTGGACCAGCCGACGATGTGTGCCAACTGTCCGATGGAGACCTCTTGTCCGGTGACGTTGTCCGCCAACAGGTACCGGTTGCAGATGGTGCACCGCCCTCCGGCGGCGACCCACACGTGTCGGGCCACAGCCTCGGGAACAGTGCGGGTCTCTCCTTTCGGACCGACCACCTTCGTGGCTGTCACGGCACCGCTGGGCATCGGACTTTCTACCTCACGATCTGTTCACGCATCTTCGGCGCTGGGCGACAAGCGACTCTGGACCGCCACGGTGCTAGCGGTCGACTGGTGGCACCGATGCGGTGCACACCTGCAATGGCGTGCACCGCTCAGGCTTACTTGCGGTCGCGTGGCGGGTTCGGGTCGTTTCCGGGGGCGATGGTGTCGGAGTCGCGAATTCGACCGTCGCGACCGTGGGTGACGACCTCACCGCCACCAGCGTTCTGGACGATCTCGCGGGCGCGGTTGATCGCCTCTGCCTGCGTGGGCTGGTGACTGCTCGATCGCTGTGCGTCGGGCTTCCTGACGTCCCAGCCGCCGTCAGGGTTCGGCACCACGTGCCGGTTGGTGCTGCCCATCCCAATCTCCTTACTTCCGGACTGTCTAGCGGCTCTCGCCGCGTCCACAGTATATCATCGGTTTCACTGTACTCAATGAAACCGATCGGTGGCTTCCGGAGGTTCGTAGATCTCGAGGAGACTGGAGGTATGGAGTTGATCCTCATGGGAGACAAGCCGTTGGCGACTGCGGCCATCCTGGGCTTCGACACCAGCCCCGAGGCATTGGTGATCGACGCGCGGGAGATCGGATTCGTCTGTCCGTTGGACCTGGCCGGCATGCTCGCCATCGAGCACTGGGCCTCGGCGGCGGCAATTCCCGTGACTCTCCTTCTACCCCGAGAACCGGATACTGCTTCCTACTTCCAGCGGATGGACGTGCTGCGCCGAGTGTCTCCGCGTACCCGCATCCTGGGGCGCATACCGCCTGAGAAGCGGGCGGATCTGCGGCATCGTCTCCTTGAAGTCTCGCCGCTCACGAAGGCCACCGTGGACGACCTGGCTGAGAAGGTCGGAAGCCTCATCACCGCCCACTACCCGCGCACCGCGGGGCCGGCTGTTGCGGGGGCGTGCAATGAACTGCTGGACAACGCCGTCGAGCACGGCGCGAGCAGTGAAGGAGCCTTCATCGCCGCGCAGACGTACACGGGCGCGACGACCAAACAGCCGCGGTTGGAACTCGCTGTCTGCGACAACGGAGTTGGAGTCCTGCGTCATCTTCGGCAGAACCCGGCACACCAGCATCTCAACGCCGACGTGCACGCGTTGGAGGAAGCCTTGAGAAACGGCGTTACGGGCACTTCGGATACACGAGGCAACGGCCTCGGTGACCTCATCGACGGCGCGCGGAAGCACGGCACGATCCGCTTCCATGTCCGCTCCGGTGCAGGTGAGATCACTGTCACTGCCGATGGTCAGCGACGGAAGGTCTCGCCTGGCAGCCGTCCGGACCAAACCAATGGCACCTGGGCGTGGCTATCCCACGAACTTCCGCAACACCCGTAAGGATGGTTCAATCGGTACAATGAAACCGGAGAAACCATGACACGAGCAGTCGTCTTCAACGTTGTTCAGCTCGGGGAGTTCCCCGCAACGCGTAGCAAGGCACGCGATGGCCGCAACCGGCTTGAGGACATCCTGGCAGGCAAGACGGGAGTCGACCTCACCATCGACTTCACCGGCGTGACGGCGATGACCATCAGCTTCGCAGACGAGTTCCTCGGCAAGTTTCTCACTTCTCTCGACGCTACAAGCCAGGAACTCACGCTCAAGGTCACCGGCCTGAACACTGAGAACGCTGAGGCGGTCACCATCTGCCTTGAGCGACGCGAAGCTCAAGTGGCCGTCCTCGACAGCGATGGGATCCTCAAGCTCGATGGAGCGCCGCCGCTCCCCGAGACGTTCGACACGGCAGTGGAGCTAGGGGAGTTCAAGGCGAACGATCTTGCTCAACGGCTGAACATCAGTCCCCAGAATGCCAACAACCGGCTGAAGCGCCTCGCAGCTGTAGGCGCACTCCGCAAGACCCGTACTATCGGTGCTTCACGCGGAGGGAAAGAGTTCTCTTACGCCACCGTCACCGCACGCGTTCCCGACACGGATGGCCTTTCAATGGAAGTGCCGCTGACCCACAGCTGACAGGGCCGCAGTTCTAAGGTGATCTTCGTACATGGCGAGCAGCGGGACAACGAGCACTCCACCCCCTTCACGCTCATCGTCCGAATGCGGCAGAGGCGGGCGACTAAGAGGGAGTGAGGGTCGCGCCGGAGGGCGAAGCCAGTCTCGGGAGTGAACTCGGCTCATGCCGTAACAGCCACGAGCCGGCTCGACGTCGAGGCGCCGCGCGCGAGCAGGTCGATCACAGCTGGGGCACGCCGACTGGATCTTGGCTACCGCTACGACCACGCCCACGGCCTGCAAGCGGTCGCGCAGCGACTCGCGACATGCGGGGACGTCCACGAGAACAGGGAAAACATGCAGGACGGATCCTCTGGCCGATCATTCGGGACTCGCCGTCACATTGGCGGCGAGCGCGAAGCGGACGCTGCTAACGTCTGACCCCGCCACGGCGGTCGACGCGCTCAACGAGCCGGAGCCAACTCTGTTCTGAACTCCGGCGCTACGCCCGCATAATGCCGCCCAGTCAGCCGACCGCGAGGACGCCCGCCCGATGCCCACCGCCGCCGCCCCGCGCATCGGCGCTCGGGTGCTGCTGCTCGACGCCAACGACCGCGTGCTGCTCATCCACGCCTGCGATCCGCACGACCGTGGCCATCACTGGTGGGAACTGCCCGGCGGCGGCCTCGACCAGGGCGAGATGCCGGAGGATGCAGCTCTACGCGAGGTCGCGGAGGAAACCGGACTCATCATTCCGTCGCTGGGCCGCAAACTGTGGATCCGCGAATCCCGCTTCCACTACAAGGGGCGTGACCACCACCGCGAAGACCATGTCTTCCTGGGACGCATCACCGACACCGCGCCGAAGGTCGCGCTCAAGCCCACCGAGAACGAGAAGGCCGGGCTGATCGAACGACGCTGGTGGTCAGCAGCCGAACTCCGCCAGTGCACGGACAAACTCCTACCCGCTCAGCTCCCTGGTCTGCTTGATGATCTCCTCAGAGGCGTCCTGAGCGCCACGCCTCTGAGTTTGGTGGACTGACCACGAGTCCAAGTTCGCAGTCGTTAGCTGGCCAGAGCGAACAGGCGGTTCTCGTCGGTGAAGACGAGGCCGTTCGGGAACTGTGCGGCCAGTGCATCTTCCCAGCGCTTCTGGAGGCACGTAAGGATCTTGGCTTCGATCTCGGGTGCGACATGGTCGTAGACCTCGCGGATCTTGTCGGACACCTTGTGGCCGAGCCGGAGTGCACGGGCGACTTCGGGGATCTCGTCTGCGATGAGCCAGGTGTTCTGGCTGTGGCGCAGCCCATGGAATACCAAGCCCGGTTTGACGGGCCGGACGCGGATGAGCGGGTTGTCGATGTGAATGTTGCCGTCGGCGGCCGGGCGCATGGCGCGGCGGGCGAAGTTGGAGCGGCGGAGTAGCTGATGTTGTGCCGTGACGAAGATGTGCGGATGGTCGTGCAGGCCGAGCAGGTACCGCCACGTGTCGATGAGGAACGGCGGCAAGGTGACCGTGCGTGCGGAAGCGGCGGTCTTGGGCTGGCCGAGGGAGAGTTTGCTGCCGACTTCCTGCAGGGCGCCGATGTCCGGGTCTATGACGAAGAAGCCGTCGTCGAGGTGGATGTTGGTGCGCTGTAGTCCGGCGAGTTCGCCCCAGCGGGCTCCGGTGTAGGCGGCGGTGATGATGAGGATTGCTGCCCACTCGCCGACCAGCGTGGCTGCTTGGAGTGCGATGCGTAGAACTTCCAGTGGTGACGCCCAGATCGCTTCTGGTTTGCGGTGGTGGCGTCGGCGGCCTCGGCGTCGCACGCGGACTGGGCTGACCGGGATGATGCCTTCGTCGGCGGCGTCGGCGAGCATCATGGTCAGGATCTTCATGATGGTCTTGATCGTGTTGTGCGCCAGGCCTTTCTCTCGGAGCTTGACAGCCCAGGTGTGCACGGCGAGGTTGCTGATGTTCTCGAACGGCACCGTGCCCCAGCGGGGCATGATGTTCCGTACCGGGTTTGATGGAGACCATCAAGCCTGGATGATGAGGACTGATGGCCCCACCGAAGAAGTACTCAGACGAGCTGCGTGAGAGGGCGACCCGGATGGCCGTGGAAGCGCGCCGGGACCCGGCGTCCGCGACCGGGGCGATC
>NZ_JBHRZI010000044.1:99604-159395 GCF_042649515.1 Lentzea rhizosphaerae | reverse complement strand
TTCCCGCCCAGGGTGCGCACGGTGCGGGGCTCGAAGGTGCGGGCGTAGCCCACCACGGTCTCCTCGTGCTCGGCGGGCACGGTCTTCATCACCGCGGCCACCGCCGCCACATGCTCGACCGACAACACGCCCTCGGCCACCGCCTGCGCCGTCAGCGGAAGCACCGGGGCGAGTTCACTACCGGTCGGGGTGATCTCGCCGGTCAGCAGTGCGGCGGTGTCGATCCACCGCGTGGCGACATGCAGATCCCAGCGGACAACATGCCGCAACACCTGCGGCAGATTCCTGTACCCGAGCTCGCTCGCGGCTCCACGCCGATCCAACTCGGCGACGATCTGCAACGCGGCATTTTCCCGGACCCGGATTTCCGTCACCTCGTCGACGAGACTGCGCAGCAGCTCGTCGGTAGGGAGGAGGCGGGTTTCGATCACGTGTTCTACCCTACCGCAAGATCACAACAAGATAACGGGAAATGTCGAACACAATCGAGTGAATCACCCAGCCGACCCCACCCGGAACGCGATACCGAAGGCGAGCCGTACAGGACAATGCGTCATCAGGTAAGCGGTAATGACGTAAGCCGAACAACCCAACGCGACCACGCACACGTGCGATTGGGGCTTGACTTTGGGAGCGAGGTGCTAGCCTTTTCGGATCGGGCGGGTGCGAAGCATCCGACCTTTTCCGCCCGACACAGCGCCTCGCAAGGGCCCCGAAGTCAAGCCCCAATCGCAATCGTCGCGAAGCGGCGATGAAATGACCCGGCTCGTCATACGACCCAAAGCGACCACCAACACAAAGGCGACACGACCGCACAGGTGCCCCCTCCGCTGGAACCCGCGCCGAACCACCCCAAGCCGACCCGCGCAAGCCCCAACGCAAGCCGACCTCTGCAAGCCGGACCGCGCGAACCGACCCCGCACCCCCAAAGAACCTCAGTAAACGCAGGACGGCCGATACCCGTCGACCCTCAACCCGCGAAACTCAAGATCGTTGGGCGTCTTACCCACGAACACCAGCCCACGAGCATCATCAAGAGCCTCAGCAAGCGGATACGCAGGCGCACCGAGCTCCGGCAACACAGTCCACCGAGACGGCGCGAAGCTGAAGAACCGAGTCACCATCCGCCCACGCGTCGACGGGATCTTGGTGACCCACTTGTCACCACCACTCCAGTGCGACGCCGGCCGCAACTGCACGTACAGGTCGTCAGCAGCGCGGTAGGTCATCCAGAACCCACGAGACCCACTCAAATCGGCCTGCGCCTCGAACTCGTTGCCGAGCCACACGACCATGACGTGCCAGTCGTTCGACAGGAACTTGATCTTCGCGGTGTAGCCGTGCCGAGCAGGGACGAGGATGCTGCCGGTCGCAGGCTCAGTCACACCCTCACCACTGGCCAGCCACTGCTGCAACCGATCAATGGACGGCGTGTCGCACTCACGGCCGTGAGAGGCGGAAGCGGCAGCCGTGGTGCCGGACAAGAACAGCAGCGCGTACGCGATCACCACGACGCGGCCGAGCGTTGAGTTCATGCGCATCTGGCGGACGGTAGCGGAAATTGGTATGAACCATTCCGTTCACCGTTGACGCCACGCCAGTTACCCAGGACAGCGGATTGTGAGCCCTGTTCACAACAGCCACTGTGTGCCTGGTGCACCCCGCCAGATGCATTGCATTGTTAAGTGTCGTAACGGTTCTGACCGTTCAACCCACACCGGCCGCAGCGTCGGAGGGCTGTTCCCCCACCGTCGACGAGCGGAAGTTCGCCTCGGCTTCCACCTTGCGCGCGTTGAACGCCACCGTCGCCGCGTTCGGTGTCCGGTCGACCGGTAGCCCGGCCCACCAGCGCCTGATCTCCTGGCTGGAGCGTCACGTCGACCGGCTTCCCGGTGTGTCCGTGCGGTCCGAGCACTTCGGGATCCAGCGGTGGCAGCCCGGGCCTGGGCTGCTCGTGTCGGACGGCGTGGTTCCGGTCGCCGCCGCGATCCCCTACTCCGCGCCCGGTTTGCGCTCGGGTGAGCTGGTCAGATTGCCCGCCAGTACGCCGATCACGACGGCCAACGCGCGCGGGAAGGTGGTGCTGCGCGAATTCCCGGCCGTCGACCGCGGGTATCTCGCCGAGCCGTTCCTCAACCAGGACATGGTCGACGCCGGACTTGCCGAGGCCGCTGGGGTGGTCGTCGCCTTTCCGTTTCCACACGAGCAGATGAAGGGCTACTGGGATCCTCATCTCGGCACGCACTACCGGGTGCCAGGGGTGTTCGTCGGGGCGGACGCGGCGGCGAAACTCAACCCCGGCGCGCAGACGACGGTGGGGGTTCTCGCAGCGCGCACACCGGCCGTGACGCGGTCGTTGGTCGCCACGCTGCCCGGCATCAGCAACGAGCGGATCGTGCTCGACACCAACACCGACGGCGTGGGATGGGTGCAGGAGAACGGAACGGTCGCGCTCCTCGCCCTCGCCGAGCACTTCGCCCGCCTGCCGTTGCGGTGCCGGCCGCGGACGATCGAGTTCGTGTTCGCCACCGGACATCTGCACCGGCCCGCCGAGGGCAGCGAGTTCCGGGCCCGTGCGCTCGACGCCGAGTACGACTCGGGGTCTGTTGCGTTCGCGTTCGTGCTGGAGCACCTGGGCACGCGGGAGTTCCTGCCCGGCAACGGGTCTCTGCAGCCCACAGGTGCGGCGGAGCCGTCGGGGTGGTTCGCGGGCAGTCCCGCGCTGACCCGGGCCGCCTTCACGGCGCTGTCCGGACGGGGCGTGGATCGCACGTTCGTCCTGCCCGGCACCGACGTTCCCGTGCCGGACAGGGCGCCGCCGCAGTGCTCGTTCGGTGGCATCGGCACGCACTTCCACTCGCACCTGATCCCGACGATGGCGATGATCTCCGGACCGTGGACGCTCTGGGCGCCCGCGTTCGGCGCCGAGGCCGTGGACCACGAGCGCATGCGCCGTCAGGTGCTCGCCGCCGGTGACGCCATCACGGCGCTGAGTCCCGTACCGCGGGACCAGATCGCGGGGCCGTACGCCGACCTTCGCAAAGCTCGAGCCGGTGGTGCGCCGACGTGTTCGCACGAGCTGCCGCCGGAGTGGGCGCCTAGACCCTGATCAGCGCCTGCACCGGCAGGTGGTCGGACGGGTACTGGCCGCCGCGGTGGTAGGTGTTGATCGCGGCGGCCTCGACGGTGACGCCGCGGGTGAGGATCCAGTCGATGCGCGGGCCGTCGGGGACGAGCGGGCCGTAGCCGTGGAACGTCCCGTACGCCGGGGTGGTCTGAGGGCCTGCGAGCCACGAGTCCTCCAGCCCTTCGGTCAGCAGGGAGTACGTCGGTGACGCCGTCGCCACCGCGTTGAAGTCACCGGTGAGCACGACCGGGAGCTTCAGCGTGTTGATCCGCTGGTGGACGAACTCCGCGCTGCGCAGGCGGGAGTTCTCCGACTCGTGGTCGAAGTGGGTGTTCACGACGACGAACTGCCTGCCCGTCGCGCGGTCGGCGAACCGGATCCACGTCACCATGCGGATCACGTTGTTGCCCCACGAGCGCGAGCCCACGACGTTCGGCGTCGCGGACAGCCAGTGGTGGTCGAACTCGAGCGGTTCCAGCCGGAGCGTGTCGAAGAAGACCGCCATGAACTCGTCGTGGCTGCCACCCGCGCGGCCGAGCCCGACCCAGTCGTAGTGGTCGGGCAGGTCGTGGGCGATGTCGAGCAGCTGGCCGTAGAGGCCTTCCTGCGTGCCCAGCACCGCGGGCAGCTCGTTGAGCAGGAGCTGGGCCATCACGGGTCGCCTGGCACGCCACGAGTTCGGCTCGGCGTCCGAGGCGTAGCGCAGGTTGAACGACATGACGTTCAAGGTCGACATTTGACCGAGCATGGCACAGGCCGGCTGTCAAAAATTCAACACAGCCGGCCTGCGTTCCACCTATGCGGCCGCGTAACCGGTCGGGCGGGCCGAGAACGTGCCGCGGCCCTGTGTCCGGCTGCGCAACCTCGTCACGTACCCGAACATCTCGGCCAGCGGCACGCTCGCCGTGACCACCGTCGTACCGGCCCTCGCCACGGAACCGAGGATCCGGCCCCGGCGCGAAGCGAGGTCACCCAGCACGCCGCCGAGGTACTCCTCCGGCACGGTGACCGTGACCTCGGCGATCGGTTCGAGCAACGTCATCGCGCCGGCTTTCAGGGCCTCGCGCAGGCCCAGCCGGCCGGCCGTGCGGAACGCCATCTCCGACGAGTCCTTGACGTGCGTGGACCCGTCGGTGAGCGTCACCCGCAGCCCGATCACCGGGTGGCCGAGCGGTCCCTCGGCCAGCGCGTCGCGGCAGCCCTGTTCGACCGCGCGGACGAACTCCTGCGGCACGCGCCCGCCGGTGACCGCCGAGCGGAACTCGAACCCGGTCTCCAGCGGCTCGGTGTCGATGACGACGTGAGCGAACTGGCCGGCACCTCCGTCCTGCTTCACGTGCCGGTAAACGAAACCCTTGACACCGCTGGCAACGGTCTCGCGGTAGGACACGCGCGGGCGTCCCGTGGTGATCTCGATGCGGTGGGTCGTGCGCGCCTTCTCCACCGCGACCTCCAGGTGCAGCTCGCCGAGGCCCGACAGCACCGTCTGGCCGGTCTCCGGGTCCGTCGCCACGCGCAGGGACGGGTCCTCGTCGACCAGGTGCGCGAGCGCCTCGGTCAGCCTCGCGTTGTCCGCGCTGGTCCGCGTCTCCACGGCCACGGACACGACGGGGTCGGCCGACACCGGCGGTTCGAGGAGCAGCGGAGCCGTTGGCGCGCACAGGGTCGTTCCCGTGCGAGCCGATTTCAGCCCCACCAGCGCCACGATGTCACCCGCGACGGCGCAGTCGACCGGCGTGTGCCGATCGGCCTGCACCCGCAGGATCCTGCCGATGCGTTCGTTCCTGCCGCCCACCTGGACCGTCTCTCCCTTGTGGAGGGTGCCCGAGTAGACGCGGACGAACGTCAGCCGCCCGGTGGCGGTGGCGTTCACCTTGAACACCAACGCCGCGAACGGCGCGTCCGGATCCGGTTCCCGTTCCTCGCCGTCGACGCCGCGCACCGCCGGAACGTCCACAGGGGACGGAAGATACGCGATCACCGCGTCCAGCAACGGTTCCACGCCCCGGTTCCGGTACGCCGAGCCGCACAGCACGACGGTTCCGAGACCTCGCCGAGTCAGTTCCCTCAGCGCGTCTCTCAGCGTCTGCTCGGACAGTCCTCCCGCGAAGAACTCCTCCACGACCTCGGGATGCAGTTCCGCCACCGCCTCCTCCAGCAGGTGACGGCGCCGTTGTGCCTCTGCCAGCAACGTTTCCGGCACCGGCCCTTCGGTCAGGGAGTCCTCCCAGGTGAGTGCGACCATCCGCACCAGGTCGACGACGCCGGCGAACCCGTCCTCGGCACCGATCGGCAGCTGCACGACGAGCGGCACGGTGTGCAGCCGCGTTCGCAGCGACTCCACGACCGTGTCGAGGTCCGCGCCGGGCCGGTCGAGCTTGTTGACGAACGCGATCCGCGGCACGCCGTGCCGGTCCGCCTGCCGCCACACCGACTCGCTCTGCGGCTCGACGCCCGCGACACCGTCGAACACGGCGACAGCGCCGTCGAGCACCCGCAGCGACCGTTCGACCTCGTCGGAGAAGTCGACGTGGCCGGGCGTGTCGATGAGGTTGATGCGGTGACCGTCCCACGTGCAGCTCACGGCCGCGGCGAAGATCGTGATGCCGCGGTCGCGCTCCTGCGGGTCGAAGTCCGTGACGGTCGTGCCGTCGTGGACCTCACCGCGCTTGTACGTGGTGCCGGTGGCGAACAGAACCCGTTCGGTGAGGGTGGTCTTGCCCGCGTCGACGTGGGCGAGGATGCCCAGGTTGCGGACGGCGTTCAACGTGGTCGTGCGCATGGCTGAGTGCCTTTTCGTGGTGAAAGGACGTGCAGGTCAGCGCGATGAGCCGACGAACGGCGTGTTCGTCAGACGCTCCGGTGCCCGGCGCGCAGCGGGCAGCCGGGGTGCGAGGACACGAGGATCACGTCGAAGCGGGACGGGAGGACGACAACGGCGGTACGCACGGCCGGTCCCTCCTCGTCGCTCGGTGATGTTGATCGTGGAGTGTAGACACACGAACGCTGCCACGACAGCGGTTTATCGACTCAGCAGCGCCTGGGTCTTCCCCGCGACAGAGCGAACAACCGGCCACAGCTCGTTGTTCAGCCAGTTCGCCACACCGGCCGTCGCGATGGTGTCCAGGAGCTCGCGCAGCTCGTGGACCGCGTCCACCTCCTGCTGGTCGCGGAACACGTCGCCGAGCTCGAACGAGAGCCGCGGGTTCATGACGTCCTGGACGGCCCACTGCTGCAGGACGTGTCCCGGCGTCACCTGAGCGAGCCGGTAGTAGAAGTCGGCGCGCTGCAACGGCCGGCGCACTCCCGCGTGGATGGCGGCGTCACGTGCCCACCACTCGACGACCTTCTCCGCTTCCTCCCGCGACTCCCACTGCCGCAGCTCGCGCCGCTTCAACGGCTTGGTGAGCTGGCGCTGCACGGCCGGCTGGTAGACCCCGCGCACGCGGAAGTTCGTCAGGTGCACGCGCGCCAGGACCATCTGGGACACAGGTCCGGGGCTGCCGCGGTGCCGGCCGACCACGACGACGTCCTGCCCGCCGTCACCCCACTGCGGTGGCAGCACCCACACCTTCGTGCCGGCCGAGAAGTGCTTCAGATCGGTGGCGGCGACGTTCGCGACAACGCACCACCCCAGGAGTTCGTCCACCGTCACAGTCTGCGGCGGAACACCGTCCCGACGCTCGCCGTTTTACGGGACATGCGTCTGCGTCTGCTCGGTGACTCCATCGCCGCGGGCGTCGGCAGCACGCGTCAAGAGGACACTCTCGGCCCACTGCTCGCCGCACGTCTCCGCGCGGCAGGACATCACGTCGACCTGAGGGTCCACGCCGTACCCGGTGCCCGCTCTGCCGACCTGAAAGCGCAGGTCCGGACCGCGATCGCGGGCGGAGTCGACCTCGCCGTGATCGTCATCGGCGCGAACGACCTGACCAGGTTCGTCCCCGCCCACGTCGGCGCGCAGCAGCTGCACGACGCCGTCGCGGACCTTCGCGGTGCGGGTGCGCAGGTCGTCGTCAGCACCGCGCCCGACCTGAGCGTGGTCGCGCACGTACCGCCCGCGTTGCGCACCATCGTGTCGACCGTGAGCCGCGACTACGCCCAGGCACAGCTGCAGGCCGTCATCCGGGCGGGCGGAGTCGTCGCGCACGTCGAACGTGCCGTCTCGGCCCGGTTCGCCGCTGATCCGGCGTTGTTCGCCGCCGACCGCTTCCACCCGTCCGCCGCCGGCTACCGCGTCATCGCCGAGGCACTCGCGCCCGCGGTCGAGGCAGTTCTTCAAGCCTGACCGATTGCGATCACGGCACGCGCGTCGTACTGTCCGCACTAAGTTCAAGCATTGAACGAATGAGGTGGATCATGACGGCGCCCACTCCGGCGGACAAGTTCTCCTTCGGTCTCTGGACCGTGGGCTGGCCGGGTCGCGACCCGTTCGGCGACGCCACGCGCCCGGACCTGGACGTGGTCGAGGCGGTGCAGCGGCTGGCCGAGCTCGGGGCCTACGGGTTGACGTTCCACGACGACGACCTGTTCGGGTTCGCGGCGACGAACCGGCAGCAGCAGATCGACCGGCTGAAGGCCGCGCTCGACGAGACCGGCCTGGTCATCCCGATGATGACGACGAACCTGTTCACCCACCCGGTGTTCAAGGACGGCGGCCTCACCAGCAACGACCGCGGCGTGCGGCGGTTCGCGCTGAGGAAGATCCTGCGCAACATCGAGCTCGCGGCCGAGCTCGGCGCGAAGACCTACGTGCTGTGGGGCGGCCGTGAGGGCTCCGAGTACGACGTGGCCAAGGACGTGCGGGCCGCGCTCGACCGGTACCGCGAGTCCATGAACCTGCTGACCCAGTTCGTCACGGACCGGGGCTACGACATCCGGTTCGCGCTCGAGCCGAAGCCGAACGAGCCGCGCGGCGACATCCTGCTGCCGACGATCGGGCACGCGCTCGGGTTCATCTCGACGCTCGACAAGCCGGAACTCGTCGGGCTCAACCCCGAGGTCGGGCACGAGCAGATGGCCGGCCTCAACTTCGTCCACGGCATCGCGCAGGCGTTGTGGCAGGGCAAGCTCTTCCACATCGACCTCAACGGTCAGCGCGGCGTCAAGTACGACCAGGACCTGGTGTTCGGCCACGGTGACCTGATGAACGCGTTCGCGCTGGTCGACCTGCTGGAGACCGGCGGTTACGAGGGTCCGCGGCACTTCGACTACAAGCCGTCGCGCACCGAGGACATCAAGGGCGTCTGGGACTCCGCCGCGGCGAACATGCGGATGTACCTGCTGCTCAAGGAACGTGCCGCCGCGTTCCGCGCCGACCCCGAGGTGCAGGAGGCGCTGCAGGTCGCCGGCGTCGCCGACCTGGGCAAGCCGACCCTCAACGACGGCGAGTCCTACGACGACCTGCTGGCCGACGACAGCTTCGACCCGGAGAAGGCGGCCGAGCGCGGCTTCGGGTTCGTGCGGCTGAACCAGCTCGCGCTCGAGCACCTCGCGGGAGCGCGCTGACATGACGCTCGTCGCGGGCGTCGACTCCTCGACGCAGTCGTGCAAGGTCGTGGTGCGCGAGGCGGAGACGGGCGAGCTCGTCCGGGAGGGCCGCGCAACGCACCCGGACGGCACCGAGGTGCACCCGTCGCACTGGTGGGACGCGCTGCAGTCCGCGCTGTCGGACGCCGGAGGGCTCGACGACGTCGCGGCGCTGAGCGTGGCGGGCCAGCAGCACGGCATGGTCTGCCTCGACGAGGACGGCGAGGTCGTGCGGGAAGCGCTGCTGTGGAACGACACCCGTTCCGCGGCGGCGGCCGCCTCCCTGACCGACGAGCTGGGCGCGCAGCAGTGGGCGGAGCGGATCGGACTGGTGCCGGTCGCGTCGTTCACGATCACCAAGCTGCGCTGGCTCGCCCAGCACGAACCGGCCAACGCGGCGCGCACCGCGGCGGTCTGCCTGCCGCACGACTGGCTGACGTGGCGGCTGCGCGGCACCGGGGACCTGGGCGACCTGGTCACGGACCGCTCGGACGCGTCCGGCACCGGCTACTTCGACTCGGTGACGGACAAGTACGTGCCGGACCTGGTGTCGCTGGCGCTGGGCCGTTCCGACGTGGCGCTGCCGCGTGTGCTCGGTCCTGCCGAGTTCGTCGACGGTCCGGTGCGGCTCGGCGCGGGTGCCGGTGACAACGCGGCGGCGATGCTGGGCGTGGGCGGCGGCGCGGACGTCGTGGTGTCGCTGGGCACGTCCGGCGTCGTCACGGCGACGAGCGAGGTGCGGGCGTCGGACGCGTCCGGGATCGTGGCGGGCTTCGCGGACGCCACGGGCCGGTACCTGCCGCTCGCGTGCACGTTGAACGCCGCCCGCGTGCTGGACGCGACCGCCCGGATGCTGGGCGTCGACCTCGCGACGCTCAGCTCGCTGGCGCTGTCCGCCGAGCCGGGCGCGGAAGGCGTGGTGATGGTGCCGTACCTGGAGGGAGAACGGACGCCGAACCTCCCGGACGCGACGGGTGCGCTGCACGGCTTGACGCTGACGAACGCCACACCGGCGAACATCGCGCGTGCCGCCGTGGAGGGCATGTTGTGCGGGCTCGCGGTGGGGCTCGACGCACTGGCCGGGCAGGGTGCGGACGTCACCGGTGTGCGGCTGGTGGGCGGTGCGGCGGTCTCGCCCGCGGTGCGGGAGATCGCGCCGGTCGTGTTCGGGGTGCCGGTGACCGTGCCGGCGCCGGGTGAGTACGTCGCGGACGGTGCGGCCCGGCAGGCGGCGTGGACGCTCACGGGTGGTGCGACACCGCCGGAGTGGACGCTCGCGGAGAGCCGGCGGTACGAGGCGGACGCGGTGCCGGAGGTGCGGGCTCGGTACGCCGACGCGGCGCAGAAGTACCTGAGCCGATGAGCACGCGGAGGACCGGCGGGGTGTGGGGCCCGGGGGCGAGCGGGATGAACGGCTCTTTTGTTCACCTGAGGTGGACAAAAGAGCCGTTCATCCCGAACTCGGGCACCAGCATTCGGCGATACTGGGGCCGATGACCACCGTCGACCACCTGCGACAGGTTCGCCTCGGCAACCTGCGAACGGTCCTGCTCGCACTCGTCGACCGTCCCGGCTCGCGGGCCGACCTCGCGGCCCGCACCGGTCTCACCAAAGCCACCCTCTCCAACCTCACCGAACCGTTGCTGGCCAACGGGATCCTCCTCGAGGAGCCCGCGGCCCTCACCGGCATGGGCAGGCCGTCCAAACCACTGCGCTTCCACCCGGACGGCCCGGTCGCGATCGGCGCGGAGATCAACGTCAGCCACCTCGCCGTCGAGACCCTCGGCCTCGACGGCGAGACCCTCCAGCGCCACCTCGTGCCCACGGACATCCGCAAGGCCACGCCGGACGAGGTGCTCGACCGCGTCGCCGAGCTGATCAACCAGATCTCCGGCCCGCGCAAGCACCTCGGCGTCGGTCTCGCGATCCCCGGCGTGGTGCACGACGGTGTCGTCGTCAGAGCCCCCAACCTCCCGAAACTCGTCGGCGTGCCACTCGCCGAAGGGCTCGGCCGCCGCCTCGGCCTCGACGTCGAGCTCGACAACGAGGCCAACGTCGCAGCGCTCGCACACCTGTGGCCGCACCACCTCGCCGGCGAGGACTTCGTGCACGTCTCCGCCGACGTCGGCATCGGTGCGGGCGTCGTTCTCAACGGCGAGGTGTACCGCGGGGTCAGCGGGTTCGCGGGCGAGCTCGGGCACGTCGTGATCGAACGCGACGGTGTCCGCTGCACGTGCGGCAGCCGGGGCTGCGTCGAGCGGTACGCGGGCCTCGACGTCATCCTGCGCGAGGCGGGACGGCGCCGGCTCGACTCGCTCCAGAAAGCACTCGACGCGGGCGATCCCAAGGCGCTCAAGGCGGTCCGCGACGCCGGTGAGGCGCTCGGGGTCGGGCTGGCGACGCTGATGAACCTCTTCGACGTGCCGACAGTCGTGCTCGGCGGCAGCTACGCCGTGCTGCACGAGCACCTCAGCGCCGCCGTTCAGTCCGAAATGGACGGCCGGGTGCTCGCCGGCGGAGAGCGCCACACCCGGCTGGTCGCCTCACCCCTCGGCGAGTTCGCCGTGGTGCGGGGTGCGGCGGGACTGGTCACCCGGCGCGCCGTGCACCAGCCCGAACGCCTTTTCGCATAGCCAGTCCGCCCAGGCCGGCGGCGGCCAGTCCCACCAGCAGGGAGAGGTAGCCGCCGACGATGCCGTAGCCGGTGCCGGGACCGCCCTCGGCCATGAGCACGACCAGCAGGCCGATCACCGCCCCGACGGCACCCGCGCCCACGGCCGCGACGCCACCCCGGCCACGCCTCACCGCCAGCACGCCCAGCACAACACCGACGATTCCGATCGCGGCGCCCACCAGCGACCAGGCACGTCCCGCGGTCATCTCATATGCAGCAACAGCAAGAGTCATGGCAAGAGCATGTCTTCGCCGCCCACCGCGAGTCGTCGTGCGCGCGCAGACAACCACTACTGCGCTCGTAGTAGATCAACAGTCCTCCCCGTGCAGGATCTACCAGCGCGAACATCGGATTAAGGTGCACCCATGAACGCGCGCTGGCTGGACTGGGTGATCGCCATCGGGGTGGCGGCGAGCCTCGTGAGCGCCGGACACCCCGCCACCGGCCCCGGTTACGCGTTGCTGGCCGCGAGCGGGCTCGCGCTGGCGGCACGCAGGACGGCGCCGGTCGCGGTGCTGGCCGCCACGGGACTCCTCGCGCTGGGCTACCAGGCGACCGGCGCCGACGTGCCGGTGATCGCGTTCCTGTTCGCCGTCTACTCGACGATGAGGGCGGGCCACCGGGTCGTCACGGTCGCCGGTTCGGTGCTGATGCTCGCCGCGCTCCCCGTCGCGGCGCTGCTCTCGCCCCGCGACCTCACCACCTACGAGGCGTTCGCGCAGAGCCGGGACGTCCTGCAGATCGCGTGGCTCATCGCCGCCGCGGCCGCCGGTGAAGCACTCAGGCAGGCCGAGCGCAGGGCCGACGAGGCCGAGCGCACCCGCGAGGAGACCGCGCGCCGCCGTGCCAACGAGGAACGCCTGCACATCGCGCGCGAGCTGCACGACTCGCTCACCCACCAGATCTCCGTGATCAAGCTCCAGGCCGAGGTCGCGGTCCACCTCGCGCAGAAGCGCGGCGAGGACGTGCCGGAAGCGCTCGTGACCATCCGGGACGCGGGCAGGGAGGCGGCCAGGGAACTCCGCGCGACGCTGGAAGCGCTCAGGGACGACGACAAGAACCCGCCGCACGGCATCGACGACGTCGCCGAACTGGTTCAACGCGCGCGAGCCACCGGTCTCGACGCGCAGCTGACCATCGAGGGCCGCAACACCGACGTGCCGGCCGCGGTGGAACGCACGGCGTACCGGATCGTGCAGGAGTCGCTGACGAACATCGCCCGCCACGCCGCCGCCGCGACCGCGCAGGTCCGCATCGACTTCCGCCCCGACGCGCTGCTCATCCGAGTCGACGACGACGGCAAGGCCTCCCCCAAAACCTCCGAACCGGGCGTCGGGCTGCTCGGCATGCGTGAACGCGTCACGGCGCTCGGCGGCAGCCTCCAGGCCGCACCGCGCACCGAGGGCGGGTTCACCGTGCAGGCCGAACTCCCGGTGGCACAGCCGTGATCCGCGTGCTGCTGGTCGACGACCAGCCGTTGATCCGCAGCGGCTTCCGCGCGTTGCTCGACGCGGAGGACGACATCGAGGTCGTGGCCGAGGCGGCGAACGGCTCCGAAGGCGTCGACCAGGCCCGGCGGCACCTCCCGGACATCGCGCTGATCGACATCCAGATGCCGGAGGTCGACGGCATCGAGGCGACCAGGCGCATCGCCGCCGATCCGGCCCTCGCGGCCGTCCACGTCGTGATCCTGACCAACTACGGCCTCGACGAGTACGTCTTCCACGCGCTGAAGGCAGGCGCGGCCGGGTTCCTCGTGAAGGACGTGCAGCCGGAGGACTTCCTGCACGCCGTCCGGGTAGCGGCCCGCGGTGACGCACTGCTCGCCCCGTCGATCACCCGCCGGCTGATCGACCGGTACGTCAGCCAGCCGCCGCGGCAGAACGTGAGCCTCGGGCAGCTCACCAACCGCGAACGGGAAGCCGTCGTGATGGTCGCCCGTGGTCTGTCGAACGACGAGATCGCGGCGGCCATGGTGATCAGCCCGCTCACCGCCAAGACGCACGTGAACCGCGCGATGACGAAGCTGCACGCCCGTGACCGCGCGCAGCTCGTGGTCATCGCCTACGAGTCGGGCCTGGTGGTGCCGCAGGCCGGATGAACGGGCCCAGGCAGACACCCCGCGGCCAGCCAGTCACGCGTACTGACGAACGCCGCGTCGATCAACTCCTGCGCCCGCCCGAAGTCCCCTGGTGACACCCGCAACGGGCACAACGTCGGCACCACCCGCAGATCGACGTGGTCGCGATACCGCTCCACGTCCAGCGCCAACCGGTGGTTGACCAGCAACGTCAACGCCTGCAACGCAACCCCGATCGCACTGCGCGGCGGCGACGTCAACGCACACGCGTACCCGGTCGGCAGCACCCACACCCGATCGGCACCCAGCTCGACCGCGTGCGACACGGGATTGTTGTTCACCGCGCCGCCGTCCATCAGGTAGCGGCCGTCGAGCAGCAGTGGCGGAAACACCGCGGGAATCGCGGTGGAGGCGAGCACCGAGTCGACCGCGTTTCCCTTGGAGAGCAGCACTTCCGCGCCCGACAACACGTCCGTGGCGCCCACGTGCACCGGGATCACCGTGCCGGTCAGGTCGATCGAGCCCAGCGACCGTTCCAGCAACCGGCGCAGAGAGGACTGCGGCACCAGGTGGTCGCGGAACCCCAGCAACCCGAGCAGGCCCTGCACCGGCCGAAGTGGGAAGACATCCGTCCGCCTCAACGACACCCACAAAGACACGAGAGAGTCCACATCGGACGGATGTAGCGCGAACCACGCGGCGTTGGCCGCGCCCACCGAGGTGCCGACCATGAAGTCCGGGCGGACATCGGCTTCGGTGAGCGCGGCCAGCATGCCGACCTCTATCGCGCCCAAGCTCCCACCGCCTGCGAGCACGAACGCGGTCGCCATGTCCTCATCCTCCCCGCCGGGCACGGGAACAAGCGAGGGGCCAACTCCTCCGCGACGGGTGGCGGCACGGCCCCGAACCATCCGCACCGGATGAACCGGCGCACCCGATCTTCCGGCGAGCCTGAACACCCCAGCGGAGACGAGAGGTGGGCGACGTGGTCAGCGCGGAGAAGCAGAGGCTCAACGAGGCCGGTCCGTGGCGGAGGTGGGGGCCGTACCTGAGCGAACGGCAGTGGGGCACGGTCAGGGAGGGCCACGACCCGAGTGACGCCTGGACGTCGTTCACCCACGACCAGGCGCGGTACCGGGCCTACCGGTGGGGTGAGGACGGGCTGGCCGGGTTCAGCGACGACCGGCAGCGGGTCTGTCTCGCGGTGGCGCTGTGGAACGGCAAGGACCCGATCCTCAAGGAGCGGTTGTTCGGCCTCACCAACGGCGAGGGCAACCACGGCGAGGACGTCAAGGAGTGCTACTACTACCTCGACGCCACGCCGACGTCCTCGTACCTGCGGATGCTCTACAAGTACCCGCAGGCCGAGTTCCCCTACGAGGACCTGGTCGCCACCAACGCGGCGCGCACCCGGCTCGAGCCCGAGTACGAGCTGCTCGACACCGGGGTGTTCGACGACGACCGCTACTTCGACGTCGTCGTGGACTACGCGAAGGCGGGTCCCGAGGACGTGTTGATGCGCATCACCGCGCACAACCGCGGGCCCGAGGACGCCTCGTTGCACGTCCTGCCCACGTTGTGGTTCCGGCACACGTGGTCGTGGGGCGGGGACATCCGGCAGCCGACGCTGCACGTCTGCGAACCGGGCACGGTCCGCGCGGAGCACCCCGACCTCGGCGTGCGGTGGTGGTACGTCGCACCGCCGGCGCCGATCCTCGTGACGGAGAACGAGACCGACAACGAGCGGGTGTTCGGCTCGCCCAACGCCACCCCGCACGTCAAGGACGGCATCGACCGCTTCGTCGTCCACGGCGACACCACCGCGGTCACGCCCGACGGTGTCGGCACTAAGGCCGCTGCCCACCACGAGCTGCACATCCCCGCCGGGCGCAGCGCCACGATCAGGGTCCGGCTGACCGACACCAGTCTCCAGGACCCGTTCGACGGCTTCGACGCGACGATCGTGCAGCGGCGGGACGAGGCAGACGACTTCTACGACGAGGTCCTCGGCGGCGATCCCAGGAGCGACGAACGGCTCGTGTGCCGGCAGGCGCTCGCGGGACTGCTGTGGTCGCGGCAGTTCTACGCGTTCGACGTCGAGCGCTGGCTGACCGAACGCGGCACCGATCCCCTGGGCGCCGACCAGAACTGGCGGCACCTCGCCGCCGAGGACGTCATCGTCATGCCGGACAAGTGGGAGTACCCGTGGTTCGCCGCGTGGGACCTGGCCTTCCACGCGGTGCCGCTGGTGATCGTCGACCCGGAGCTCGCGAAGGAGCAGATCGAGCTGCTGCTCACCCGCCGCTACCTGCACCCCAACGGCCAGATCCCCGCCTACGAGTGGAACTTCGGCGACGTCAACCCGCCGGTGCACGCGTGGGCTGCGTGGTTCGTCTACCAGTACGACCACGACAAGGACTTCCTGGCGCGGGTGTTCCCGCCGTTGCTGCGCGCGTTCAGCTGGTGGCTCAACCGCAAGGACGCCGACGGCAGGAACCTGTTCCAGGGCGGGTTCCTCGGGCTCGACAACATCGGCGTGTTCGACCGCAGTGCACCGCTGCCCACCGGCGGGCGCATCGACCAGGCCGACGGCACCGCGTGGATGGCGTTGTACTGCCAGAACCTCATCCAGATGGCGCTGGAGCTGGGTGAGACCGAGCAGGCCGCGATGCTGCTGGAGAACCTCGCGTGGATCGCGGCGGCCACCGGTCACGTCGGCAGTGGCTTGTGGGACGAGGAAGACGGCTTCTTCCACGACGTGCTGCGCCACCCGGACGGCACCTCCACGCCGTTGAAGATCCGGTCCGCCGTCGGGCTGCTGCCACTGGCCGCCGCGACCGTGATCGGTGCGGACGTGCGTCGCGAGCACCCCGAGCTGATCGACGGCATGCGGGAGTTCCTCGACCGGCACCCGGCGGTGCGGGCCGCGTTGTGGGGACACGGCGCGCAGGCCGACGCGGAGGGCCCGGTGCTGTTCGCGTTGTTCGACGAGAGCCGTCTGCGCCGGATCCTCGCGCGGATGCTCGACCCGGAGGAGTTCCTGAGCCCGCACGGGATCCGCTCGCTGTCGCGCTGGCACGCCGAGCACCCGTACGAGCTCACCGTCGACGGGGTCGAGCACCGCGTCGGCTACCTGCCCGCCGAGTCCGACAGCGGCATGTTCGGCGGCAACTCCAACTGGCGCGGACCGGTGTGGCTGCCGATCAACGTGCTGGTCATCAGGGCGTTGCTGCACCTGCACGAGTACTTCGGCGACGGCTTCACGGTCGAGTGCCCGACCGGGTCCGGGCGTCACCTGAACCTGCGGGAGGTGGCGCGGGACATCGGCGAACGGCTGCTGGACACGTTCCTGTTCGGAGTGGACGGTCGTCCGGTCCACGGTGGACAGACCAGGTACCGGGACGAGCACTGGCGGGACCTGCCGTTGTTCTACGAGTACCTCCACGGCGACAACGGCGCGGGCATCGGCGCCAGCCACCAGACCGGGTGGACCGCGCTGATCGCCCTGCTGCCGCGGGAGGTGGCGCGATGAGCTGGCCGGACCAACCCGTCATCTACGAGATCAACACCGCGGTGTGGCTGCGAGAGCTCTCACGGGCAGCGGGCAGGGAGATCACGCTCGGCGAGGTGCCGTCGTCCGCCTGGCACGAGGTCACCCCGGCCGGGGTGGACGCCGTGTGGCTGATGGGCGTGTGGGAACGCAGTCTGCTGGGGCTCGCGATGGCCAACGCGAACCCCGGCCTGCGGGCGTCGTTCCACGAGGTGTTGCCGGACCTGCGCCCGGAGGACGTCACAGGGTCGCCGTACTGCGTGCAACGGTACGTGGTGGCTGAGGCGTTCGGCGGCGACGAGGGCCTGGCGAAGGCACGGGCCGAGCTCGCGGCGCGTGGTGTGCGGCTGGTGCTCGACTACGTGCCGAACCACGTGGCGCCGGACCACCCGTGGGTGCTGGATCACCCGGAGTTCTTCGTGCGCAACGACAACGGAGATCTGGAACGGGGACGGGACCCCTATTTCCCCGCCTGGCCGGACGTCGTGCAGCTCGACGCCTTCTCCCCCGCGCTGCGGTCCGCGGCGACGATGACGCTCAGCTCCGTCGCCGCCCGGTGCGACGGCATCCGCTGCGACATGGCCATGCTCGTCACCAACGAGGTCTTCGCCCGCACCTGGAACCGGACGCCGCCGGAGCAGGACTACTGGCCGGAGATCATCGGCGGGCTGCGGGCGGAGCACCCGGAGACCGTGCTGATCGCCGAGGCCTACTGGGACATGGAGTGGGCGCTGCAGCAGCAGGGCTTCAACTTCTGCTACGACAAACGCCTCTACGACCGGTTCATCAGCGGCGAAGGCATTCGTGACCACCTGAAGGCCGACACCGGCTACCAGTCACGGCTCCTGCGGTTCCTGGAGAACCAGGACGAGCCGCGCATCGCGCACGAACTGCCGCCCGCCGCCGCCCGTGCCGCGGCGGTGGCGATCGCGACACTGCCGGGAGCGACGCTGTGGCACGAGGGCCAGTTCGAGGGCAGGCGCGCCCGGCCGCCGGTGTTCCTCACCCGGCGACCGGACGAGCCGCTCGACCACGACCTCGCCGCCTGGTACAGGCGGCTGCTCGCGATCGTGCACGACCACCGGGTGCGGCGCGGTGACTGGCGCCTGCTCGAAACCGAGGGCTGGCCGGACAACCAGTCGTGCCGGCAGCTGCTGGCGTGGACGTGGACAGCGGCCGACGGCACCCGGCACGTCGTGGTCGTGAACTTCTCCGATCGTCCTGCTCAGGGACTGCTCCCGGTGGAGCTGCACCGGTACACCGATCTGCTCGACGGCATGGTCTACGAGCAGGACGACGATCTCAGCCCCCTGTACGTGGCGCTGGAGCCTTGGGGATGTCATCTCTTCGCGGCGGCCTGAGCAGGGCCGCCGCCCACCCCGCCGCCGGGTCGACGTCGACCAGCAGCACCTTCACCAGCACGGTGAGCGGTACCGCGAGCAACGCGCCGAGCGGGCCGAGCACCCAGGCCCAGAACACCAGGGCCAGGAAGGTGACGGTGGTCGACAGCCCGGCGGCGTCCCCGGTGAACCGGGGCTGGATCAGCGACTGCACCACGAAGTTCAGCACTCCGTAGAACACCAGCACGGCCACCGCCCGGCGCGGGCCGTGCTGCAGCAGTGCCAGCACGGCGGGTGGTGCGACGCCGAGGAGGAACCCGATGTTGGGGATGTAGTTGGTGACGAACGACAACACGCCCCACAGCAGCGCGAGGGGAATGCTCAGCAACGCGAGCGCCACCGTGTCCAGCACCGCCACGACGAGCCCGAAGACCGTCGTGACGACGAGGTAGCGGCGGCTGCGGCGGACGAACTCGGTGAACGCCTCCCGCAGGTGCGGCCGGTCCACCGCGATGTCGGCCAGCCGCGAGTTCGCCCAGCCCACCTCGACACCCAGGAACAGCAGCAGTGCCAACAGGAACACCAGGCTCGTGGTGAGGCTCGTCAGCTCGGAGAGCAGTCCGCCGATCGCACCCATCAACTGGCCGCGGTCGAGGCCGTTGATCGCCCGTTCGGCGCGCACGACCAGCTCGTCGCGCGCGAACTCCGGGAGCATCGACGCGAGCCGCGCGCCCGACACCGCGACCGTGACCGCCACGGTCGCCAGCACACCGTAGACCAGCACGACCACGGTGAGCGTCGCGAGCCACGGCGGCGCGCCGCGCCCGCGCAGCCACCGGTGCACGGGACTGATCGCGATGACGACCAGCAGCGCCAGCATCGCCGGCGCCACCAGCCACGCGACAGCCCGCACACCGGCGACCACGACGACCGCGGCCGCGCCACCGAGCAGGATCGTGAGTGCGCGTGGCATCAATGCCGTGACGGTTCGTACGTCGTCGTTGTCATGGACTTCGCCTGGGAACCGTGGACCACGACGGCCCAGATCACCGTGACGCACAGGGCGATGACGATCGTGGACCACACCGGGTGCACCGACACGAACATCAGCTGCGCCACCGCGTTGACGACCGCGAGCACCACCGCCACCACTCGCGCCCACGCGGCACCGGACATCAACGCGCCGCCCGCGAGCGCCACCAGGATCCCGATCAGAAGGGTGATCCAGCCCCACGCGGTGATGTCGAAGACGAGCACCTGCTCCTCGGTCACGACGTAGTACTCACCGCGGAACAACGCCACCAACCCCTCGACGGCGTTGAACGAGCCCATGATGATCATCATGATGCCCGCGAACCAGATCCAGCCGAGCCAGCCTGTCTCCCGCATCGTGCCTCCGTTGTCCGGAATGGGTTGTGCGGTCACCGTGACACCGGCGCGCGGTGCGGATCTTCACCCGTTCCGCGCGAGAGGCGGCGGGGTCCTCCGTCCCGGCGGGTGAAGACCTGTCGTGGCCTCGCCGGTGACTGTCGATCCCATGACGACACAACCCCCGTACCCGCTGATCGCCGACCACGGCCTGATCGGCGACCTGCAGACCGCCGCGCTGGTGTCCACCGACGGCACCGTGGACTGGTTCTGCAGCCCGCGGTTCGACTCGCCGGCGGTGTTCGCCTCGCTGCTCGACCGGCAGCGCGGCGGGTTCTGCCGCATCGCGCCCGCGGGTCGCACCGGACGTCAGCTGTACTTCCCCGACACCGCGGTGCTGATCACCCGGTTCATGACCGACGAGGGCACCGGTGAAGTCGTCGACTTCATGCCGCCGCTGCCCGACCACGACGCGACCGAACGGCACCGACTGGTGCGGATCGTGCGGTGCGTGCGCGGCCGCATGACGTTCGAGGTGGACGTGGCGCCGCGGTTCGACTACGGCCGCCGCGCCCACCGCGCCCGGATCACCGACGACGGGGTGGTCTTCGAGTCCGGTCGGTCCGGTCTCGTGCTGCACGCGGTGCGCGAACCCGGCGATCCGCGGCTGGTGTCCGGGGAGATCACCGCGACGCAGGACCTGCACGCGACCCTCTCCCTGGTGGAGGGGCAGACCCGCGGTGTCGTGCTGGAGTCCGGCGCCGCGGGTCCGCCGCGTGCCGTCACCTCCGCGCAGGCGCGCGAGCTGTTCGACGCGGCCGTGATGTTCTGGCACGGCTGGCTCGCCCAGTCGGCCTACCGCGGCCGGTGGCGCGAGGCGGTCGACCGCTCGGCGATCACGTTGAAGCTGCTCACCTACGCGCCGACCGGAGCGTTGATCGCGGCACCGACCGCCGGTCTGCCCGAGCAGCTCGGCGGTGAGCGGAACTGGGACTACCGCTTCACGTGGGTCCGTGACGCGTCGTTCGCGGTGTCGTCCTTGCTGCGCCTGGGTTTCACCGAGGAGGCGACGGCGTTCGGGCGGTGGCTCACCCAGCGGTGCGAGGAGGGCGGCCCGCTGAAGGTGATGTACGCGGTGGACGGGTCGGCTGATCTCAAAGAACACGTCCTCGAGCACTTCGAGGGGTACCGCGGGTCGTCACCGGTGCGGGCGGGCAACGGTGCGGCCGACCAGCTGCAGCTCGACATCTACGGCGAGTTCCTCGACAGCGTCTACGCGGCGCATCTCTGTGGTGTGCGGGTGTCGCATCGGGGCTGGCACGCGGTGGTCGAGCAGCTGGATTGGCTGACGCAGAACTGGGACCAGCCGGAGGAGGGCATCTGGGAAACCCGCTCGGGCCGTGCCGACTTCACCTACGGCCGGGTGATGAGCTGGGTGGCGTTCGACCGGGCGATCCGCATCGCGTGCGCGGAGGGCAGGCCGGGGCCGGTGGAGCGGTGGCGTTCGATCCGCGACCGGATCTACGGCCAGGTCTGGGAACGCGGCTGGGACCGCCGGACGGGTGCGTTCGTGCAGCGGTACGGAGCATCCGCGTTGGACGCTTCGTTGCTGCGGCTGCCGCAGGTCGGGTTCGTCGCGCCGCGCGACCCGGTGTGGCTGGAGGCGTTGGCGGCCATGGAGTCCCTCGTCCACGACAGCCTCGTGCTGCGCTACGACACCGAGGCCGCGCCGGACGGGCTGCGCGGGTCGGAGGGCACGTTCTCGTTGTGCACGTTCAACTACGTCTCCGCGCTGGCGTTGTCCGGACGAACCCGCGAGGCGCGGCTGGTGTTCGAGAAGATGCTCACCTACGGCAACCACCTCGGGCTCTTCGCCGAGGAGATCGGCCTGAACGGTGAGCAGCTGGGCAACTTCCCGCAGGCGTTCACGCATCTCGCCCTCATCGACGCCGCCGTCACCCTCGACGAGCAGCTCACCCGGCGCGGGTGAGGACTGCCACCGTTGTTGTCTCGCACAGTTTCGGCCATGGCCACTTTGACCGTGTGGAAGTTCGACACCTCCGACGGGGCGCGCAACGCGCTCGACCTCCTGCAGAAACTCCAGGAGCAGCAACTGATCACCATCCGCGACACCGCGTACGTCTACTGGGAGGCCGATGCGAAGCGCCCGAAGACCAAGGAGCTCGGCAAGCTCACCGGCGCGGGTGCGCTCGGTGGCGCGTTCTGGGGTCTGTTGTTCGGGTTGATCTTCTTCATCCCGGTGCTCGGCGCGGCGATCGGTGCCGGCGTCGGCGCACTGGCCGGATCGTTGTCCCGCGCGGGCATTGACGACGACTTCGTCCAGGACGTCAGAGAGAGCGTCACACCGGGCACGTCGGCGTTGTTCGTCATGTCGGAGAACGCGGTCGTCGACCGGGTGGCCGACCAGTTCAAGCAGACGGGAGCCACGCTGATCACCACGAACCTCTCGACCGAGCAGGAGAAGCTGCTGAAGGAGACGTTCACCTCGTGACCTGGGCGGTGCTGCGACCGGCGGCGACTGTCGGGGTGCTGCTGCTGGTCTACTACCGCCTGCCGATGGACCAGCCGGAGGACGCGTACAGCGTGCTCCGGCTGGTCGCAGCTCTGCTGCTGGTCGGCGTGGTGTTCTGGTGGCAGGTGCGGACGATCGGGCGGTCCGCGCTCCCCGGCTGGCAGGGTGCGCAGGCCCTCGCCCTCGTGATTCCCCTGTACCTCTTGGTGTTCGCTCAGGCGTGTTTCCTGATGGAGAGGCACCAGCCCGGCAGCTTCACCGTTCCGTTGGACCGGACGGACGCGTTGTACTTCGTCGTCACGGTGTTCGCCACGGTCGGATTCGGTGACATAACACCAGTTTCGTCCGCCGCCCGCGTGCTCCTGACCGTGCAGATGGTGCTGAACCTGCTCGTGGTGGGCGTGGCGCTGAAGGTCATCCTCGCCGCGGTTCGCCGTCGCTCCGGATGAACAGCGCGAAGACGAGCCCGACGACGGAGAACAGCACGAGCAACGTGAGCGCTGCCCGGTACGGGTGTCCTGCGCCGGTGAGGACCGAGCCGACGAGCGCGGTGCCGAACGAGGACCCGAGGTTCGACACCGCGCGCGACACCCCGGACACGTCCGCCTGGTCGGCGTCGGGCCACCGCGACTGCACGACGTTCACCGACGCGGTCAGCATGATCCCGATGCCCGCGCCGAGCAGCAACAGCCCGACCGGTTGCTGGAGAGTGCCGGCGATCGTGAGCACGAACCCCGCGCGGATCAACGTGCGCTGGGCGTACTTGCGGGCGAACCGGCCCGCGAGGGCCGAGGTGACGAGCATGCCGGCGGTGGCGGGCAGCAGGGCGACGCCGGTCTCGATCGCGCTGAGGCCCTGTTGCTGCTGCAGGTGCACGGACAGCACGAAGAACGTCCCCTGCAACACCAGCCACTGCACCAGCTGCGTGCCGAGGCCGAGGTTCGAAGTGCGGTCCTTGAACAGCTTCGGCTCGCACAACGGGTTGCTGCTCCGGTTGATGTGCCAGGCGAACGCGGCCAGCACCACCGCGCCCGACCCGATCAGCAGCCACGTGATGCCCTGCCAGCCGTTCACGTTGGTGCGCAACACACCCAGCACGAGCAGGAACAGCCCTGCCCCCGACAGGAACGCGCCGAGGAGGTCGAACTTCCCCGGCGTGCCCGCGGTCTTCGGCAGCCTCCTGGCGAGCACGATGATCACCGCCACCACCAGCACCTGCACCCCGAACGACGCCCGCCAGCTGAACGTGCTCGTGATGAGCCCGCCCAGCAACGGTCCCGCCGCCGCACCCAGCCCGCCCGCCCCGGACACCACGCCGAACCCCCTGGCCCGAGCGGTCGGGTCGGTGGCGAGCGCGGTGACGAGGATGTAGATGGGCGGGATCATCAACGCCGACCCGACGCCTTCGAGCAGCGCGTAGCCGACGAACAGCAGGCCGGGGCCGGGGGCGAACGCGGCGAGCAGCGCGCCGGTGCCGTAGATCGTGAGGCCCAGCACGAAACACCGGCGGCGGCCCCACAGATCGGTGAGCTTGCTGCCCGGCACCATCAGCGCGGCCATGACGAGCGTGAACATCGTGATGGTGGTCTGGACGCCGGTGATCGTCGTGCCGAGGTCGTGCGCAATGGTGCTGATGGCGACGTTCATGTTGGTGGCGGCGTAGCTGGCGATGAACTGGGCCAGCGCCAAAGGCAGGATCTTCACCGGCCACCGCCCGCGAAACTTTCTTGATGAAGGGAACCTTCATCAACCTGAGGTTGATGAAGGTTCCCTTCATCAAGGTTGGTGCCGGTCCGCTCGGGGGGCGCCGTCACACGCCCTCCCCCACCCGCAGGTGCCCGGCGGCCTTGCCCAGCAACGAGTGCACGACCCGCAGCACGTCCGCCACCCGGTCCCGGTGCTCCCGCAGCACCTCCACCTGCCGTGCCGCCTCCCGCTGCATCCGGTCCGCCCGCATCCGCGCGGTCTCCTCGATCAGCTGGGCGTCGCGCAGGGACTCCTTGCGCCGCAACGCCAGCGCCAGTTCGAAGTCCTCCTGGACCTGGGCGCGCTGCCTGGCCGCGGCCTCGTCGAGCGCGAGGCGCCGTGCCTCGCCCTCGCGGACCAGCCGTGTCATGCGTTCGCGGGTGGTGGCGAGCAGGTCGCGGTGCTCGGCGTGGGTCTGCTGCGCGGAAGCCCAGACATGGTCCTCGATCGCGCCGGCCCGTTCGACGATCGCGGCGGCCTCCGTCAGGGCCGCGTCGACGGCGTGTCGGAGACGTTCGCCCACGGACTCGGGTGACAGCGGCTGACGGCACAGGCGGTCGATGCGGTCGCGCAACGCGCGGTTCTCCTCGCGCGCCGCCTCCAGGTTGCGGGCGAGCGACGCGGCTCGTGCCTCCGCCGCGTCGCGATCGGCTGCCAGGAGCGCGAAGTCGCGTTCGGCCTCGCCCACGTAGTACTGGACCTGGTCGCGGCGGTAGCCGAGCCACGCGACGTCGAACCCGGTGCGCAGCGGCAGGAGCTCGGTGGTCATGAGCGCACCAGGGCCAGGCGCGCGCGGCACAGGCCGCCGATGTTCTCGAACGGCGCGGACGGGACGCCTGCGGTGATCACGTGCACCCGCGTGCCGCTCAGCAGCGCGGCGCGGACCGCCACGTCGGCGAGCAGGCCGCAGCGGCGGGACGGGGACCATCCCCTCGCGACGTCGGTGGGAGCGGGGCCGTACCAGGCGGTGGCCGTGACGTCCTCCGGGTAGCCGACGATCAGATCGTCCAGACGGCCCGCGGCGATCGCGTTGAGCGTGTCCTCGACGCCCTCCACCGAGAGGTGCCGGACACGACCGCGTTCGTTGAAGTCGGCCAGCACCCCTTCGACGGACGACCGGGCGGCCGCGCGGGTCTCGGCGGCGATGCGGTTCGGCGTGAGGGCGCGGCCGGTCCAGCGAACCACGACGTCGCGGCGGACGGGGGCGGGCAACGCCTCCCACAGCGTGCCCACCACCTCGTCCTCCCCCGCGACCACCAGGAGCCTGGCCTCCTGGCGGTCGAGCATCTCCGCGCACGCCGCGGCGGCGGACCGCACGCCTTCTGGCCACTGCGGTTCCGGGTAGTTCAGCGAGATCCGTTCGGTGCCGCCCACGAGGTCCGCGCTGCACCGCCCGGCGGTCACGGCGACGCGCGGCGGGCGTTCCTGCAACCAGGCGAGCACCGGCAGGACGTGGGCCGGTGAGCTGAACCAGGCGAGGTCCAGATGGCGCAGGCCCGGCGTGTGGAAGACGCGCGGCGGCAGTTCCTCTCCCGCGAACGCCACGAGCGTGTCGGCCGTCGGGTGCAGGGATCGGGCCCGGTGCACCACTTCGCCGATCGTGTCGACGAGTTCCGGGCCGGCGCCGTCGCTGCGCAGCTGGTCCGCCAGGCGCAGCCAGCGTGCCCGCCACGACCTCAGCGGGCTCGATCCCAGGTAGACGGAGGCGACGGGACGAGCGGGACGGACGACGTCGATCAGGTCGCGCAGCGCGAGTCGATGGCTCATGGGGCACAGGTTCTGTGAGCGGGGACATCCGCTGCTTCACCCGCCGCAGGTGAACCCCCACGCCGCTACCGCCCGCGGAGGGGGAGGCCGCACACGTGTCCGGGCGAGCAACGTCGGTGCTGGAGGTGACCGATCTTGAGCCGTCAACCCGACCGTTCCCGTTCCCGGCGCATCGTGTTCGTCGTCGCCGTTCTCCTCGCCGTCGTCGCCACCGGCAGCAAGGAGGAGTGCGGCCCGCCCAGGACGACCGGGACGCTCGCGACGCTGTCGTTGCTCCCCAGGCTGATGGGCGTACTGGGACGGGGGCTGTGGCTGATTTCCGTTTCCAGCGGTTCGATCACGCGATCATGCCCTGACTAATCCCATCGGGAGACAAAACGCGATGTCCGACAGTTCGGAGTGCGAGCCTCACAGCCCCGAGACCGGCCAGGCGAAGCTGCGCGTGCCCACGGCGGCGACACCTCTCGTCCGACGCGGCGCTCTGCTATCCACAGTGGACGATCACGTGTCGTCCACGCCGGTCACGGTGGTGACAGGCCCTGCGGGGTGCGGCAAGACGACGCTGCTCGCCGAGTGGGCGCGCCGCCGTGGCGACCGCGTGGCGTGGCTGACGCTCGACGAGCACGACAACCAACCGGCGCGGCTGCGGGCCGCCATCCGTGACGCTCTCGGACTCACGGACGCGATCCCGTTGACCGAACCGGCTTTCTCCTCCGCCGTCGTCGCCGCGTTCGACCAGGTGCCCGCTTCGGTGTGCCTGGTGCTCGACAACGTGCACGAGATCCGTGACGCCGAGGCGCTCGCGAGCATCGACCTGCTGACCCGCCGACCACCCGACCGGTTGCGGCTCGTGCTGCTGGGCCGTTTCCCTCCTGCCCTGCACCTCGGCCGCCTGCACCTGGAGGGACGGCTGCGCGAGGTGCTGCCGCACGAGTTCGCGTTCGGGCGCGGCGAAACCGAAGCACTGCTCGCCGCGCACGGCGTGGAGCTCTCGCCGGGTGATGTCGATCTGCTGCTCCGACGCACGGAAGGGTGGATCGGCGGGTTGCGCTTCGCGGTGATGAGCCTGGCCGCGGGGCCGGCCAAGCCGGACGACCTGCTGATGTTCGCAGGTCTGGACCAGGTCGTGAGCCGCTACTTCGGCGAGGAGGTGCTGGCGCGGCACCCGCAGCGGGTGCGGGACCTGCTCGTCGCGACCAGCGTGTGCGACACGGTGAGCGCGGACCTGGCCGGCGCGCTCACCGGTCACCCCAGCCCCGGCGTGGTGCTGGACGCGTTGGAGCGCACCAACTCGTTCGTCAGCAGGCTCGCGGAGGCGCCGGAGTGGTACCGCTGCCACCCGGTGCTCCGCGCGCACCTGTCCGCGGAGCTGCGCCGGTCCCGTCCGGCGGACGAGATGCCGCTGCACCGGACGGCGGCACACTGGTACCACCACAACGACGAACCGGCGGTGGCGTTGCGGCACGCGTTGCGGGCGGGCGACGACCAGCTGACGGCGGACATCGTCGAGCACTCCGTGCTGCAAGAGGTGCTGAGGGAGGGCAGCGGTCGGTTGCGGGCGGTGGTCGACGCGGTGCCCGTCCACGTGCTCGCGCGGCCTCAGGTGGGTGTCGTCGCGGCGTTGGTGGCGATGGACGCCGGTGACGTCGCGGCCGCGGACCGGGTGCTCACGGGCCTCGGCGGCGAGTCGCTCGCGTTGCGGCAGGACAGGGTGCGGGTGCTGCACGCGACGGCGTTGTTGCGGCGGGGCCGGTTCGACGCGCGGCTGGGTGAGGCGTTGCGGGTGATGGCACGCACGGCGGCGGGGCGTGGCGGCACCGACGCGGAGGTGGCGGCGTTGATGAACCGCGGGGTCGCGGCGATGTTGTCGGGTGATCACGCGGGCGCGGAACACGATCTGGTGCGAGCGTCGGCGATCGCGCGGCAGGAGCGGTTCGACCACGCGGTGCTGGACTGCCAGGTCCATCTGGCGGCACTGACGAGCGCGTCCGGGGACATCCTGGCCGCGGCGAGGCAGGCGGGTGAGGCGCTGGAGTTCGCCGAGGAGAAGGGCTGGCAGTCGCACTTCGTCTGCGCGCTCGCCTACACGCTGGTCGGGGTGCAGGCCTACCTGAGGCTGGACGACGCCCGCGCCGTCGACCTCGCGGGCCGCGCGGTACTCGCGCTGGGCGACCGTCCCGACCCGGCCACGTCACTGGCGGTGTCCACATTGGACGCCGCCGTGTCGTTCCCGACGGCGGGCGACCCGCGGGCGGTCGTCGGCCGGGTCCGCGAGCAGTGGCAGGACGTCGCCGGAAGACAAGTCGTACCACCCGTCATCGCGCACATCGCCCCCGCCGTGCAACGGATCGCCCTGCGCTCAGGAGACGAGCAGTGGGCGTCGGCGATGCCCGAACAGGTGGAGGCGATGTTCGGCCCGTGCGGTGAACAGGCGTTGCTGCGCGCGGTCGTGCACACCCACCACGCCCGCGTGTCCCAGGCGCGCAAGGCCGTCGAACCGCTGCTCGCGGGCGATCTGCCGGCACTGGCGGTCCCGACGGTCGTCGACGGCTGGTTGCTCGAGGCCGTGCTCGTCGACCGTTCCGGCGACCAGCGACGGGCGCACGAGGCCGTGACCCGAGCGCTGGCCGCCGCCGAACCGGTCGATGCCCTGCGCCCGTTCCTCAACGCCGGCAAGCCCGTGCGCGACCTGCTCGCGCGCGGTGCCGGACGCTTCGGCAGGCTGGAGTCGTTCGCCACCACCACGATGACGGCGCTGCCGGCCGCGTCGACGGCCTCGACCGACGTGCTGACCAGCCGTGAACGCGACCTGCTCCTCGAACTGCCGTCGATGCGCACGACAGAGGAGATAGCCGACTCGCTGTTCGTGTCGGTGAACACGGTGAAGACGCACCTGCGCGGCATCTACCGCAAGCTCGGCGTGAACCAGCGCCGCGACGCGGTGCTCGCGGCCAGGCGGTTGGGCCTGATCTGACTTGGCCCCTTGGGGCAAGGCGGCCCTGAGCGCCACACTTGATCCACGCGAACCCCGCCGACACGATCGCCAGGTTCGCCTCACTCGCAATCGCGAGCCGATTCCGCGCCAACGGCACCCCCGGCCGTGCGCTGCTCAAAGCCGCGCACGACCGGGCGGGGTGCCGCCACCTGCTAGAGCTTCGCCACTTCGGACGCGGCGAGCAGGAACGCGCCGACACCGAAGCTGGAGGTGTCGTTGCGCCCCACCGGCTGGTGGTCCGACGGCTGCTGCCCCACGCCCTGCACGTACCCGAGCCGGCCGCTGGGTTGGAGCGCCACGCGCACCATCCCGTCCCAGCCCTTCATCGCGACCGGCCGATACGTCGCCGCGCTGAGCACGCCCGCCCGCACACCCCATGCCAGCCCGTAGGTGAAGAACGCCGTGCCGCTGGTCTCCGGGCCGGGATAGTTGCTCGGGTCACCGAGGTTGACGTTCCAGAACCCGTCCGCCCGCTGCACCTGCGCGAGCCTGGCGGCCATCTGCCTGAAGTCGTTGAGGTAGCCGGCCCGGTGGGGCGAGTCCGGCGGGAGCACCTGGAGGACCTTCGTGAGCGCCGCGATGGCCCACCCGTTGCCCCGCGACCAGTAGACGTTCCTGCCGACGAACCTGCTGTCCCGCCACCAGAGACCGTTGTTCCACAGCCGTTCCCGCGTGTACCGGTAGAGGCGGTCGCCGTAGTGCATTCGGTTGAGGCGGGCGAAGATCGGCAACGCCATGTGCAGCGCGTCGACCCACCACCAGTAGTCCGTCCGGCCGGTGGCGATCGTGGCCTCGATCTCCTTGACGATCGCGGTCCGCCTGCGCGGTTCGGGGTTGTCCTCGTAGAGATCGAGGTAGGGCTGCCCGGCCGCCTGGTGGTCGGCGAAGTGCGGGTTGCTCTGCGAACTCTTGAGGGCGAAGTTGTACCGGTTCGCCCAGCTCAGCGAGTAGTCGCGGTACTTCGTGTCGGTGGAGGCCTTGTAGAGGGCCATGACGCCGCTGTGCAGGGTCGCGTCCTGCCAGTCGTTGCCGCCGAGGCTCGTGGTGCGGATCCAGTAGTCCGCGGCCGCGCGACCGGCGTCGAGCGGGGCCATCGACGCTGTGGTCGCGTGTGCCGTGGTCGTGGGTGCTGTTGCTTGTGCGAGGAGTGGCAGGGCCGATGCCCCGAGCAGGAACGAACGCCGCCTCACCATCAGGTTCTCCAACCATGTGACATGGGCGGCGTCATCGCCCATTAGAGCGGGGACCTGCGGTGCGGGGCCAGGGTTTCGCGAGATCCCGGTACCGGTGAGCGCAGTACGTCCCAGCCACACGACGACACCGGTGAGGCAGCCCACAGATCATCCGGAAACACCGGCGGCCCAGGTGCCGTTGTAAAGGTTGGTCGGTGCGGTCCGTGTCCCCCGGGCCTCACCCAATTGCCTTCGCGGAAGACCGTCCGGCTGGTACCGCGTCGAGCCACTCGCCGAGAGGCGACCGCCGCATCGACCTCTCCACACTCGCCCTCAGGCCGTCATTCTCCCCCGACGGGCGGCCTGAGGGCGTCCTGAAACACCCCCGAACCACTTGCCCCTGCATCACGAACACCTTTACGCACCACCGACTCGCCCTCGGGCTGCCGGCCTCCCACAGGCAGCCCGAGGGCTTCCCAGCCCCGCAGGCCGTCACTCCCCCGACGGACGGCCTGCGGGCCCCCTTCCTCCGATCGCTCGGGTTGTTCTCCTTGCACCGCCGTGGTTTTCGCTTCACGCAGGTGATCGACCACACAGATCACTTGGAAACACAACAGAACCCCGCGCCGTTGAACGAGATGGTCGGTGCGGAACGAGTCCCCGGGCCCCAACACAACTGCCTTCGCGGAAGACCGTCCGGCTGGTACCGCGTCGAGCCACTCGCCGAGAGGCGACCGCCGCACCGACCACCAAAAACCCGCCCCCAGGCCGTCACACCCCCTCAACGACCTGGCGGCACGCCGCCCTCAAGCCGCCTACCCCCAGACGGCTTGAGGGCAACCCACTTCCCTTGCACAGCCAAGGTTTCCTGCATCACACGGGTGAGCGAGCACACAGAACACCTGGAAACACAACGGATCCCTGCACCGTTGAACACCATGGTCGGTGCGGAACGAGTCCCCGGGCCCCAACACACAAGCCTTCGCGGAACACCGTCCGGCTGGAGCCGCGTCGAGCCACCCGCCGAGAGGCGACCGCCGCACCGACCACCAAAACCCGCCCCCAGGCTGCCGTTCTCCCCCGGTCAGCGTGGGGGCTTCCCACTCCTCAGGCGACCCCGGCGGCGATCAGCTTCTTCCAGATCTCACCCTGGTCGACCACCTCGACGCCGAGCTTCTCCGCCTTCGTCAGCTTGCTCGCGCCGACGCCCTCGCCGGTGATCAGCATGTCCGTGGTCGAGGACACCGACGACGCGGCCGTTGCGCCGGCGCGTTCGCACATCTTCTGGAACGTCGGGCGGGTGACCTTCTCGCCGGAGCGCGGGTCGCTGATCGAGCCCGTGATGACGACCGACTTGCCCTCCAGGGGTGCGCCGGCGACCACGACGGGTGGCAGGTCCTCCTCGCGGACGTCGAGGGAGACGCCGCGTTCGCGGAGCCGTTCGATCTCCGGGCGCAGGCGGGCCAGGTGCTGGTTCAGGGACTCGGCCACCTTCTGGCCGATGTCCTCCACGGCCACGAGCTTCTCCACGCCCGCGTCGGCCACCTCTTCGAGCGAGCCGAAGCCCGCGCGGCACAGGCGGGCGGCGGTGCCCTCGGAGGCCATCGGGATGGACAGGCCGATGAGGGCGCGGCGCAGGCCCACGGAGCGGCTGCGCTCGATGGACTCGATCATGCGGGTGGCGGAGACCTCGCCCACGCGGTCGAACTCCAGCAGGCGTTCCTTGGTGAGCGTGTAGAAGTCCGACGGGTTCACCAGGTCGCCGGTCTCGGCCAGACGTTCGATCCAGACCTGGCCGATGGCGTCGATGTCGGCGGCCGCGCGCGAGGACCAGTGGATCAGGCGGCGCACGGTCTGGGCGGGGCAGACCGCGTTCGTGCAGAACAGCTCGCGGCTGTTGCCCTGCTCGGTGAGCGGCTGCGCGCACGACGGGCACTCCGACGGCGGCACGATCTCGCGCTCGGCTCCCGTGCGCTTGGACTCGTCGAGCACGCCCGCGACGAACGGGATCACGTCGCCCGCGCGGCGGACCAGGACCGTGTCGCCGATCTTGATGCCGCGCGAGCGGATGACCTCCTGGTTGGCCAGAGTCGCTCGGGTCACCGTGGTGCCGCCGACGAACACCGGCTCCAGCCACGCCACGGGAGCGATCTTGCCGGTCTTGCCCACGTCCCAGACGACGTCCATCAGCACCGTCGTCTTCTCCTCGGCGGCGAACTTGTACGCGATGGCGCCGCGCGGGGAGCTCGAACGGGTGCCCGCGGCGGCGAACGCGTCGCGGTTGGCCAGGCGCAGCACGGCGCCGTCGAGGTCGTAGTCGAGGCTGTTGCGCGCCTGCTCGATGGCGCCGATGAGCTCCTGGGCCTCCGCCGCGGAGGAGCAGTGCTTCATGTCCGCCACGCTGAAACCGAGCTTGCGCAGGCCGGCGTCCAGGTCGGCGTCGGCGGTCTCGGGATCCGTCGTCAGGTCGAACGCGAAGAACTGCATGCGCCGGCCCTCGACCGCCTTCGGGTCCTTCGCGCGCAACGTGCCCGCGGCGGCGTTGCGCGGGTTGATCAGCGGTTTGTCCGGGTTCTTCTTGTTGTACGCGTCGAACGTCGAGCGCAGCATCACGCACTCGCCGCGCACCTCGACCCGGCCGGGCGCGTCGACCTTGTCCGGCACGCCGTCGCACAACGCGCGCGTGAGGAACGTGACGTCGTCGCCCGTCGTGCCGTCGCCGCGGGTGACCGCGCGAGCCAACCGGCCGTTCTCGTACACCAGCGCGAGCGACAGTCCGTCCAGCTTCGGCATCACCACGACCGGCTGGCCGGGGAACCGGGAGAAGAACGACTCGACCTGCTCGGGCTTGTTCGCCTTCTCCAGCGACAGCATCGGCCGTGAATGCCGCACCGGCGCGTGCAGCACCGACGGCGCGCCCACGTGGTCCAGAGGGTTGTCCTCCGGAGCCAGCTCCGGGTGCTGCCCGACCAACGCACGGAACTCGTCCTCGATCACGTCGTACTCGGCGTCCGCCACCAGCGGCTCGCCCTGGTAGTACGCGTCACGCAGCTCGACGATCCGCGCGGCGAGCTCCTGAATCCGGTCCCCAGCTGCACTCATGGAGGGGACGTTACCGGGGAGCACCGACAATTTCGTGCAGCCGCGATCGAGCGCTGCTCAAGCCCCGTTCACGCGCTCCCAGAGCCACCCGAACCGGTCAATGCGCCACAGCTGCGCGCCCACGATCAGCGTCGCCCCGAACACCGTCGGCCACACCTGGAGCGCCACCAGACCCCAGATGACCAGCGCGAACCCCACCGATCCAGCGGCCACGAGCAGCCGCAGCACCGCGCGGTGGTCAGGAGGTACCGCCGTCCGCTTCTCCAGCCAGGCGCGCTCGCCGTAGATCCCGCGCTCCGTCCAGCTGCGCGGCGCCGAAACCGGCGGGAACACCTTCACGTTCAGCCAGAGCCACACGACCACGGCGAAGATCGGCACCAGGCACCACGCGCCGATCCACGTCCGGCTCCAGATCGCGCGCAGCATCGCCGGGATCGCCGCGAACCGGGTCCACACGCTCCACGGGTTCGCGTGCCGCCGCCACGCCTCGTCGTCCATCCGGAACGCACGAGCCACGGACTCAACCATCCCCGACCCCCTTGAAAGCGGACAGGAACCTGTCGTCGGCGAACAGCCCGTGCGTCAGCATCTCCAGCCCGGCCACCGCACCCCGCACAGCCACGGAGGTCTCCGCCGGATCACCACCGAGGTGCCGGCTGACGTGTCCACTGAGCACCAACGGCGCCAACAGCCAGGCCACGTACGTCACGGCGCGAGCGCGCGCGTCCGAGCCAGGCCGGACCCATCCCTCCGCCTCACCCTTCACCAGCCACGACTCGGTGCGCGCGACGATCGAGTCGAACAACGCCGACGCGCTCTCCGTGCCGTCGAGCAGCGAACGTGCCAGGTAGCGGCGCACGGGCGTGGCGGCCTGCAGGACTTCGGCGAGATCGGCCTCGGAGTCCAAGCCTTCCAGCGCGTACTCGTCGCACGCCTGCCTGAGCCCGTCCTTCGACCCGAAGTGGTCAGTCCCGCGGCCCCCGCAGCGTCAGGACCACCCGCAGCACGTGCTCGACGGCGGCGGGGAACACCGCGCCTCTCAGTTCGTCGCGGTGCGCGAGCGTCAGCCCGGCGAACTCGAGCATGCGCTCCGGCCCCACCCGGCGGACCACGAGCGCGGCGACCTCCTCCAGGTCGAGGCCCGGATTGTCGAGGCGGGTCAACGCGAACTCGACGATCAGCTCGTCATCGGTCACCGGTCACCTCCTACGGCGCGAGCATCCTCTTGAAGTCAGGACACTCGACCAACGGCTCGTGCGTGCACGTGGACGCGTGTTCGAGACTCTCACGCATCCGCTGGAGACGAGCGATGTCCTCGCCGAGCACCGCGACCTTCTCGGCGATGGTCGCCTCCAACGCGGCGTCTCCGGCTTTCGCCACCAGGAACCGCCTGATCTCCGCCACCGAGAAACCGGCGCGGCGGGCGCAGTTGATCAGTGTCAGCCGTTGCAGCACCTCGGGTTCGTACGTGCGGCGCAGCCCGTTGCGGCCGCTCGACGTCAGCAGGCCCTTCTTCTCGTAGAACCGCAGAGCCGACGGTGCGAGCCCTGACTTCTCCGCGACTTCGGCGATGTCCAGCACGCCTCCGAGGCTAGTCCGCGATCTTGATGTTCCTCGAACATTTCCCGAACCACGCCCGGTTCCGGGTCCGGCACCGTATCGCCCCGAACGTTCTTCCGATCTTGCGAGGGGGCTTCCGTGAAGCTGAGACACGTGGTTTTCGGTGTGACGACAGCAGTCGCGCTGTTGTTAGGCAGCGTCCCGGCGTCGGCAACCGCCGCGCCGGGGCGTCTCTCGGTGTCCGGCGCCGAGGTGATCGACCCGTCCGGGAACCCGATCGTGCTGCGGGGCTACAACTGGGGGCACTGGGGCACGGTCGGGCCGCAGGACGCCGCAGACCACGTCGCCGCGGGCGTCAACTCGGTCCGGATCCCGTTGCGGTGGTGGGGAGTCTGGAAGGACGACGTCGACAGCCGCGACCCCGATCCGGGCAATCCCAGCCACATCAAGCCAGGACACCTGGCCGTGCTCGACCAGATGATCGACCAGGCGAGCTCCTCTGGCATGTGGATCACGCTGTTCGTCGACTCGAACCACGGGCAGGGCGCGGGCGGGCGGCCTGACAACTTCTGGACCAACCCCGTGATGAAGCAGCAGTTCAAGGAGGTCTGGCAGTTCCTCGTGCGGCGCTACAAGACCAAGCCGCACATGGGCGCGTTCGAGATCCTGCCCGAACCGAAGCCGATCGGGCAGGGCGACGGCGAGGTGAAGGCGTTCTACGACGAGATGATCGCGGCGGTCCGCGTGGTCGACCGCAGGACGCCGGTCGTGGTGGGGTCCAACGACAACTACAGCTGCAGCCGTCTCGACGGAGCCTTCACGACCGTCGACCCGAAGGTCATCTACACCTGCAACTACTTCATCTTCGAGAACGCGCTCAACCGGATCGGCCAGATCACCGGCTTCCGCGCCAGGCACGCTGTCCCGGTGTGGATCAACCAGGTCGGCATCGAGAGCGGCGACACCGACGCCAAGGCGAAGGCCCGCGAGGTGCTCGGGGCCTTCGACACCAACCGGATCGGCTGGGCGTGGTGGACCTACCGGCTCAACGGCACCAACGCCTTGACGCACGGCATCTACTACCTCGACCCGAACGCCCCGGACGGCTGGGCGGTCAAGAAGGACTGGCTGAAGCTGGTGAACGGCTACCTCGCCGCATGACCGGCTCTTCCACGTAACGCCAGCTGAGCGCCGCTGCCACGATCGTGAGGACCGCCGCGATCGGCCCGGCGGCGGCGCCCAGCTCCGGCCGCAGCCACAACGTCAGCGGGTAGTTCCACAGGTAGGCGCCGTAGGACAGCACGCCCAGCGCCACCAGCGGACGGACCGATGTCGCCACCTCCTCCCACTTCGACCACGCCAGCAGCAAGACCGCCGTGCAGCCCGCGATCGCCGGACCCGCCACCAGGTACGTCAGCACGTGGCCGCGCAGCGGGATCACCGACAGCACCGCCAGGCCCGCCAAAGCGATCGGCACCGCCCAGCGCGGGACGCGGGTCAGCTTCAGCCTCGTCGCCGCGCCGATCACGAAGCACACGAACCACGACGTCGGCAGCGCGTAGGCGTTGTCGGCGTCGGGCCACAGCCAGACCAGCGTCGCCGTGCACGCCGCGAGCGCTCCCAGTGCCGTCACGACCAGCACCGCGCCCGTCCGGTTGCGCACCCACGCGAACGCCAGCAACGCCGGCCACAGCAGGTAGAACTGCTCCTCCGTCGCGAGCGTCCAGCTGTGGAACGCCGCCGGGCTCACCCCGCCGATCGGCAGGTTGCCCGTGAACGTCAGCAGCACCGCCACCGTCCGCACCAGTTCGTCGCGCTCCCCCAACGGATCGAACACGAGCGTGACCACCACGAAGACAACCGTCAGCGCCACCAACGCCGGCAACAACCTGCGCGCCCGCCGAAGGTAGAACCGCTTGAAGTCGACGCGCCCCTTGCTCTCCAGCTCCCTGCTGAGCACGCCGGTGATCAGGTAGCCGCTCAACGTGAAGAACACGACGACCCCGACCACACCGGCACCGGGGAACACGTCGGGAAACGCGTGCCGCAGCATCACGAGCAGAATCGCGACGCCGCGCAGCACGTCCAGCCCGGCGATGCGCCTCACCGCACCGCTCCCCTGATGAGCTTGTCCAGCAGGTCCGGATAGGACAGTCCGGCGGCCGCGAACATCTTGGGCACCTGCGACTCCGCCGTCATGCCCGGCATGGTGTTGACCTCGTTGAGCACCAGGCCGTCGTCGGTGAGGAAGAAGTCGACGCGCGCCAGCCCGCGGCACCCGAGCGCCTCGTAGACCTTGAGCGCGGCGTCCTCCAGGGCCTTCAGTTCGGTGTCCGCCAACGGCGCCGGGATGAGGAACTCGGCACTGCCGTCGTACTTCACGGTGGTGTCGAAGAGACCGGGAACCCGGATCTCCAGCGGTGGCCCCGTCCTGCGCCCCTGGTCCGGGTCGTCGAGCACCGCGATGTCGATCTCCCGGCCTTCGAGCACCTCCTCGACGAGCACCCGGTCGTCGAGCTCCAACGCCTGGCGGACGGCGGGCTCGAGCTCTCCCTCGTGCTCCACGAGCCGCACTCCGAAGCTCGACCCCGCCGCCACCGGCTTCACCACGACAGGGCCGGTGAAGTCCACAGTGGACGCGCTGGTCACCAGCCTGCCCCGCGCCGTCCGCACCCCGACGGCCTCGGCGACGAGCTTGGTGGCCCACTTGTCCATCGCGAGCGCACCGGCCCGCAACGGCGATCCCACATACGGAATCCCCGCCAGCTCGCACAACCCCGCCAGCGTGCCGTCCTCCCCCAACGGCCCGTGGACCAGCGGCAACACCACGTCGCAGCTCGCCAGCACGTCGAGCGCGGCGGCGAGGCTGCCGGACGCCAGGGTGTCCAGCACCTGCCCGTTCTGGCCGTACCAGCGGCCGTCGCGGCCGATCGTGAGCGCCACGGCCTCGTACCTCGCCGGATCGAGCGCGGCCCGCACCGACGCCGCCGACGCCACGGACACGTCGTGCTCGCAGTTCCGTCCGCCGCCGATCACGGCAACGCGGATTCCCCTCACAGCTGCACCCCGGATTCAGGTTTGATTTCGGTCAACACTGAAGTGATAGAGCCAATCATCCGACCGACCGCCGCACCCGCGGGCCGATGCCGGTCACGACCTCGTGCGGGATGGTCGCCGCCCACCGGGCCCAGTCCGCGACCGTCGGTTCGCCCTGCTCCCCCGGCCCGAACACCACGGCCTCGTCCCCCGGCGCCACGGCGTCGTCCCCGACGTCCACCACGACCTGGTCCATCGAGATCACCCCGACGACCGGCCGGCGCCGTCCCGCGAGCCACACCTCCGCCGCCCCCGAAGCCGCCCGCGACAGCCCGTCCGCGTACCCCACGGGCAACAGCGCCAACGTCGTCGCACGGTCCGTGACGTGCGCATGTCCGTAGCCGACGCCGGTGCCCGCGGCCACGCGCCGCACCTGGACCACCGGCGCCGTGAACCGCAACGCCGAACGCAGCGGGGTGGTCCCGGACGGGTCGATCCCCACCAGCCCGGCCCCGATCCGGACGACGTCCAGGTGTGTTCCGGGGTCCGTCAGCGCCGCGCTCGTGGCTGCCAGGTGCCGCACCGACGGCCGCAACCCGGCCTGGCGCGCCATCTCGACGCCACGCAGCAACGCGCGCTTCCCGGGCTCATTCGCTCCAAGCGTGTCGGCGCACGGCAGATGTCCCATCACTCCGACGACCGAGACGTTCCCGGCCAGTTCCGCACGACGAGCGGCCGACATCAACGCCAGCCACTCCTCCGGCGCGGCGCCGTCACGCGCCATCCCGGTGTCCAGCTGCAGGTGCACACGCACCGGACCGGACCGTTCGACCGCGGCCAGGTGCTCGAGGCCCGGCACGCTGAGGTCGATCCCGTACCGCACCGCCTGGCGGACGTCGACGTCGACCGGATTGAGCCAGCTGAGCACCGGAACGTCCACACCGGACTCCCGCACCGCCACCGCCTCGGCCAGCGACGTGACGCCGATCCACGTGGCGCCGGCGGCGACCGCCGTGCGGGCCACGTCGCCGAGACCGTGCCCGAACCCGTCCGCCTTCACCACGGCCATGACCTCGCCGCGAGCCAGCGCCACGAACCGGCGGGTGTTGTCCGCCACCGCAGCGAGATCGACGGAGAGCGAGGGTGACGCCGACGCCTGGTGCAGGCGCGTCACGAGCGCGCCCACGCAGGCACCTCCACCGGTCCGTAGACAGCGTTGTCAGCGCCGCTCAGCAACGCCCAGTAGCGGTCGCCGTAGGACCAGTGCCACCACTCGGTCGGGTAGTTGACCAGGCCGGCGCTGCTCAACGCGTCCGCGAGCACCGTCCGGTTGCGCCGCGCCTCGGCGTCCACCGGCGCGGCGAAGAAGCACGCGCCGTCGCTCTCCTCGGGCGTGGCGTCGACCGCCGTACCCATCCACAGCTCGGCACCGGACGTGGTGACGAGCGTGAGGTCGACCGCCGCACCGGCGACGTGCGGGGCGACGGCCAACGGCGCCACGAACCGGCTGGAGAGCCGATCCAGCTCGACCGCGTCGGCCGCGGGGTGGAGCTCACGCAGCTCCGCCGTGTACCGCTCGATGATCGCGCTCTGGTCGGCGCTGCTGCGGTGTCCCTCGATCACGCGCAGGTCCACACCGGACGGAAGCAGCGCACGTGCCACGTCGAGCCGCCGCGCAACGCACTCGCGCACCAGCACGCCGGGCGCGAAGTCCAGTGGTACCAACGGATCCCCGTTGTCGAGCACGCGGACGGCGCGCACGACCGGATCTGCGAGCAGGATGGTCATGTGGCCAAACTAGGAACGCGCGGCCACGGCGAACTCGTCCTCGCGGCCACCCCCTGACGCCGAACGGCCGGTTCGGCGGCGTCCACATCGGCCGTTCGGCTGAGGGCTTGACTTGAACCGCGATTCAAGTCGCATCCTCCGCACATGAAGATCCACCACCTGAACTGCGGTTCCGTGCGCCAGATCGACCCCACCTACGAAGGCCTGCCGAGTGCACACGCCGTGAACCACTGCCTGCTCGTGCACACGGACAGCGGACTCGTGCTCGTCGAGACAGGACTCGGCCTCGACGACGTCCGCACCCCGGACGACACCCTCGGCGCGGCCTGGGTGGAGATGGCCCAGCCGGTGCTGGACGAGCAGGAGACCGCGATCCGCCAGATCGAACGGCTCGGGTACGACCCCGCCGACGTCCGCGACGTGATCGTCACGCACCTCGACGTCGACCACTGCGGCGGTCTCCCGGACTTTCCGCACGCCAGGGTCCACGTGCTGGCCGCCGAACTGCGCGCGGCGATCGCGGAGGCACCGAGCCGCCGCTACCGCCCGGCGCACTGGGCGCACGGTCCACAGTGGCGCACCTACGAATCCACCGACGGCGAGTGGTTCGGCTTCCCGTCGATCCGGCTCGACGGCCTGCCCGAGAACATCAAGCTCGTCCCGATGGCCGGCCACACAGCGGGCCACACCGGCGTTGCCGTGCACGACGGCTCGCGCTGGTTGTTGCACTGCGGCGACGCCTACTACTACCACCGCGAACTGGACGAAAACCCCGAACCGCACCCGATTCTCGACATCGTGCAGACCGGGTCCGAAGTCGACCACGACCAGCGCGTGAGCACCCAGGACCGGCTGAGGGCGCTGGCCCGCGACCACGCGAGCGAGGTGACGATCTTCAGCGCACACGACCCGTGGGAATTCGGCAGACTGGCGTCGTGACTCGACAGAGGACGAACTGACGTGCACGCCGCCGGCCTGGTGCTGCACCCGCAACGAGACTCCGCCGCCGCCGTCGAGGCCGTGCTCGGCTGGGCGACGAACCGCGGTGTCGAGATCCTCGGCATCTCCGACGAGATCCAGCGACTCCGCTGCGAGGCCACCCCGGTCTCGGCGGAGGAACTGGGCCGACGCGCCGACCTGGTCGTGAGCCTCGGCGGCGACGGCACGATGCTGCGCGCCATGCGCCTGGCCGACGGCGAACGAGCGCCGGTCCTGGGCGTCAACCTGGGCAAACTCGGCTTCCTGGCCGAGGTCGACGTCCCGGACCTGCCTGCCGCTCTGAGTGCGATCGACGCCCACGACTTCACCGTCGAACCGCGCCTGGCCGTCGACGCGATCTTCGGCGACGAGAAGGTGACGGCGTTCAACGACATCGCCGTCGTCCGCATCCCCGGCGAGGGCAGCGCACGGGTCGCCGTCCGCGTGGCAGGCCAGCCGTTCGTCAGCTACGCCGCGGACGCGGTCATCGTCGCGACCCCGACCGGCTCGACCGCGTACAGCTTCTCCGCGGGCGGCCCGATCACGAGCCCGTCCGTCGAGGCCCTGCTGGTCACGCCCGCCGCTCCGCACTCGGCCTACAGCCGGGGCGTCGTCCTGTCCGTGCGCGATGACGTGGAGCTCGACCTCCTGCCGTCCAGCGGCCGGTTGGCGGTCGAGGTGGACGGCATGGTCGCTGGCTACGTCTCACCGGGCGACCGCGTGTCGTTGCGCGCCCGCCCCGCCGCCGCCCGTGTGGTGCGGCTGGGGATGACGACGTTCTACCAGCGGGCGCGGCGCAAGCTGCAGCTCACGGACTCGGCGGAGCTGACGTGAGGCTGCGCGAGTGGACCGTCGACGACGCGGCCTGGTACGCCGAGGTCACGAAGGACCCCGAGGTGCAGCGCTACACCAGCGACCCGCCCACGATCACCGAGGAACAGGTCGCCCAGGCGATCGCGGCGCTGCCAGGCAATCCGGGTATGGCGTCGTTCTGCATCGAGGACGCCGGTGAGCGCTGCGGCAACGTGGCGGTCGACGTCGAGGACGGCATCGGCCACGTGTCGTACCTGGTCTCCGCGCACGCACGCGGAAGAGGGCTGGCCACCAAGGCGCTCACCGAGTTCGTGGCGTGGATCTTCGCCAACCACGACGTGACCGAGCTGCGGCTGTGGACCCACCGCGACAACGCGGGCTCGCGCAAGGTGGCCGAACGCGCCGGGTTCGTCCGTGATCCCGCACGCGATCAGGACCGGGAGATCAAGGGAGCCGTCTGGCCAACTGTGGCCTACCAACTCACTCGTTGAGGTGGGCTTCTCGACCTAGGCTGCACCCCTGCCCGGCGAGCGCCGGGCGTCAGATGGGGGTCTGAGAATGTCAGAGTTGAGCAGACGCGGTGTGTTCGCGCTGGGCGCGGGCGTCGCACTCGGAGCAGGCACCGGTGTCGCCGCCGCCGACACGAACCGCGAGGCGGAGCTGCCCGGTTTCAAGCACAACCACGCGCAGGTCAACGGTGTGCGCCTGCACTACGTCACGGGCGGGCGCGGCGAGCCTCTCGTGCTGCTGCCGGGCTGGCCGCAGACGTGGTGGGAGTACCACCAGATCATGCCCGCGCTCGCCACGAGGTTCCGGGTGATCGCGGTCGACCTGCGTGGCATGGGCGGGTCCGAGAAGCCGGCGGGCGGCTACGACAAGAAGACGATGGCGGCCGACATCCACGCGCTCGTGAAGCACCTGGGGTACGAGAAGGTCGGCATCGCCGGGCACGACATCGGCAGCCAGGTCGCGTTCAGCTTCGCGGCCAACCACCCGACCGCCACGCGCAAGGTCGCGTTCATGGACGTGCTGCACCCCGACGAGGGCTACTACCAGATCCCGCTGCTGCCGCCGCCCGGCCAGTTCAGCCTCTGGTGGTTCGCGTTCAACCAGATCCAGACGCTGCCCGAACAGCTGCTGACCGGACGGTTCCGCTACCTGATCGACTGGCTGTTCGCGAACACCGCGTTCAACCCGGACGCGATCGACGAGCGGTCGCGCCAGATCTACGCGCGGGCCTACAACTCGCCGGACGCCATCCGCGCGAGCAACGGGTGGTACCAGGCGTTCCACCAGGACATCGCCGACGGCAAGACCTACGCCAAGCTGACGCCGCCGGTGCTGGGGCTGGCTTCGGTGCTGTCCTTCGAGCAGTTCAAGGCGGCGCTGCCGAACCTGGCGATCGACTTCAAGGCCGTGCAGATCGACGGCGCCGGGCACTGGCTCGCTGAGGAGCAACCCGACGCCGTGGCCCGTGAGCTCACGCAGTTCTTCTCCTAGGGATGAAGGCCGCGACCGCGCACGCGACCAGCGCGGTCGCGGCACCCAGCCCCATGATCAGCTTGAAGCTGAACGGAACCGTCACCTGCGTCAGCACCACGCCCGCCACCGCGCTGGACACCGAGGTGCCGATCGCGCGCATCAGCGTGTTCAGGCTGTTCGCGGCGGCGGTCTCCGACGTCGGCACAGCCGCCATGATCAGCGCGGGCATCGCGCCGTACGCCAAGCCGATGCCGGCGCCGATCACCGCCGACACGACGACGAGCTGCCACACCGCGGACATCAGGACCACGCCCGTGCCGTAGCCCAGCGCCACCACGACTGTGCCGAGCATCAGCGTGGCGCGCGGGCCGCGGGCCGTCGTGATCCGCGCGGACACTGGTGCCATCGCCATCATGACCAGGCCGGACGGGACGAGCACCAGGCCCGTGACCAGCAGCGACTGGCCGAGTCCGTGGCCCGTGAACGCCGGGAGCTGGAGGATCTGCGGCAGCACCAGTGACTGGCGAACATCGAGAACGCGAACACCGCCGACGCGACGTTGGTCAGCAGCACCTGACGACGGGCCGTGGTGCGCAGGTCGACGAGCGGCTGGGCCGATCGCAGCTCCCACCAGCCCCACCACCCCAGCGCCACCGCCGCGCCGACGAACAACCCTGCTGTGGCGGCCCCGCTCCACGTCGAGGCCTTGGACACGCCCAAGAGCAAGCAGACCAACGCGACGGAGAGACCCAACGCGCCCACGAGGTCGAAGCGGCCTCCGCTGCGCACCGCCGACTCCGGCACGCAGATCAGGACCGCCGTCAGCACGATCACGCCGGCCGCGGCCGAGGTCCAGAACAGCAGGTGCCAGTCGCTCCGCTCGGCCAGGAACGCCGCCGCGGGCAGGCCGAGGGCGCCGCCGACGCCCAGTGAGGCGCTCATCAGGGCGGTCGCCGACGCGAGTCGTTGGGCAGGCAGCTCGTCGCGCATGATGCTGATGCCGAGCGGGATGACGCCCACCGCGAGCCCCTGCACGACGCGCCCGGCGATCAGCGGGACGAGCGAGTGGCTCAGCGCCGCGATCACCGAGCCCGTCACCAGCATGACCAGGCTGACGAGGAGCATGCGGCGCTTGCCGTACATGTCGCCGAGCCGGCCGACCACGGGTGTCGCCACCGCGCTGGCCAGCAGCGTCGCGGTGATCAGCCAGGTCGTGTCCCCCGGCGACGAGCCCAGGAGCTGCGGAAACCGCGGCAGCAGCGGGATGACCAGCGTCTGCATCAGCGACACCACGATGCCGCCCATCGCGAGCACGGCCACGACCACGTTGGGGCGCGTCACCGGACGCGTTTCTTCGAGGAGCACGTCACCAGTCTAAGTCAGTCGCTTGACTTAATTCACCTGCGTCGGCAGATTGGAAGAAGAGAGACAGCTCCCACCACGAAGGAACTCCCGAATGTCCGAAGTAGACGAACTGCCCCGGTTCCCGTTTCCCGTCGACGCCGCGCTGGAGCCGCCCGCCGAGTGGGCCGAGCTGCGCGCGAAATGTCCGGTGGCGCACGTGCAACTCGCCAGCGGTGACGAGGCGGCGCTGATCACCCGGCACGCGGACGTCAAGACGATCCTGTCGGACCCGCGGTTCACCAGGCCGACCCGCGGCGACGACGCCGCGCGCATGACCGACACCGAGGAAGGCGGCATCTTCAACAGCGAGATGTCGGCGGTGATCCCCCAGCACGGCGAGGCGCACCTGGCGTGGCGCCGCAGCATCGGCAAGTGGTTCACCGCCAAGCGGATGAACGCGCTGCGCCCCGGCATCGCGGCGATGGCCGAGCAGCTGATCGACGACATGGTCGCCAAGGGCGCGCCCGCGGACCTCAAGGCGAGCCTCGGTTTCCCGCTGCCCGTCTGGGTCATCTGCGACATGCTCGGCGTGCCCGACGCCGACCGCGACCGGTTCTCGCACTGGTCGGACGCGATGCTCAGCATGACCCGCTTCTCCGCGGAGGAGATGAAGGCCGCGGAGCTGGAGTTCGGGATGTACATGGCCGCGCACATCGCGGCGAAGCGGGAGAACCCCGGCGACGACCTGCTCAGCGCACTGATCGCGGACCCGGAGCCGATGTCCGACGTCACGCTGATCGCCACCGGTATCGGACTGCTGGTCGCGGGCCACGAGACGACCGCGAACATGATCACGAAGATGGTCGCGATGCTGCTGGAGGACCGCAGCCGGTGGGAGTCGCTGCTCGCCGACCCGGCGCTGGTGCGCACCGCCGTCGAGGAGTCGATGCGCATGGACGCCAACGCCGGTCTCGGCATGGCCCGCTACATCACCGAGGACGTCGAGATCGGCGGCACGGTCCTGCCGCGCGGTACCACCGCGATGTGCAGCATGGCCGCGGCGAACCGGGACGAGGACGCGTTCGAGCGGGCGTCCGAAATGGACCTGGCCCGCACGCCCAACCAGCACCTGGCGTTCGGCGCCGGCGCCCACGCGTGCCTCGGTCAGCCGCTGGCGCGCACCGAGCTCCAGGTGGTGCTCGAGGTGCTGCTCCGCAAGCTCCCGTCGCTCGACCTGGCCGTCGGAGTGGATGATCTGCGTCGAGTCGAGGGGCTCGTCGTCGGCGGGCTCGTGGAACTACCGGTGCGATGGTGACGTGATGAACAAGGTCGACGACAACCCGTCGAGGGCGGAGCGGGCGCACGCCACGCGTGAGCTGATCCTGACCGCGGCCGAACGCCTGTTCGCCGAGCACGGGGTGCTGGCTGTCTCGAACCGGCAGGTCAGCGAGGCCGCCGGGCAGGGCAACAACACGGCCGTCGGCTACCACTTCGGCACCAAGGCCGACCTCGTGCGCGCCATCGCCCGCAAGCACCTGGCGCAGATCGAGGAGCGCCGGCAGCAGGTGCTCGCTCAGATCGGTGACAGCACGGACGTCCGCGACTGGCTGTCCTGCCTGGTGCGGCCGGTCACGGACCACCTGGCGGAGGTGGGCAGCCCCACCTGGTTCGCCCGGTTCGGCGCGCAGGTCATGACGGATCCGACGCTGCGGCCGATCATCGTCGACGAGACGCAGTCGTCGCCGTCGATGGTGCGGGTCCTGGCGGGCCTGGAGACCTGCCTGCGGCACCTGCCGGACGACGTGCGGGCCGAGCGGTTCGACATGTCCCGGCAGCTGCTCGTGCACATGATCGCCGAACGCGAGCGCGCCCTCGCCGAGAACACCCCCACGCCGCGTGCCAGCTGGCACGACGCCGCGACCGGCCTCGTCGACGCCCTCGTCGGGATGTGGCTCGCGCCGGTCACCAACGACTCGTAGAAGGAACATCGAACGTGAAGATCACCGTCGACCAGGACAAGTGCTGCGGCGCCGGAACGTGCGTGCTGCTCGCCCCTGACGTTTTCGACCAGCGCGACGAGGACGGCATCGTGGTGCTGCTCGACTCCCAGCCACCGGCCGGGCTGCACGCGCTCGTGCATGAGGCCGCGAGCGTGTGCCCGGCCTCCGCCATCGCGGTGAGCGAATGACGCTGATCGTCGGCGCCTCGGCCGCCGGTCTCGCGACCGCCGAGGCGTTGCGCCGCAAGGGGTACACCGGCCGTCTGACGATCCTCGGCGCCGAGCCGCACCTGCCGTACGACCGGCCGCCGCTGTCCAAACAGGTCCTGTCCGGCACGTGGGAGCCCGCGAAGGCCCAGCTCCGGCCGGCCGAAGCGCTCGCCGCCCTGGACGCCGAGTTCGTGCTCGGTGACCCGGCGGTACACCTCGACGTCGCCGAGCGGGCGGTGCACACGGCTTCCGGGCGCGTGCTCAAGGCCGAAAACGTCGTGTTGGCAACGGGTCTGCGTCCGCGCACGTTGCCGGGCCAACGCACGCTCCGGACGCTCGACGACGCGGTGGCGTTGCGCGCAGACCTGCTGAAAGCCAAGCGCGCGGTCGTCGTCGGTGACGGTGTGCTGGGGGCGGAGATCGCCGCGACCGCACGGCAGATGGGCGTCGCGGTGACGCTGGCGGGCCCGCAGCAGGCGCCGATGGCGCTCCAGCTCGGGCCCGTGGTCGCCGAACTGCTCGCCGAACTGCACACCGCGCACGGGGTCGACCTCAGGCTCGGCGCCGCCGTCACCGGGGTCGAGGACGACGGCGTGCTGCTGGAGACCGGCGAGGTGCTGCCCGCCGACCTCGTCGTGGTGGCGTTCGGCTCCGCTCCGGCGACGGACTGGTTGCAGGACAGCGGACTCGTGCTCGGCAACGGCGTCGTGTGCGACTCCCGTTGCCGTGCCGCCGACGGCATCTGGGCCGTCGGCGACGTCGCCCGCTGGCACCACGAGACGCTCGGCAGGCTGGTGCGGCTGGAGAACCGGACGAACGCCACCGAGCAGGCCATCGCCGTCGCCGGCAACGTCCTCGGCGCCGACCAGCCCTACACACCCGTGCCGTACTTCTGGACCGACCAGTTCGACGCGAAGATCCACGTCCACGGGTTCGTCGCGCCGGGAGCGTCCGTTGTGGAGGGAAGCCTGGCCGAACGTCGTTTCGTGGTGCGGTACCACCGCGGCGGCGAGGTGGTCGGCGTGCTGGGCTGGAACATGCCCAAGCAAGCCAGGCTGCACCGCCAGGAGATCACTCCGAGTTGTCGCGCACCCGTCGCAGCATCAACGCCAGGTGGAGCCTGAACCGTCCCGGCGCCGAGTCGAGCTCGAACCCGAGTGCCGACTCGGCGCGGGCCAGGCGTGCCGTCATCGTGCTGTGGTGGCGGTGCAACGCGACCGCGGCCTGTCGCACCGAGCCGGTGACGCAGAGCGCGTCGAGCACGGTGATCATGCCTGGTTCCGCGGCCAGCCCGTCGAGCGCGCGGACGTCCGGAAGTGCGGCGATGTCCGCGCGGTCGACCCGCTCGGCGATCAGGGCGAGGCTGCCGAGCCGTTCCCACCACACGACCGGCTCACCGTCCGATGTGTACTGCAGCGCGGTGCGCGCGGCCTGCCACGACTTCGCGGCGTCGATCGCGGGCAGCAGCGGGCCGATGCCGAGGCGCCCGGTCACGTCCGGCACCTCCGTCGTGAGCACCGCTCTGACCGAACCCAGCTGCACCGACCGCCCGGCCACCTCACCGGTCGTCGCGAGCACCCGCAACGGTGCCGTGGCGCCGATGCCGAGCAGGTGCAGGGCGCGCGACCGTTCCGCGGTGCCGACGCCCTCGGAGAGAACGAGTTCGACGAGCGCGGGATCGCCGAGCTCCGGCAGCGGAACGCTCGAGTGCTCCAGCAGGACGGCGGCGGCGATCGCGAACCGTTCGAGCAGCATGTCGTCCAGCGGTGCCGGCGAGCCCGCGCGCGCGACCCAGACCTCGACGCCGCCCTCCAACGGCCGCACCGCCGCGCGCGCCGGCACCGGCCCCGTCGTGACGGCACCACCCGCGTCGGCCCGCAGGCACAGTCCCTGTCCCGGCGCGTGCAGGCCGACCGGGCAGCCGGCGAGCTCGGACGTGCTGCGCACCAGGGTGTCGAGGCCCGCGCGCTCGGTGATGAGGCGATCGAAGAACCCGATCACCCGCACCGCGTTCTCCGCGTCGGCGTCCAGCCCGGACAACCTCAGCAACAGGCCTCTCATCCCGTCACCATAACCCCGACAGGTGGCTGGTGAGGTGCCCCGAACGCCCGCCACGTGTCGGCTGCCCGCCCCGCCGTCCAGAGCCGAGGATCGCTTCATGAGCTACGCCATCGACCCCGAACTGCTCCCCTGGCTCGACATGCTGCCGGGGGTGGTCCTGGAGGACTACGACGCTCTCCTGACCGCTCGCGCAGGGCAGGCCCAGCTGAGCGATGTGATGCCGTCCTACGAGCCGGCGAACCCGATCGACGTCCGCGACACGACGGTCCCCGGTCCGTCCGATGCCCCCGACGTGCCGGTCCGGATCTACACACCGGCGAACCTCGAGGCACCCGTGCCGGGCCTGGTGTACATCCACGGCGGCGGGTTCGTGCTCGGCGACCTGGACATGTTCCACGCGCACGTGCTGCGGCTCGCCGACGAGCTCGGCATCGTCATCGTGTCGGTGGACTACCGGCTCGCGCCCGAACACCCGTTCCCGGCACCCGTCGAGGACTGCTACGCGGCACTGAAGTGGGTCGCGGCCAAGGCGGAGGAGCTCGGCATCGATCCGGCGCGGATCGGCGTCGGCGGCGAGAGCGCCGGTGGCGGCCTCACCGCGGGAACCGTGCTGCTGGCGCGCGACCGCGGCGGCCCCGAGCTGTGCTTCCAGTACCTCGGCATCCCCGAGCTGGACGACCGCCTCGACACGGAGTCGATGCGCGACTACGTCGACACCCCGCTGTGGAACCGCCCCAACGCGATCTTCAGCTGGGCCAGCTACCTCGGCGCCGAGCCCGGTGACGTCTCCCCCTACGCCGCTCCCGCCCGTGCCACCGACCTCGCCGGCCTGCCGCCCGCCTTCGTGACGACCTGCCAGTACGACCCGCTGCGCGACGAGGGCATCGAGTACGCCCGCCGCCTCGCGCACGCCGGCGTGCCGACCGAGCTCCGCCACTACCCCGCCACGTTCCACGGTTCCTCGTTCATCGAGAGCGCGGCGATCACCCGCCGGATGTTCGCCGACGAGGTGGAGGCGTTGCGCCGGGGTCTTCGCGTCTGACCTCGCACGTACCCGCGCGCCCTCTTCGGGCGCGCGGGTTCTTTTTGTTCGACAGTCGATTCGTCGAACCAGTTTCGCGATTTCCGCGACACCGTGGTCGAAATTGTTGGTGAAATGTTGACGACCTGCTGAACACCGCCCTACGGTTTCGGAAAGCGCTTTCCAATTCCCGGGGAGAAACACCCATGGTCTCGAAGGCACGGAAGATCAAAGTCGCTCTTCTGGCCGCGGCACTGGCGATCGCCGGATCCGGGCTGACGAATCCCGCATCGGCGGACGTGCAGCTCAACGCGGCACAGATCGTCTCCGACATGGGGGCGGGCTGGAACCTGGGCAACCAGATGGAGGCCAGTTCGAACGGAGTTCCGAGCGAGACGGCGTGGGGCCAGCCCGTCATCACGCAGGCACTCGTCGACAAGGTGAAAGCCGCCGGATTCAAGACGATCCGAATCCCGGTGTCCTACCTGAACAAGATCGGGCCCGGCCCGAACTACACGATCGACGCCGCGTGGCTGAACCGGATCCAGCAGGTCGTGAACTACGCCTACAACCGCGGCCTGCACGTGCTCATCAACATGCACGGCGACGGGTACAAGACCGTCAACGGCGCGTGGCTCATCTGCGACGCGGGCAACCAGACGGCGATCAAGGACAAGTACCAGAAGGTCTGGCAACAGATCGCGACCAGGTTCGCGAGCTACGACCAGCGCCTGATCCTCGAGTCGATGAACGAGAACTTCGACGGGCAGTGGGGCGCGCCGACCCAGCCGTGCTACTCGAACATCAACGCCTACAACCAGATCTTCGTGGACACCGTGCGCAGGACCGGCGGGAACAACAGCTCGCGGTGGCTGCTCGTGCCGGGCTGGAACACGAACATCGACTACACGACGGGCAACTACGGCTTCGTGCTGCCGACCGACCGGTACCGCTCGCCTTCGATCCCGAGCAACGAGCAACGGCTCATGATCTCCGTGCACTACTACGACCCGTGGGACTTCACGGGCGAGGAGAGCACCAAGATCACGCAGTGGGGACGCGGGTCGACGAATCCGGCCAAGAAGTCCACGTGGGGCCAGGAGGACTTCCTGGACGCGCAGATGAAGAAGGTCTACGACAAGTTCGTCACCAAGGGCTACCCGGCGGTCGTCGGTGAGTACGGCGCGATCGACAAGGCCTTCGCCGACTCCTCGAACCCCCGGTACCGCGCGGACTACGTGCGTGCCGTCGCGGCCACGGCCAAGAAGTACGGTGCGGCTCCCGTCTACTGGGACAACGGTTACAACGGCCAGTACGGGTTCGGGTTGTTCAACCGGGCGTCCGTCACCGTTACACAGCAGGGCATGATCAACGCCATTCTGAGCGGAGTCGCGTGATCGTTCGACTCGAACGCGTTTGGCGCGAAAAGCACGTTCGGGCCATCTATCGGCCCGGACGTGCTTTTCGCGCCAAACAGCCGAGGGCGACACGCCGGCGACACGCCGTGTGCGTCCTGACCGTTCGACCTCAGTACAGTCGCGCGTCCGAGACGGCCATCACTATGAAGCTCCCCGGACAACAGCGACTACGCCTTCCGCTCACCCGCCAACGCGCCCGCGAGCACCCCGATCGCGTCCGGCCCGGTCCGGCAACACCCACCAACCAACCGCGCCCCGTGCCCCGTCCACTCCCCGGCCAGCCCAGCGAACCCCGTCCCGTCCCCGGTCCAAGCCCGCTCCGCCGCGTCCCACTCCTCACCACTGTTCGGGTACACCACCACCGGCAACCCCGTCGCCGACGCCACCGACACCGCGTGGGCGACGTCCTCCGGCGGACAGCAGTTCACGCCGACCGCGATCACCTCGTCGACGCCCGCGGCCACCGCGAACGCCTCCTCCAGCGGCTGGCCGGCGCACGTGCGGTCGCCGCGGATGCTGTAGGAGAGCCAGACCGGCACGCCGCTGCCCCTGACCACCTCCAGCACGGCCGCTGCCTCGTCGACGTCCGGGATCGTCTCGACGGCCAGCACGTCCGGGGCGGCCTCCACCAGCGTCTCGATGCGGGGGCGGTGGAAGTCCACCAGCTCCGCCACGCTCAGGCCGTAGCGGCCGCGGTACTCCGAGCCGTCCGCGAGCATGGCGCCGTACGGGCCCACCGACGCCGCTACCCAGCGTTGTCCGTCCACTGAGGAGGCGGCGGAACGGGCCAGCGCGACGCTCGCGTGGAGCAGGCGGGCGGTCTCCGCGGAACCGATGCCCTGCTTGGCGAAGCCCTCGAAGGTCACCTGGTAGCTCGCCGTGATGGCCACCTCGGCGCCCGCGCGGTAGAACGCCAGGTGGGCGTCGCGCACGGCGTCGGGGTCGGTGAGCAGCAGCCTGCCCGACCACAGCGCGTCGGACAGGTCGTGCCCGGCCAGCTCCAGTGCCGTCGACATTCCGCCGTCGAGCACGACGACCCGGTCCGCCAGTGCGTCCTTCAGTTCCACGTGGACGATCCTACGAGCCCGAGCTCCCGGTCACCGAACTGCCCGAGCGAGTCACGTAGTAGGTGACGACAGCGCCACTCCAGTAGTGGAACGTGAGCGTCACCCGCGCGTTGTCGTTGACCTCGGCGAAGAACTCCGGCGTGAGCGTGGTGACGCCGGTGGTGTAGTTCGGGGCGAAGGTCCGGTCGAACTCCTTGAAGGAAGTCCAGTTGTGCGGGCCCGCGTTCGAGCCGTCCGCGTACTTCGCCTCCATCGTGGCGAGCTGGTCGCCGCGGAAGGCCGTCGGGATCGCGAACGAACTCGTCGTGCCGGTCGCGGCCGACAGCACCGGTGTGTCGTAGGTGATGACGTTGATCCGCCACGGCACGCCCTGGGAGAAGTGGGCCGAGAGCACCGCGTTGACACCGTAGTTCCGCGAGCCGCTCAGCCGGGTCAGCGCCGAGGCCGTCAGGGTGAGCTGGTCGCCGGAGATCGTGTAGTCGGTGCCGCGCACCAGTTCCGTCGTGCCGTGGCGCAGGGAGGTGAACGCGGTTCCGTTGGTGTTCAACGTGATCGTCTTCGAGCTCACGGCACTCGACCGGGCGTTGAACACCAGGTCGCTCGACGCCGTGCCGGAACGGGTCGTCCAGCTCGACTTGATCTGCGCGATCAGCTCGGGGTCGCTCCACTGGAAGGACGTTCGGCCGAAGTGCTGGCCGTTGTCCCACAGCATCGTCGTGATCTTCTTCGTGCGCGCGTAGTGGCCGAAGTACTCGAAGAACTTCAGCTTCTCGCCCTGCTCGATCGTGCCCGTGTGCCGGTCGAAGCCCAGCAGGCCGTACTCCCCCAGGATCACGGGGACGCCGCGGGCGACGAAGGTGTTGTACACGCGGTCGAACGAGTCGGTCAGGTCCTTCTGCGCGGTCGCGTCGAAGCGCGTCCCGCCGGCCACGTTCACGCTGAACGGCCAGTAGCCGTAGTAGTGCACCGTCGCGATCAGGTTCGGGTCGTTGAAGCCGCGGATCGAGGTCGCGAGCTCGTCGAGCCGTGCCTGTTCGGACGAGGTGTGCAGGGTCGGCAGCACGAGCAAGCGGTTCGCGTTGGTGCCGCCCGAGCGGCGCACGATGTCGCGGAACGACGCGTTCAGCTCGTGCAGCAGCTGCGCGTTCTGCGCGTCGCCCGAGCTGCCGGTGAACTGCGGTTCGTTCACGCTCTCGAACACGAGTGCCGCCGGGGAGTCCTTGAAGGCCGCCGACAGCTGGGTCCAGATCGCGTTGTAGCGGGCGAGCACGCCGGTCCGGTCGGACGGCATGGCCGCGATCCACTGCCAGGAGTCGTGGTGGATGTTGATCATCACCTGGAAACCGTCGGCGAGCGCCCAGCCGACGACCTCCTTGACGCGGTTCAGGTACGCCGCCTCGATCGTGTAGCCCGGTGCCGGTCCCTGGTGCTGGCCCCACGTGACCGGGATGCGGATGCTCTTGAAGCCCTGCGCCTTCACGTTGTCCAGCAACGCTTCCGTGACGCGCGGGTTGCCCCACGACGTCTCGTCGCTGCCGGTCGAGTCCAGCGTGTTGCCCAGGTTCCAGCCCGGCTGCATCGCCGCCACCCGCGCCATCGCGTCGCCCGGCGGCACCGGATTTCCCGTGGTCGTGGTGGTCGTCGGAGGTGTGCCGGGGCTGCCGGTGCACGTGACCCCGTTGAGGGCGAACGACTGCGGCGCTGTGTTCGTGCCCGACCAGCTGCCGTTGAACCCGAACGACACCGTGGCGTTCGGCTCGATCACCGCGTTGTGGCCCGCGTCGGTCGCCGTGACCTGACTGCCGGACGACGTGACGGTGGCGTTCCAGGCCTGCGTCACCTGCTGGCCGGACGGCCACGTCCAGGTCAGCCGCCAGCCGTTGACGCGGTCGCCGACGTTGGTCACGGCGACGTTCGCGGTGAAGCCGTTCTGCCACTGGCTCGCCACCGCGTAGTCCACCCGGCAGCCCGGTGCGGCGGCGGCAGGGGCCACCACCGCCAGGCCGACGGTCACGGCCACCGAGACGAAAGCCGCCGCCAGCGCGACGCTGCGCCGTCCGGTCATCAGACACCTCCCGAAATCTGGGAGCGCTCCCAGATGAGGCGGACTGTAACGACACGACCGAGAACCGGGGAAGAGCGCGTCGAATTGTGGTCGAACAGCGGGCGAACCTCGCCATGCAGTTCAGCGGCATTCGAGTCGAATTGTCGAACACGTACGACATTCCGGTGGGAAACCGGAAAAAATCATGACGGCATTTCAGCTCCACCCCCTGTCGGAACGCTTTCGTGACCGTTACAGTCCCGGACCTGGGAGCGCTCCCAGGCAGCGCTTCGAACTCCTGTCATCGGAGGCTCACGTGCAGAGTCGCATGTCGAGAGCTGTGACAGCCGTCCTCCTCGTGCTGGTCGCGGGGCTGGCCGGTCCACTCGCGTCACCATCGGCCGCCGCGCCCGCGTTCAACTACGCCGAGGCGCTGCAGAAGTCGATCTGGTTCTACGACGCGCAGCGGTCAGGAAAGCTGTCACCGGACAACAGGGTGAGCTGGCGCGCGGACTCGGCGCTGCGCGACGGCTCGGACGCCGGACTCGACCTGTCCGGCGGTTTCTACGACGCGGGCGACCACGTGAAGTTCGGGCTGCCCTTCGCGTTCAGCGTGTCCATGCTCGCCTGGGGAGCCGTCGAGAACCGGGACGCCTACGCGAGTTCCGGCCAGCTCCAGCACCTGATGGCGAACCTCAGGCACGGCACGGACTGGATCATCAAGGCGCACCCGTCCCCCAACGTCGTCTACGGGCAGGTCGGTGCGGGCAACCCCGACCACGCCTGGTGGGGATCGGCGGAGGTCATGCCGATGGCACGGCCGTCGTACAAAGTGGACACCTCGTGCCCCGGCTCCGACCTCGCCGGCGAGTACGCGGCCGCGATGGCGTCGGCGTCGATGGTCTTCAAGGACACCGATCCGTCCTACGCGGCCACACTCCTCACCCACGCCAAGCAGCTCTACTCGTTCGCCGACACCTACCGCGGCAAGTACAGCTCGTGCATCACCGACGCCGCGAACTTCTACAACTCCTGGAGCGGCTACCAGGACGAGCTCGTGTGGGGTGCGATCTGGCTGCACCGCGCGACCGGTGACGCGGGCTACCTGACCAAGGCCAGGGCGGAGTACCAGAAGCTCGGCACCGAACCGCAGAGCTCGGAACGCTCCTACCGGTGGACCATCGCGTGGGACGACAAGTCCTACGGCGCCTACGTGCTGATGGCCAAGCTCACCGGCGAGCAGACCTACGTCACCGACGCCAACCGCTGGCTGGACTTCTGGACCACCGGGTACAACGGCAACAAGGTCCGCTACTCCCCCGGCGGCCAGGCGGTCCTCGACAGCTGGGGCTCACTGCGCTACGCGGCCAACACCGCGTTCGCCGCGCTCACCTACTCGGACTGGCTGTCCACACGCGACAGTGCGAGGGCAAGGACCTACCACGACTTCGGCGTGCGGCAGATCAACTACGCGCTCGGCGACAACCCACGCAACTCCAGCTACGTGGTCGGATTCGGCACGAACCCGCCGCGCAACCCGCACCACCGCACCGCGCACGGGTCGTGGGCCGACAGCATCCAGGAACCCGTCACGAGCAGGCACGTGCTCTACGGCGCACTGGTCGGCGGCCCCAGCACCAACAACGACGCCTACACCGACAGCCGCAGCGACTACGTGATGAACGAGGTCGCGCTCGACTACAACGCGGGCTTCACCGGTGCGCTCGCCCGGCTGTACAAGGAGTTCGGCGGCACCCCGCTCGCGACCTTCCCGGTCGCCGAGACGCCGGACGGGCCGGAGCTCACCGTGCAGGCGTCGGTGAACCAGAGCGCCACCCAGTTCACCGAGGTGAAGGCGTTCGTGCTGAACAGGACCGCCTGGCCGGCGAGGACGTTCAACGGCACCCTGCGCTACTACTTCACGCTCGACGGAACCACCACGCCGAGCCAGATCAGCGTCACCACGAACTACAACCAGTGCGGCGCGGCAAGCTCACCCGTGCAACACCGCGGCTCGATCTACTACGTCGAGATCCCGTGCTCCGGCGTGGCTCCGGCCGGGCAGTCCGCGTACCGCAAGGAAGTCCAGTTCCGCATCACCAGCACCGGGACGTGGGATCCGGCCAACGACTGGTCCTACGTCGGGCTGGGCAGCGGCAACACGGTCGTCCAGACCGACAGGGTCGTGCTGCGCCAGGACGGCAGGACGGTGTGGGGCACCGAGCCCGGCGGCGGCGTGACCGACAACGACCCGCCGACCGTCCCCACCGGACTGACCGCCTCGAACGCCGCGAGCTCCAGCGTCACGCTGAGCTGGACCGCGTCGACCGACAACATCGGCGTCACGGGGTACGAGGTCCTCACCGGCACCACGGTCGTCGGCCAGTCGGCCACGACCAGCCTCCAGGTCACCGGTCTCACGCCCGACACGCAGTACACGTTCGCCGTGCGGGCGAAGGACGCGTCGGGCAACGTCTCGGCCGCGAGCACACCGGTCACCACACGCACGTTGCCGGGCGTGAGAAGCACGCTGACGGCGCAGCACAGGGGCACCGGCGCGGCCACGTCGAACCAGATCACCGCCACGCTCCAGCTGACCAACCGCGGCACCGCACCGGTCGGCCTCGCCACGACGACGCTGCGGTACTGGTTCACCGGCGACGCACCGTCCCCGAGTTACCAAGTGTGGTGCGACTGGGCACAGATGGGATGTGCGGGCGTCCAGGCACGCGTGGTCAAGCTCTCGACCGCCCGTCCGGGAGCCGACGCGTACCTCGAGGTGTCCTTCACCGCGGGCAGCCTCGCCGCCGGTGCGAGCACGGGCGAGATCCAGGTGCGGGTCGCGAAGTCCGACTGGTCCGGTTTCACCCAGTCCGACGACCACAGCTACCGGATCAGCAACGGGCTCACGGACTTCGACCGGGTCACCGCGCACACCGGCGGTGCCCTCGCGTGGGGTGCCGAGCCCTGACGATCTTCGGAGCGGGGCGTTCTGCGCGCCCAGGCGTCCCGCGCCGAGCCCAACCCCGGCCCCTGGCCGGCCCTCCCGCGTCCCCGGTACAGCGGCGTACCGGGGACGCGCTCTCACGGCCGACACGCGGCAGGTTCGGTCGAGTTCGAACTGACGACCGCTGACTCCTACGATGTGCGGCATGACGGAGATTGACCGGCAGCGACGACCCGGCCCGCGGATCGATGAGGTCGCCCGGCTGGCCGGTGTGTCCAAGTCGACGGTCTCCAGGGTGATCAACGACGAGCAGTACGTGAGCGCCAAGGCCCGCGACGCCGTGCACACGGCGATCACCCGGCTCAAGTACAGCCCGAACCACGCCGCCCGGTCCCTCGCGGGCAGCAAGGCGAACGCCATCGCGCTGATCGTGTCCGAGCAGGGCAGCAGGGTGCTCGGCGACCCGTTCTTCGCGGGGGTGCTGCGCGGCGTGCACGCGGAGCTCTCCGGGCGGCGCATCCAGCTGCTGCTGATGCTCAGCCGGCCGGAGGACCACGACGACCTCCTCGGCTACCTGGCGGGCGGTCACGTCGACGGAGCGCTGCTGGTGAGCCTGCACGGCGACGACCCGTTGCCGAACCTGCTGCACGAGATCGGCCTGCCGGTCGTCGTCGGCGGCCGCCCGCTCGGCGCCGCCTCCGTGCCGTTCGTGGACTCCGACAACTTCACCGGCGGCCTGGACGCCGTGCGCCACCTGGTGTCCCTGGGCCGCAACAGGATCGCGACCGTCGCCGGCCCGCGCGACATGGCGGCGGGCCTCGACCGGCTCAGCGGCTGGCGCCGGGGCCTCGGCGAGGCGAAGCTCTCCGCGGACCTCGTGGTGGAGGCCGACTTCACGCCGGAGAGCGGCGCCCAGGCGATGACCGAGCTGCTCGACCGCGCGCCCGACATCGACGCCGTCTTCGTCGCGGCGGACATCATCGCGCTGGGCGCGTTGCAGGTGCTGCACGCCCGCGGCAGGCGGGTGCCGGAGGACGTGGCGGTGGTCGGGTTCGACGACTCGCTGCTCGCCTCGACCGCGACGCCGCCGCTCACCACGGTGCGGCAGGACGTCGAACAGCTCGGCCGCACGATGACGTGGCGGCTGCTGGGCGAGCTCGCCGGCGAGCAAGGCCTGCCTCCGTCGCTGTTGCTGCCGACCTCTTTGGTGCGTCGCGCGAGCGCCTGACCTCCACCCTCGCCGGCCCAGACCCCGACGTGGATGAACGGCGCTTTTGTCCACCTGAGGTGGACAAAAGCGCCGTTCATCAACCTGAGGTCGCGTAGCGACCAGACTGCTGTCCGGGTTGCGCGCAGGTCGACCCGGAGCACTCGCCGCGGCCGAACGGCGCGGCACTGTTGCTGCATGCGCCGAGGCGAACCACGCGCCGGCCTGAGCGCCGCCGTCACCCGTTGGTCCGTGCGTCCACACCGTCCTTCGGCTGCCTGGACCACACGTCACTGACGCGGTGCGTACCTGAAGAAGCACTCAGTGTTAACCCATCGGACACACTTCCGGGAACGCTCCCAGTTGTCCCAACTGTGACCTGAGCCATGAATGGCGAGGTCATCCGGGTGTCCAGGCCCGAAACTGCCTGGTGTCGCCAGGAGTGTGGCTTGACACACGTTTGAATCCAGGGCGACACTCTGCCGCATCTGGGAGCGCTCCCAGAACCCGCCCGCCGAGACCAGAGGAGTTCTCCCGTGCGACACCGTTGGGTCAGCGTGCTGATCTGTGCCGCCGTGTCCGCCGCCGCCACCACTGCGTGCGGGTCGGGCGGGGCCAGTCAGTCCGGGGACGGAAAAACCGAACTCACGATCGCCACGTTCAACGAGTTCGGCTACGAGGACCTGTTCAAGGAGTACGAGGCGGCCCACCCGGACGTCAAGATCACTCAGCGCAAGACCGGACAGGGTCAGCCGCACCACCAGAACCTGTTCACCAAGCTGGGCGCCGGCTCCGGACTCGCCGACATCGAGGCGATCGAGGAGGGCTACCTCAGCCAGGTGATGTCGAAGTCCAGCCAGTTCAACGATCTCAAGGAGATCGGCCCGGCGGTCGAGGCCGACCGCTGGCTGAAGTGGAAGACCGAGGCCGTCACCACCAAGGACGGCAAGCTGATCGGCTACGGCACGGACATCGGCCCGCTCGCGATGTGCTACCGCAAGGACCTGTTCGCGCAGGCCGGTCTGCCGTCGGACCCGGAGGGCGTGAAGGCGCTCTTCTCCACGTGGGACGCGTACTTCGCGGCCGGTGACCAGTTCATCGCCAAGGTTCCGGGTGTCGCCTGGTTCGACAGCGCCGCCCAGGTCTTCAACGCGATGCACAACCAGCACGAGGTCGGCTACTACGACAAGTCCGACAAGCTCGTCGTGGACACCAACCCCGACATCAAGGCCGACTGGACCGCGGTGACCACCGCTGTCTCGAAGGGGCAGTCGGCCCGGCTCGCGGCGTTCAGCCCCGAGTGGAACACCGGCTTCAAGCTCGGCAAGTTCGCCACCAAGACCTGCCCGTCGTGGATGCTGGGCGTGGTCGAGTCGCAGGCGGGCCCCGAGAACAAGGGCAAGTGGGCGGTCACCGACGCGTTCCCGAACGGTGGCGGCAACTGGGGTGGCTCGTACCTGAGCGTGCCGAAGCAGAGCAAGAACGCCAAGAAGGCCGCAGAGCTCGCGGCGTGGCTGACGGCTCCGGAGCAGCAGATCAAGGCGTTCAAGGCCAAGGGCACGTTCCCGAGCCAGGTCAAGGCTCTGAGCGACCCGGCCCTGCTGGAGCAGACCAACGCCTACTTCGGTGACGTCAAGGCCGGCGCGCTGTTCGCCACGCAGGCCAAGAAGGTCACGTCCGCGCAGTACAAGGGCCCGGCCGACGGCCAGATCCAGGAGACGGTGTTCAGCCCGGCGCTGCAGTCGGTCGAGCAGGGCAAGACCGCCGACGAGGCCTGGAAGACCGCCGTCGAAGGCGCTCAGAAGGCGGCCAAGTAGTGACCGCCGTTCTTCC
>NZ_JBHRZI010000044.1:61289-99573 GCF_042649515.1 Lentzea rhizosphaerae | reverse complement strand
CGCCCGCGGCCCCCGCGGCGGCACCGTCTGTCCAAGCTGGACACGAAGGTCTCGCCGTACCTGTTCGTCGCGCCGTTCTTCCTCCTGTTCGGCGCGATCGGCATGTTCCCGTTGCTGTACACGGCCTACGTCTCCCTGTTCGACTGGGAGGTCGGCGCCGACGAACCGACGTTCATCGGCCTCGACAACTACAAGACGCTGTTCGCGGACGACCAGTTCTGGAACGCGCTGTTCAACACGTTCAGCATCTTCGTTCTCTCCAGTGGTCCGCAGATCGTCGTCGCGGTGGCCCTCGCCGCGCTGCTGAACGAGAACCTGCGGGCCCGCACCGGCTGGCGGATGGGTGTCCTGCTCCCCTACGTCGCGAGCCTCGTGGCCTTGACGATCATCTTCGGCAACCTGTTCGGGCCGCAGTACGGACTGGTCAACAACGTCCTCTCGGCCGTGGGCATCAGTCCGATCGACTGGCAGGCCGACACGTTCGGCAGCCACATCGCGATCGCGTCGATGGTCAACTGGCGCTGGACCGGCTACAACGCGCTGATCGTGCTCGCCGCGATGCAGGCCATCCCCCGTGACATCTACGAGGCGGCGGTCGTCGACGGCGCGAGCGCGCTGCGGCGGTTCTTCAGCATCACGCTGCCGTTGCTGAAGCCGACGCTGATCTTCGTGATCGTCACCTCGACGATCGGCGGTCTGCAGATCTTCACCGAGCCCAAGCTGTTCGAGCCGTCCGGCGGCAGCGGTGGCGGCGCGGAGCACCAGTACCAGACCGTCGTGCTCTACCTGTACCAGTCGGCGTTCCAGGGACTCGACCTCGGTTACGCCTCCGCCATCGCGTGGGTGCTGTTCCTGATCATCATCAGTGTCGCCGCCCTCAACTTCTTCCTCACGAGGAGGGCGGTGCGATGACGACCCGCAGACCGTCTTTCCTGATCTACGGGTTGCTCGGCGCGTTCGTGCTCGGCTCGGCCTTCCCGTTCTACTGGTCGTTCCTGGTCGCGAGCCGCGACAACGCCGTGCTGACCGGGGACTTCACGCTGATCCCCGGCGGGAACTTCTTCTCCAACGCCATGCGGGTGTTCGACACCATCCCGTTCTGGAAGGCGCTGGCCAACAGCTTCATCGTCTCCGGGACCGTGACGGTGTCGGTGGTGCTGCTGTCCACGCTGGCCGGGTTCGCGTTCGCCAAGCTGCGGTTCCGCGGCCGCGGTGCGCTGTTCCTGTTCGTGGTGGCAACGTTGGCAGTGCCCACCCAGCTCGGCATCATCCCGCTGTACATGGCGATGGCCGAGTTCGGCTGGGCCGGTGAGCTCGAAGCCGTGATCGTGCCGAACCTCGTCACCGCGTTCGGTGTGTTCTGGATGAGGCAGTACCTGCTCGACGCCGTTCCCGACGAACTCGTCGAGGCTGCCCGCATGGACGGCTGCAGCCTGTGGCGAACTTTCTGGCACGTCGCTCTTCCCGCCGCCCGGCCTGCCGCCGCGATGCTGGGCGTGTTCACGTTCATGCAGTCCTGGAACGACTTCCTGTGGCCACTGGTCGTGTTGAACGCCGACAACCCGACCCTCCAGGTGGCCCTGGAGAAGCTCCAAAGCGGGTACTACGTCGACTACTCGCTCGTACTCGCCGGAACGACACTCGCAACGGTTCCGGTGCTCATCGTGTTCCTCGTGCTCGGGCGGCAGATCGTCGCCGGTGTGATGCAGGGCGCCGTCAAGGGGTGAAAATGGAGAACATTGTTTTCCCACAGGGTTTTCTGTGGGGAGCCGCCACCGCTGCGTTCCAGGTGGAGGGTGCGACCGAGCTCGACGGCCGCACCGACTCCATCTGGGACGAGTTCTGCCGGCAGCCCGGCAAGGTGGTCGGCGGCGACTGCGGTGAACCCGCCGCCGACCACTACCGCCGGTTCGAGCAGGACGTGGCGATGATGGCCGATCTCGGGCTCAAGGCGTACCGGTTCTCGATCGCCTGGCCGCGGGTGCGGCCGGACGGCGGCGACGTGAACCCGGCCGGGCTCGACTTCTACAAGCGGCTGATCGACACGTTGCTGGAGCACGACATCGTGCCGTGGCCGACCCTGTACCACTGGGACCTGCCGCAGAAGCTCGAGGAGGCGGGTGGCTGGGCCAACCGCGACACCGCGTTCCGGTTCGCCGACTACGCGGCCGCCACCGTGGAAGCGCTCGGTGACCGCGTCGGCACCTGGACGACGTTGAACGAGCCGTGGTGCTCGGCGTTCCTCGGCTACGCGTCGGGAGTGCACGCGCCGGGCCGCACCGACCCGCGTGCCGCTGTTGCCGCCGTGCACCACCTGCTGCTCGGGCACGGTCTCGCCTCCACCACGATCCGTGCCGCGGCACCGGAGGCGAAGGTCGGCATCACGCTGAACATGTACCCGATCATCCCGGTGAACCCGAGTGATCCTTCGGACCTCGACGTCGCGCGCAGGCTCGACGGGTTGCAGCAGCGCATCTTCCTGGACCCGTTGCTGCGCGGCGAGTACCCCGCCGACATCCTCGCGGACCTCGAGCCGTTCGGGTTCGGCGAGCACGTGCGCGACGGCGACCTCGGCGTGATCTCGGCGCCGATGGACATGCTCGGCGTCAACTACTACACCGAGCACTACGTCAGCTCGTCGCCCAACGGCAGCGAGCCCGGACCGTCGCCGTGGGTGGGCGTGCAGCACGCGTCGTTCCCCCGCCGTGACGCGCCCAGGACCGACATGGACTGGGAAGTCCACCCGGACGGTCTCACCACCGTGCTGCTGCGGCTGCACCACGACTACCCGCGGCTTCCGCTCTACATCACGGAGAACGGCGCCGCGTTCCGCGACGACTTCTCCGGCAACGGTGCGATCGACGACGTCGACCGGACCGGCTACATCGCCTCGCACCTGCGCGCCGCTCACACGGCGATCAAGGCGGGGGTCGACCTGCGCGGCTACTTCTGCTGGTCGCTGCTGGACAACTTCGAGTGGGCCGAGGGGTACGCGAAGAGGTTCGGCATCGTCCACGTCGACTACGCCACCCAGATCCGGACCCCGAAGATGAGTGCGAGGTGGTTCAGCAGGGTGGCCCGCGACAACGCGCTGGTCACCGTCTCATGACGGAAGGCAGGAGTCGCCGCCCCGGCCCGCGCATCGAGGAGGTCGCGCGCGTGGCCGGGGTGTCGAAGTCCACCGTCTCCCGGGTGATCAACGGCGAGAAGTACGTCAGCGAGCGGTCACGCCAGGCGGTGCACCGCGCGATCGCGATGCTCGGCTACAGCCCGAACCACGCCGCGAGAACCCTCGCGGGCAGCAGGGCCAACGCGATCGCGCTGGTGATCTCCGAACTGGGCAGCCGGGTGCTCGCCGACCCGTTCTTCGCCGGCGTGCTGCGCGGGGTGCACGCCGAGCTGGCGGGCCGGCACGTCCAGCTGCTGATGATGATGAACCAGCCGCTCGACGGCGAGGACCAGGTCTCCTACCTCACCGGCGGCCACGTCGACGGCGCGCTGGTGGTGAGCCTGCACGGCGAGGATCCGTTGCCGCGCACGCTGCACGAGACGGGGCTGCCCATCGTGGTGGGCGGCCGCCCTCTCGCGGGCGGCGCCGTCCCGTTCGTCGACTCGGACAACTTCAACGGCGCGTTGCAGGCGGTGCGCTTGCTGGTTTCGTTGGGGCGCCAGAAGATCGCCACGATCGCGGGCCCGCACGACATGGCCGTCGGCATGGACCGGCTCAGCGGGTGGCGCTGCGGGCTCGCGGAGCACGGCATGTCCGTGGCTTTGGTGGTGCACAGCGACTTCACGCCGGAGAGCGGTGCGCTGGCGATGGAGGAGCTGCTGCGCAGAGCTCCCGATCTCGACGCGGTGTTCGTGGCGGCCGACATCATGGCGTTGGGAGCGTTGAGAGTGCTGCAGGCGCGCGGCTACCGGATCCCCGACGACGTGGCGGTCGTGGGGTTCGACGACTCGGTGCTCGCGTCGACCGCCGTGCCCCCGCTCACCACCGTGCGGCAGGACGTCGAACAGTTCGGCCGCACCTTGACCTGGCGCCTGCTCGCCGAGCTCGCCGGCGACGAGAAACTGCCGCAGTCGATCCTGCTGCCGACCTCGCTGGTGCGAAGAACGAGCGCCTGACCTCTGCGCGAATCGAACGCATTCGACGCGAAAGTAATTCCTCTCCAGCCTGAACCACAGCCAGGAGCAGGCCGTATTCACCACTGCGTGAGAACAGAGCGGGGGTTGCGGATGCAGGCAGGCAGGTTCTTCGACGAGTCACCGGACGACGCTCCAGCGCTGCCGGAAGAGGCGCTTCTGCGCGTGCTGTGGATGACCGCACAGGGAATGGTGTGGCCGTGGCTGTTGCAGAGCATGTGCCGCCCGGACGCGATCAAGCGCGCTCTGGAGGCGGAACTGATCTGGGCACCCGTCGGTGACCACCTCGGCTACCACATCACCGACGCGGGCAGGCGGCGGATTGTGGAGTGGTACCAGGAAAACCGTCCTGGGCGAGGTGCGGAGGACAACGCCGGCCACTGGCGTGCGGTCACCCAGCGCTGACCGCACCGACAGCGACGCACCAGTGCGGGGTGTCGTCGCGGGCCCTGGACTCGGGCGCGGGTCCAGGGCCGTCGGCTGTGCACGGATGCTTTGTGCCCCAACGAAAATCGTCACCGTTCGACTCGAATCGACGCGGCCGGCGCACCATCGGGCACTGTAAAACCTGAGCAGGGCAACGGAAACTCGTCGAAGGCTCCGAACGCCGTCTTGACCACCGGCGATCGAAGCCTGAGTCTGGGAGCGCTCCCAGACTCGACGACGAGGACGTGATGCGCATGGCACGCCGCCGGCTCCTTCTGGTGATCGCGCTCGTCGCGGCCTGTCTGCCCGGGGTGGCGGCTGCCGCACCGGACGCCGCCGTCGTGGTCAACGCGAAGGCAGGGCTGGCGACCGTGCCGGACACCGCGATCGGCGTGAACCACGCGATCTGGGACGGCCAGCTCGGCACGAACGCGGTGAACGACCTGCTCGGCGACGCCGGCGTGCGGATGATGCGCTATCCCGGTGGTTCGTACGGCGACATCTACCACTGGAAGGACCACACGGCCCCCGGCGGGTACGTGGCGCCTAACACCGACTTCGACACGTTCATGGCCGGTGTGCGCAGGGCGCAGGCACAACCGATCATCATCGCCAACTACGGCACCGGCACACCGCAGGAAGCCGCCGACTGGGTTCACCACGCCAACGTGACCAAGGGTTACGGCGTGAAGTACTGGGAGATCGGCAACGAGCTCTACGGCAACGGGCACTACGGGGCCAGCTGGGAGGCCGACAACCACCCGGACCGCAGCCCCGCCGGGTACGCCAGGGAAACCGTCGCGTTCGCCAGGGCGATGAAGGCGGCCGACCCCACGATCAAGGTCGGCGCGGTGCTCACCACCCCCGCGAACTGGCCGGACGCGATCGTCGGCACCGGGGACGCCGCGAGCTGGAACCAGACGGTGCTGTCGATCGCGGGCCCGCACGTGGACTTCGTCATCGTGCACTGGTACCCCGGCGGGTCCACGACCGCGCAGTCCCTGGCGAGCACCGACCAGATCCCCGACATGATGTACCTGTTGCGCCAGCAGATCGCCCAGTACGCGGGACCGGACGCGGACCGGCTCGGCATCGCCATGACCGAGATGAACGCCACGTACGGCCGCAACACCCAGCCGGGCGCGCTCTTCGCGGCGGAGGCCTACACCTCGTTGCTGGAGAACGGCGTCTTCACCGTCGACTGGTGGAACGTCCACAACGGAGCGACCAAGGCGTCCACAGTGGCCGGTCAGCCCGACTTCGACGACTTCGGCCTGCTCTCCAGCGGAACCTGCCTGGAGAACGGTCCCTGCGAACCGGCGCTCAACACGCCGTTCGCGCCGTACCACGCGCTGAAGATGCTGAGTCTCTTCGCGAGCCCCGGCGACCAGCTCGTCCGTGCGGGATCAGGCGATCCGGCGATCAGGGCGCACGCGGCACGCCGGCCGAACGGTGATCTCTCCGTGCTGCTGCTCAACTCCGACGAGAACAACTCGCGCACGGTCGCCATCGACTACGCGGGTTACACACCGTCCGCGAGTGCGCCGACCGTCCACACGTTCACCAACGGCGCCACCGGTGTCACGACGTCGACGGACGGCAGCGCGACGACCAGGACGCTGCCTCCGTTGTCGCTCACCACGCTCGTCCTGCACCCGTCGAACCCGGCCCGGCTTCCCGCCGCGCCCGGCAAGCCCAGCGCCTCCACCACCGACCGGACGGCGACGATCACCTGGCCGTCCGTGCCCGGTGCGGTGAAGTACGAGATCCACCGCCAGCTCGGCACGACCAGCGAGCAGTGGGGCGAGACGCCGGGAACCTCGTTCACCGTCGCAAACCTCGACCCCGGCAGCAGGTACACGGTCAACGTGCTGGCGAGGGACGCCGCGGGCGCGCTGTCGTGGGCCTCTCCCCCGCTCACCCTCACCACCGGCAGCCCGGCGCAGAGCACCTGCACGGTCCGGCTGTCCAACGTGACCGACTGGGCCAGCGGGTTCGTCGGCAACGTCGAGATCACGAACGGCGGCACGCAGCCGATCGCCGACTGGACCCTGAACTTCACCTGGCCCACCGACCTGCAACAGGTGTCGTCGGGCTGGAACGCGACGTGGGCGCAGACCGGGAAGGCGGTCACCGTCACCGGCTCCGCGCGCATCGAACCGAACGCGACGGTCAGCACCGGTTTCGTCGGCGCCTACACCGGACCGAACATCCCGCCAGCGGCCTTCACGCTGAACGGAACTCTCTGCCACACAGCGTCTTGAACCACGAAGGAGAGCGAATGAAGCTGCGGCACAACGTTGTGGGCGCGCTGATCGCGGCTGTCGTGACCGCGGCCGGGATGGTCGCCATCGGCACCGCCCCGGTCACGGCGGTGGCGGCCGCCGGCGGCACCGGCACCGGGTACCTGCACACCAGCGGGAACAAGATCCTGGACAGCACCGGCGCGACGGTCCGGCTGACCGGCATCAACTGGTTCGGGATGGAGACCGACAACAAGACCTTCCACGGCCTGTGGGCCAGCCGCACATGGCGCCAGCAGGTCGACCAGATGGCGCAGCTGGGCTACAACACGTTGCGCATCCCGTACTCGAACGACGCGCTGAAGCCCGACGCCAAGGCCACCGGCATCAACGACTACAGCAACCCCGACCTGGTCGGGCTGTCGCCGTTGCAGATCCTCGACAAGGTGATCGCCTACGCGGGCCAGAAGGGGATGCGCGTCATCCTCGACCGGCACCGGCCGACCAGCGCCGGGCAGTCCGCCCTCTGGTACACGGCGAGTGCCCCGGAGACCACCTGGATCAACGACTGGAAGATGCTCGCCCAGCGCTACGCGGGCAACACCACGGTCATCGGCGCCGATTTGCACAACGAGCCGCACGCCGAGGGCACCAACCCGGCCGCGACCGGTTCCTGCTGGGGCTGCGGCGACACCGCCCGCGACTGGCGGCTGGCCGCCGAACGCGCGGGCAACGCGATCCTGGGTGTGCAGCCGAACTGGCTGATCTTCGTCGAGGGCGTGAGCTGCCCGAGCGGCGGGCTGTCGAACGTGTGGGACGGCGACCCGTCCAACGACGAGGACTGCGGCTGGTGGGGCGGGAACCTGTCGAAGGCGGGCCAGTTCCCGGTGCGGCTGAACGTGGCCAACCGGTTGGTCTACTCCCCGCACGAGTACGCGACGTCGGTCTACAACCAGCCGTGGTTCAGCGCGCCCGACTACCCGGCGAACATGCCGGCGATCTGGGACAAGTACTGGGGTTACCTGTACAAGCAGAACATCGCGCCGCTGATGATGGGCGAGTTCGGCACCACGCTCGCCAACCCGGTCGACAAGGTGTGGCTGGAGAACCTCATGGCCTACACCGGGACCGGCGTCAACGGCATGTCGTTCACCTACTGGTCGTGGAACCCGAACTCCGGTGACACGGGCGGCATCCTGAACGACGACTGGACCACCGTGAACCAGGCGAAGCAGAACATCCTGCAGCCGTACCTCATCCCGCCGGCCGGTGGTCCCGGCCCGACGACGACCACGACGACCACCACGACCGGTGGCGGTGGCACCGGCGCGTGCAAGTCGGCGTGGAAGCTCGACAACTCGTGGCAGGGCGGGTTCCAGGGCTCGTTGACGGTGACCAACACCGGGACGGACGCGGCCAACCCGTGGAAGGTGACGTTCACGCTGCCCAGCGGGGTCACCATCTCCAACGGCTGGAACGGCACCTTCAGCCAGAGCGGCACCACGGTCACGGTGACCGCGCCGTCGCACGCCCCGTCGCTGGGCGGTGGGGCGTCGGTGTCGCTCGGCTTCACGGCCAACGGCACCACGGCGGCGCCTGCTGCCGTGGCGCTCAACCAGTCGGCCTGCACCGCCTGACCCTGAACGCACGCGGGGCCCTTTCGTACTCCAGAAGAGTACGAAAGCTCCCCGCGTACTCTCTGTAACGATTCAGGCCGTGACGGAGGTGCGGGCGGCCAGGCCCTCGATGACGCCGCTCAGCTTCTCGGTGACCTCGGGGTCGTCGACCGGGTGCAGCTCGGCGAAGCGGACCACCGAGGAGGAGATCGACAGCGTCAGGTCGTCGGCGACCTCGGCACCGGCGATCTTGGCGGCCTTGCGGGCCTCGTCCTGCGCCCACACGCCGCCGTACTGGCCGAACGCGGTGCCGACGACGGCGACCGGCTTGCCGACCAGGGCACCGGCGCCGTACGGGCGCGACAGCCAGTCGATGGCGTTCTTCAGCACGGCGGGAATGGTGCCGTTGTACTCGGGGGAGACCAGCAGCAGTGCGTCGGCGTCAGCGGCTGCCTCGCGGAGCTTGACCGCGGCGGCGGGAACGCTGCCCTCGGCGTCGATGTCCTCGTTGTAGAACGGCACCGTGTCCAGGCCGTCGTACAGGCCGACCTCGACGTGCTCCGGCGCGATCTGGGCCGCGGCTTCGGCGAGCCTGCGGTTGGTCGAGCCGGCGCGGAGGCTGCCGACGAGGGTGAGGATGCGGACGGCCATGACGAACTCCCAGTTGCAAGCTGTGGTTGAACGGTCCCCACCGTAAACGGGACGCGGCCCGTTTATCTTCCGGCTAGGCTGCGAAGGTGATCGACGGCACATCCCTGCCCCTCCTGGGCGCTGAAACACCGCTGCGCGCGGACGCCGTGCGCAACCGAGCCCTCCTGCTGGAGGCGGCGGCGCGGCTGGCGGCCGAACGCGGCGCGGGTGCCCTCACGATGGAGACGGTGGCCGCCGCCGCGGGGGTCGGGAAGGGCACCGTGTCGCGGCGCTTCGGCGACCGCAACGGACTGCTCCAAGCCCTGCTGGACCACACGGAGCAGGTGTTCCAGCAGTCGTTCCTCAGCGGCCCGCCGCCACTGGGACCCGACGCGGACCCGGCGACGCGGCTGCGGGCGTTCGGACCGGCTCTTCTGCACCACGAACACGCCCAGCACGACCTCTACCTGGCCGCGGAACCCGCGGGTGGCCGGAAGTTCACGGTCCCGCCTCACCGCCTGCGCCACACCCACGTCGCGGCGCTCGTTCGCGCGGTCCTCCCGGACGCCGACGCAGAACTGCTGGCCCACACCCTTCTGTCCACAGTGGACGTGGTGCTGGTCGACCACCTGGTCCGCGTGCACGGATTTTCGCTGGAACGGATCGAGGCGGGCTGGCACGACCTGCTCGACCGGCTCACTCGTGGTTGAGCGCCCCTGACCGGAAGACCGCGAGCTCGGCACGTTCGAACCCCGCTGTCCTGACGAGGTCGGCCAGTGCCTGCTCGATCTCCGGTGCCTCGGCGAGGTGCTGGTCGAGCTCGACCCGTGCGACGTCGCCCAGGTCGCGGACTCGGAGGTCCCTGCTCGGGGTGCCCGCTTCGGCGAGCCAGGCCCTGGCCGCCTGCTCCGCGCGTTCCACCCTGGCGAGCCGCGCGGGCGTGATCGTCAGCCCGTACCGCACCCGGCTGGCCAGACACGGTTGCGCGGGTTTGTCCCACGTGGACAGTTCCCAGTGCAGGCTCACCGCCCGGACGTCGGCCTTCGTCATCCCGAGGTCGCGCAACGGGGTGTGCACCCCGATCTCGTCGCCGGCCCGGATGCCCTGCCGGAACGGGTCCCGCGCGTCGTCGGCGTTCGTGCCGGTCGCCACCGCCGGGATGCCCTGCTCCCGTGCGACCTCGGTGATGGCGTCCAGGACGGTGGACTTGCAGAAGTAGCAGCGGTCGCGGCCGTTCGCGACGTAGCCGGGGTTGTCCAGCTCGGTGGTGCCGGGTGCGATGTGCCGCACGCCGAGGTCTCGGGCGAACGCGGCCGCGTGCCGCAGTTCGGCGGCGGCGAGGCTCGCGGAGTCGGCGGTGACCGCGAGGACCGCCGCCGGCCCGTTGGCGCGGACCGCGGCCGCGAGGACCAGTGCGGAGTCGGTGCCTCCGGAGAAGGCGACGGCGACCGGCCCGATCTCGGCGAGCTCGGTGACGAGCCGGGTGGCGATGTCCATCAGGGCTGCTCCTTCTCCGCGGCCGCCAGCACGGCCCGCAACGGCAGCCCCGTCTGCCTGGCCACCGCGACGGCGTCGTCGTACTCGGGTTTGCCGCGGTGCGGACCGTGCTTGCGGCGCACCGGCATGCCGTGCACGAGCACGGTGTCGGTGGTGCGCGCGGCCGCGGTGCGCCGGACGGTGGTCCACCGCACGCCGAGCGTCCCGGTCTCCGCGAACAGCAGCCGTTCGACCTCTTCGGCGGCCTCCGGGGTCACCAACGCGTGCAGGACGTGCGCCGGCCGCCCCTTCTTCATCACGGCAGGGGTGATCCAGCTGTCGAGGGCACCCCGCTCGAGCAGCAGCTCGGCGACGTGCCCGAGAACCTCACCGGTGACGTCGTCGAGGTTGGTCTCCAACACGACCAGGTCCCGCACGTCGGCCTCGACCTCGCCGAGCCGGACGACCGCGACGTTGGGCCTGTCGGGCAGCGTGCGCGTGCCGGCGCCGTACCCGGTGGCGGACAACCGCATGGCAGGCGGCGGCCGGTAGTCGGCTCCGAGCGCGAGCAGCAGGGCGGCGGCCGTGGGCGTGACCGTCTCGCCGGTCAAGTTGGTACCAGTTACCTGCGCGCCTTCGAGCAACTCGGCGGTGGCCGGAGCCGGGCACGGCAGGAGGCCGTGGGCGGTGCGGACGGTGCCGGTGCCGAGCGGCAGCGGTTCGCAGTGGACGGTGCGGACTTCGAGAGCGTGCAGGGCTGCGGCGACCCCGACGATGTCGACGAGGGTGTCGTGACCTCCGAGCTCGTGCAGGTGCACCTCGTCGGGGTGCTCACCGTGCAGGCGTCCCTCGACCTCGGCGATGGCTCTCAGGGCGGCGACCGCTGTGTCGGCCACCGCGCGGTTGCGGACCCGGCCGGCCATGGCGATCAGTTCGGCGGCTTTGCGGGTGGTGGCGTGGTCGGAGACGGACACCGTGGCCTGGGCGGCGGTGAGGCCGTGGGTGGTGACGCGGGGGACGGTGAGGTCCCAGCCGGTCAGGCCGGTGTCGGTGACGGCAGCGCGGATGGCGTCGAGCGGGGCGCCGGCGTCGACCAGGGCGGCGAGGAGCATGTCGCCGGCCAGGCCGGTGAACGGGGAGATGACGCAGATGCGGGTCATGGGGTGCTCCGGCGGGCCGCGTGGGAGGGGTCGGGTGAGGCCTGACAGCTGACGAGGGTCACGACGTGCTCCGGCACGCCACCCGCGACAACCGGAACGCCGCCATCGCCGCGCCGAACCCCGAGTCGATGTTCACCACGGTGATCCCGGCCGCGCACGACGCGTGCATCGCCAGCAACGCCGTCACGCCCTCCAACCCGGCGCCGTATCCGGTCGAGGTCGGCACCGCGACCACCGGGCACGCCACCAGGCCGCCGATCGCGCTCGCCAGCGCGCCCTCCATGCCCGCCACCACGATGACGGTGTCCGCGGCGCGCAGGCGGTCCTGCTCGGCGAGGAGGCGGTGCAGGCCCGCCACGCCCACGTCCGTGACGAGGGTGACGTCCAGGCCCACCGCCGTGGCGATCGCGGCGGCTTCCAGGGCTACCGGCTGGTCCGCGGTGCCTGCTGCGGCCACGACGACCGTGAACGTCGAGCGTGGTGCTGGGCGCCACACGAGCAGGCGGGCCGACTCGTCGTACGAACCACCCGGCACGGCGTCCAAGACCTCAGAAGCGGACTCGACGCGGGTGACGAGGACCGGGCCGTCGTTGTGCTGCAACAAGGTCCGGACGATCGACACGATCTGCACAGCGGTCTTGCCGGTGCCGTAGACGACCTCGGGGAGTCCCTGGCGCGCCTCGCGGCCGACGTCCACGCGTGCGAAGCCGAGGTCGACCGCATCGGATCCGGTCACGCCGCCCCTCCCCTCTCCACGACCGAAGTCAGTTCGCGGCCGATCTGCGCCAGCAGCTCGGGGGCTTGGGAGATCGCGGGCTCCAGAGAGCCCGCGCGTTCGAGCAACGACCAGGCGCCGACGATGCCCGCCGATCGCAGGTCAGCCACCTGCAGCCGGACGTCTCCCGCGACCACCACGACCGGTACGCCGTGCCGGGCGGCCGCTTCGGCGACGCCCACGGGGGCCTTGCCGCGCAGGCTTTGCGCGTCGAACCGGCCCTCGCCGACCACGACCAGCGAGGCGCCGCGCAGGGCCTCCTCGAGGCCGATCTCGCCCAGCACGAACTCGGCTCCCGACACGCGCTGGGCGCCGAGGGCCGCCAACGCCGCGAAACCCGCGCCGCCCGCCGCGCCCGCGCCGGGTGACGAGCTCACGTCACGGCCGGTCGCGCGGGTCATCGCCGCGGCGAACTCGCGCAGGCCGCGCTCCAGCACCTCGACGTCGCGCGGTGAGGCGCCCTTCTGCGGGCCGAACACCGCGGCAGCACCGGAAGGACCAACGAGCGGGTTGTCCACATCGGACATCAGCGACACACGCGCCAGACGTAACCGGAAGTCCAAAGAGGACAGATCGACGTGCGCCACCCCGGTCAACGCGGCACCGCCCGGGCCCAGAGGCACGCCGCGGGAGTCGGTGATGCGGGCGCCGAGCGCGCGCAGCAGGCCCGCTCCCCCGTCGGTCGTCGCGCTGCCGCCCACCGCGAGGACGATGTCGAGGCAACCGTGGTCCAGCGCGGCACGGATCAACGCGCCGGTCCCGTGGCTGTCGGCGACGAGCGGGGCCGGTTCGCCGCCCGGCAGCAGGTCGAGTCCGCTGGCCCTGGCCATCTCGATCACGGCACGGGTGCCGCGCACCGCGAACGCCGCACGCACCGGGCGTCCGGTCGGCCCTGTCACGTCGGCCTGCACCTCGCGATAACCGGCCCGCGCCAACGCTTCCAGCGTTCCTTCGCCGCCGTCGGCGACCGGCATCGCCGTCGCCCGCCCGCCGGCCTCGGCCACACCCTTCACGACCGCCGCGCACGCCTGTGCCGCGGTGAGGCATCCCCGGAACTTGTCCAGGCAAACGAGAATCACCGGCGCAACCCCTCGACGTAAGGAATCGTCTGCGGCCCCTCGGGCAACACGCACAGGCGAGCGTCCGGCCCGGCCGCCGCCAACGCCTCGGCCACCGCAAGAGAAATGTCCGCGGTCTGCGAAAGGTGCGCGGTGGCCAGCTGAGCATCGCTCAGGTGCGAGGTCCGCATGACGACCCGGCAGTCGGCCTGGATGCGGGCCTGGATCTGCACCTGCCACTGGTCCGGCACAGTGACCTCCCGCGACGAGATCTCCGCGAACAACGCCGCCGGCGAGTCCGCCGAGGCCAGCACCTCGCGGTACGAGCCGTGGTCGGGGAAACCGTCGCGGCACTCGGCGGCGCACACGATCGTGCCGCCCGGCTTCACCACCTCGTAGGCGGCCGACATCCCCTTCACGGCCTGGTAGAGGTTCTGGTCGAGCGGATAGCCGGAGTTCGTCGTCACCACCACGTCGAACAGCTGCGGCACCGGCTGCATCGCCACTGAACGAGCCGTGCTCACGGCGGCGGCGTGCATCGCGAGCAGATCACCGCCGAACGCGGCGACGACCTCCTTGTCCTGGTTCAGCACCACGTCGAACCCGAACGTCACGCCGGTCGCGGCCGCGATGGCACGCACGTCGTCGTGCACCGGGTTGCCCTCGATGATCCCCCACGTCGCCCGCGGGTGCCCGATCCGGCGCGCGTCGTGCAGCACCAGCACTGTCTCCAGCGCGGCGAGGCCGGGCGCGACCAGCTTCGGCCCGCCGGAGAAGCCGGCGAAGAAGTGCGGTTCGACGAACCCCGTGGTGATCCGCACGTCCGCGGTGACCCACTCGCTGTTGAGCCACACCGGCACGTCCGCGCCGAGCGTTCCCATCCACGTCAGGCTCGCGCGGTCGCGGGCGTCGTGGTTCACGATCCGCACCGTGTCGACCACCTCGTCACCGAACATCGCGCGCAGCTCTGCCTCGGTGTTGCCGCGGTGCGTCCCGGTCGCGACCAGCACCACGACGTCGGCGAGGTCGACCAGTCCGTCGAGCTCCTCCAGGATCGCCGGGATCATCAGGTGCCGAGGTTGCGGCCGCGTCCCGTCGCAGGCGGAGATCGCGACGGTCTGGCCCCGGCGCACGCGGTCCCGCAACGGCGGACCCGCCACCGGTTCACGCAACGCCCGGCGGAGAACCTCCCGCGGCGGCGCGGAAACCGGGTGGTGCTTCGGCGTCACGACCGTCGTCACCGCCGGGTCGACGCGCAGGTCCAGCCCCGTCTCGCCGTAGGCCAGGCGCACGGTGTCCATCACTTCGCTCCCAGGTAGACGCGCTCGGCCGTACCGCCGAAGACCAGGTCGCGCTCGGCGGCGCTGAGCCCGGAGGTCAGCTCCTCCGCGACCACCAAGACCTCCTCGTAGGACGCCGCGAGCAGGCAGACCGGCCAGTCCGTGCCGATCATCAGCCGCTCAGGGCCGAACGCCTCCAGTGCAACGTCCACATAGGGCCGGAAGTCGGCGACCGTCCACTGCGGACCGGCTTCGGTGACGAGACCCGACAGCTTGGCGGTCACGTTCGGCGAGGCCGCGAGTGCCGCCAGATGCGTCGCCCACGGCTCCAGCGAGCGTCCGGCGATGTCCGGTTTGGACAGGTGGTCCAGCACGAACACCAGGTCCGGCACCGTCCGCACCGCCTCGACTGCCGCGGGCAGCTGGTGCGGACGGGTCAGCACGTCGTACGCCAGCCCGGCGTCGCGCACGGCCCGCAGTCCGGTGATCACGTCGGCTCGCAGCAGCCAGTGCGGATCCGGTTCGGCCTGCACCAGGTGCCGGACACCCACCAGCCGGTCGCCGCCCGGTCCCGACCGCAGCCGGTCCAGCTGCTCGGCGACGTCGGGCGCGGTGAGGTCGACCCAGCCGACGACGCCCTCGATCAGGTCGGAGTTCCCCGCCACCGCGAGGAACTCCGCCGTCTCGTCGACGTCGTTCAGCACCTGGACGAGCACCGTGGCGTCGACCCCGGCCGGTCCGGCCACCGCGCACAGGTCCTCCGGTCCGAAGTCGCGCCGGATCACCTCCAGCTCGTCGAGCCACTCCTGCGGCCGCGCGGAGAGATCCCACAGGTGGTGGTGGGCGTCGATGCGCCGCGCCGCGGTCATGCCTGACCGATCCGCTGCCGCTGCACGCCGAGCCCGTCGATCGTGAGCTCTACAGAATCCCCGGCACGCAGGTACTCGAAGTCGTTCACGCCGAGCGCCACTCCCGCGGGCGTGCCCGTGTTCACGACGTCACCGGGTTCGAGGACCATGAACTGGCTGAGATACCAGATGACGTGGTGGACGCCGAAGAGCATGTTCCGGGTGTTGCCGTCCTGCCGGAGCTCACCGTTGACGCTGAGCCTCAGGCCGAGCGCCTGCGGGTCGCCCACCTCGTCGGCGGTGACCAGCCACGGCCCCAGCGGGTTGAACGTCTCGCAGGACTTGCCCTTGGTCCACTGACCGCCGCGCTCGATCTGGAACTCGCGTTCGCTGACGTCGTTGGAGATCGCGTAGCCCGCGATGACCGCCGCCGCGTCCTGCGGGCTCTCCAGGTACCTCGCGGGCGCGCCCAGCACGACGGCCAGCTCCACCTCGTAGTCGGTCTTCACGCTCCCGCGAGGTACGAGCACGGTGTCGTCCGGCCCGACGACGGTGTTGGTGTTCTTCATGAACACCACGGGTTCGGCGGGCGGTTCCGCCGAGGTCTCCGCCGCGTGGTCGGAGTAGTTGAGGCCGATGCAGATCAGGGCACCGGGACGGGCGACGGGCGCGCCGATCCGCAGGCCCGTCACGTCCAGCTCCGGCAGGCCGGGCAGGGCGTCGCGCACCCGCGCCACGCCACCGCCCGCCAGGAAGTCGCCGTTGATCTCACTCGTCACCGGGCGCAGGTCGCGCGCCTGGCCGGCGTCGTCGAGCACCGCGGGGACCTCGGAGCCCTTCTCACCCACTCTGAGCAGTCGCATCGCCGTTCCTCAATCGTTCGTGTGGAAGCTGGTCACGGGGTCGGCACGCCGACCTCGATCAGCCGTGCGTCACGCAGTTCCGCCCACAGCGCGGCGGGGACGGGCGTGGCGAACACGGCGACGTTCGCGCGGATCTCGGCCTCGGTGCGGGCTCCGATCAGCGCGCCGGTCACCGCCGGGTGACCGAAGGGGAACCACAGTGCCGCGGCCGGCAGCGTCGTGCCGTGCCGCGCGCAGATCGCGGCGATCCGCCTCGCCCGGTCGACCACCGCGGCCGGGGCCGTGCGGTAGTCGTAGGTGGCGGACGCCGGAACCTCCTGCATGGCCAGCAGACCGGAGTTGAAGAGCCCGGCGGCGACGACCTCGACGCCGAGCCGCGCGCACAACGGGAGGAGCTCGGCCAGCGCCGGCTGCTCCAGCAGCGTGTAGCGGCCGGCGAGCAGGATCGTGTCGACGGTGTCCGAACCGGACTCCAGCACGAACCGGGCGAGCATCTGCCACTGGTTCATCCCGATGCCGATCCTGCTGATCACGCCTTGCCGCCGCAGTTCCACCAACGCGGGCAGGGCCTCGTGCACCGCCTGGTCCCAGTGGTCGTCGGGGTCGTGCAGGTGCACGACGTCCACGCGGTCGAGCCCGAGTCGATCCAAAGAGGACTCCAGGCTTCGGCGCACACCCTCCGCGCTGAAGTCCCACACGCGCCGCTGGGTCGCCGGCACCGCGAAGCCCTCGGGATCGAGCCCGCGACCGCCGGGGTCGGGCACCAGCAGGCGTCCCACCTTGGTGGACAACAGGAACTCGTCCCGCGGACGCTCGCGCAACGCGGCGCCGAGCCGCCGTTCCGCCAGTCCCAGCCCGTAGTGCGGCGCGGTGTCGAAGATCCGGACACCGGTCTCCCACGCCGCGTCCACCACGGCACGGGCCTCGCGCTCGGTCACTTCCGCGTACAGGTTGCCGAGCGGGGAGGTGCCGAGTCCCAGCCGGCTCACGACATCAGCCACGCGGACGCAACCGCGACGCGTCCATACCGCCGTCCACGGCGAGCCGCGCACCGCGGTCGGCCGGCAGCTCGGCCGCGCCGCGGCCGATGCCGGAGCCACCGCCGGTGACCAGCGCCACCACTGAGGTTGAACGATCAGAGTGCAGCCTCGGCGTGTCGCCAGCGTGTCGCCCTCGGCTGTTTGGCGCGAAAAGCACGTTCGGGCCATCTATCGGCCCGAACGTGCTTTTCGCGCCAAACGCGGCACCGGGTGCTCCACTGATCGTGGTGACACCCTGACAGTTCAACCTCACCAGGCCGTCGAAGTCACTCATGTCGCGTCCGTTCATCGGTGGGTCAGCGCTCCAGCCGGCTGGGGTCACCCGCGGCACTGCGCCGCACGAGCCACGCTTCGGTGATGTGGGCGTACATCGCGGCCGCCGCACCCTCCGGGTCGTGCGCCGCGATCCGCTCGTAGATGCGGCGGTGGCCCTGGTTCGAGGCCACGCACAGTTGGCGGTCGGTCCGGCCCGTGTAGCGGGCCGTGTGGAAGACCTGGCTCTCCAGCGCCCTCACGACGCCCCTGGCGATGCGGTTTCCGGACGCCCTCATGATCGTGTCGTGGAAGAGGTAGTCCTGGTCGCGATAGGACGCCGGGTCGTCCACCATCTGGTCCATGAGGTCCACGAGAGCGCTCAGCGCGTCCAACGTCTCCTGGTCCGCGGTGCGCGCGGCGGCCAGCGCCATGTCCGACTCGAGCAGCCTGCGCGTGACGACGAGGTCGTCGAGGACCGCCAGCGTCTCGTCCTCGGCGATGACCGCCCCGAGCACCAGCTCGTCGAGCATGTTCCACGACGACGGTTCCGTGACGATCGTGCCGGCTCCCTGGCGGACCTGCACCAGACCCTTCTCCTGCAGGACTTTCATCGCCTCGCGGATGACGGTCCTGCTGACCGAGAACGTCTCGCACAGCACCGGCTCCGGCGGCAGCGACGAGCCGGACGGGTGATCACCGCGCACGATCCGTTCGACGAGCTCGGTGGTGATCGCCCTGGCCAGGTTCGCGGGCCGGCGCGCCCAGTCCGGGGCGGCGAGCGCGGTCACGGACGCGCTCGGTTGCTGGCCTGATGCCGTCATCGTTCCTCCGTTGCACCGCTCGCCGGCGGGCTGAGCGTCCGGTCGAGTGTAACCACAAACGGCCGTTGACGTAATACGTCATACGAATTACGTTCAGCAGCACTTCGCCGGACCAGTTGTCGTCCGGCCACCGAATCGAGAAGTGAGCCTCAATGAAGCAGCGCACACTTTGGACCACGGCCCTGGTGGTGGGCCTGACGCTGACGGCCGGCTGCGGGAGCGCCGCCGGACCCGGTTCGTCCTCCGGCGGTTCGAGCGACAAGCTGGTGGTCTGGGACTGGAAGTCCGGTGACCCGAAGGCGGCGGGCTACGTCGAGAAGGCCAAGGCGGACTTCGCGAAGAAGCACCCCGACGTGAACGTGGAGTTCGTGGCCCAGCCCTTCGACCAGTACTACACCCTGCTCGGCGCGGCCATCCAGGCCGGCAAGGGGCCCGACGTCATCCTCTTCAACGGCGGCGGGCAGATCCGCGACCGCTCCGACGCGCTCGCCCCGCTGGACTCCTACGTCGCCGACGACAAGCAGCGGCTGGCCGGCTGGGACGCGTTCACCAAGGCGGGCAAGGTCTACGCCGAGCCGGTGACCCTGCAGGGCCACCCGATCTACTACAACAAGGACCTGTACCAGAAGGCCGGCATCGACGCTCCCGCGAAGACCTGGGACGACTTCGTCAAGAACTGCGGCGTCGTCACCGCGAAGACCGGCGCCAAGTGCTTCGCGCTGGGCAACAAGGAGGGCGTCGGCATCCAGTTCTTCCTGTCCGCCATGGGATCCGCCGTCCTGACGCCGCAGGAGTACGACGACTGGATCGCGGGCAAGCGCAACTGGTCCTCACCGGACGTCAAGCGCATCTTCGAGCTGTGGAAGCAGACCGCCGACGCCGGGCTCAACACCGACGGCGCCAACTCCACCGCGATGTTCAACGACGCGTTCGCCGCGTTCAACTCCGCCAAGGCGGCGAACGTCATCGGCCTGATGTCGGACGTCGGGCACTGGAAGGACTTCGCCGAGTTCCTGACCCCGGAGAAGCTCGGTGTCATGCAGGCGCCCCTGGTCAACCCCGCGGCGAAGCCGAGCCTGCCCTACGACGGCGGCATCGGCTACGCGGTCGCGAAGTGGACGAAGGATCCGAAGCTCGCCGCGGACCTGGTGCGGTCGCTGACCTCGACCGAGGCGCTCAAGGCGTTCTACGTGGACGGTGGCGCGATCGCCTCCGACACCACGATCGACACCTCCGCGGGCGGTCCCGCCGTCAAGACCATCGTCTCGGAGGTCAAGTCCGGCAAGCCCGCCTTGCACGTCGCCCTGTCGTCCAAGACGATCGACCTCATGGGACGGCTCTCCCAGCAGTTGCTCAGCGGCTCCACCACGGTGGACGAGGTGCTGCAGCAGCTGGCGGCGTCGGACAAGACGGGCTGACGTCGTGGCGGCACCTTCTCTGTCTCCGGCGGGCTCGGTCGTGTCCGAGCCCGCCGGGGCGCGGCGGCGCACCCGCGCGGGATCGCGGGCCGAACGCCTGGCACCGCTGGTCCTGGTGGCACCGGCCGTCCTGATCATCGTCGTGCTGCGGTTGTGGCCCCTGGTGCTCGGGGTGAACTTCTCCTTCACCGGCGACGGCGACCGCAACGGGATGATGGTCGGCTTCGACAACTACCTCACCCTGTTCAGCGATCCGTTGTTCCGCACGGCGTTGCGCAACGTCGGTGTGCTCGTGCTGCTGTTGCCGATCGCGGTGGCGATTCCGGGTCTGCTCGCGACGTTCATCTACCTGCGGGTGCCGGGACATCGGCTCTACCGCGGTGTCTACTTCTTCCCCGCCGTGCTCTCGCCGGTGATCGTCGGCGCGATCTTCAACCTGCTGCTGGCGTTCGACGGTCCGCTCAACCGGCTGCTCGGCGGTCTCGGCCTCGGACCGGTGGACTGGCTCGGCGATCCCGGCGTGGCGGTCTTCACCGTCGTCGGGGTGCACGTCTGGGCGACGTTCGGCATGGCGCTGGTGGTCTTCCTCGCCGGGTTCGCCACGCTCGACTCGTCCCTGCTGGACGCGGCCGAAGTGGACGGTGCGTCGTTCGCGCAGACAATCTGGCACGTGATCGTCCCGAGCCTGTCGCGCACCATCCAGTTCGTCTTCGTCACCACCATGATCGGCATGCTGACCTCGATGTTCGGCCTGCTGTACGTGATGACCAGCGGCGGGCCGGAGGGGTCGACCTACCTGCCCGAGTACTACATCTGGATCCAGCAGGGGCAGATGAACCAGCCCGCGCTGGCCTCCGCCGCCTCGACCGCACTGTTCCTGATCATGCTCGTCGTGGGACTGGCCCAGATCGGCATCCTGCGACGCGCCGCCGGCAAGGAGGACTGATGTCCGGCACCCGGTTGACCAAGTGGGTCGTCGCCGTCCCGATGGCCGCGCTCGCGCTGGCCACCGTGTACCCCCTGGTGTTCACCACCAACGTGGCGATGAAGACCCGTCGCGACTACACCCTCGACAGGTTCTCCCTGGCGGACTCGCTGCGGTGGGACAACGTCGTCAAGGCGTGGACGAGCGTGGGGATGTCGAAGTACTTCCTCAACTCGGTGATCGTCGTGGCGTGCTCGGTGGCACTGCTGCTGTTGCTCGGCTCGATGGCGGGCTTCGCGTTGGGGCGCCTGCGTTTCCGCGGTTCGTCCACGCTGTTCCTGGGCATCCTCGCGGCGCTGTTCGTGCCGTTCCAGGTGATCATGGTGCCGCTCGCGCGGATCATGGCCGACAGCGGGCTGATCGACACGTATCCGGGGCTCGTCCTCGCTTACGTGGCGCAGTTCCTGCCGTTCACGATCTTCCTGCTGACCAGCTACTACTCGACCGTGCCCGCGGAGATCGTCGACGCGGCCCGCATCGACGGCAACACCGTCTACGGGGTCTACTGGCGGATCATGCTGCCGATCGGCGCGCCCGCGCTGCTGTCGGTCGGCGTGCTCAACGCCCTGTTCTGCTGGAACGACGTGCTCATCTCGTTGTTGATGATGCCGTCCGCCGAGCACCGCACCCTGATGGTCGGAGTCACCTCGTTGCGCGGGCAGTACTCCGACGACATCCCCACGTTCGCGTCCGGCGTGCTGATCGCCGCGATCCCCGTGCTGGTCGTCTACCTGTTCCTGCAACGACAGATCGCCGACGGTGTCACCGCCGGGTCCACGAAGGGCTGACATGCGCATCACTGGTCTGCGGACCCTCACCACGATCCACGACTGGGGCCGGCCGGTGGGGGACGCCAACGGCGTCTACGCCGACGGCCTCGTCCGGGTTCCGATCGTCGTCGTCGAGACGGACGCGGGCATCTGCGGCGTGGGCCTCGGGCCGCACGTCGAGATCGAGAGCGTCTTCTCCGCCATCGAGGGCGAGGACCCCAGGTCCGTCACCGCCCTCTACGACCGCATGCAGCGCCGGATGTTCAAGGCGGGTCACGCGGGCGCGGTGTTCGGCACCATCGGCGCGCTCGACACCGCGCTGTGGGACATCAAGGCGCAGGCGGCGGGAGAACCGTTGTGGCGCCTGCTCGGCGGCCGGGACCGCCGGGTGCCGGCCTACGCCTCGGCGCTGGACATCGCGCTGGACGACGACGAGTTCGTCTCGGTGTACCAGGAGTACGCCGACCGCGGGCTGCGGGCGGCGAAGATCAAGGGCGGTCTGGACGTCGAGCACGACACGTACCGCCTCGGTCTGGTCCGCGACGTCCTCGCGAAGGCCGGCCGCGGCACGAGGCCGAGCCTGATGCTCGACGTCAACGAGACCTGGACGCGCAAGCAGGCGGTCCGGTACGTCAGCGAGATCGAACGCACCCACGACCTGACGTGGATCGAGGAACCGGTCCGGCGCTGGGACGCGGAAGGGCACGCGGTGGTCGGCCGCGGCATCCGCGCCTCGGTCGCCACCGGCGAGAACCTCACCGGGCTCGAACAACACCGGTCGCTCATCGCCGCGGGGGCCGTCGACGTCGTGCAGACGGCCGCGGTCTGGGGCATCACCCACTTCCTTCGGGTCGCCACCCTCGCCCACGCCCACGACCTGCCCGTGAGCCCCATCGGCACCACGCCGCTCGGGTTGCTGCACGCCGCCACGTCCGTGCCCAACCACCTGGTGAGCGAACTGCAGGACCTGCGGCCGCCGCTCGGCGTCTCCGCGGACGTGCACGTCGAGGGCGGGGCGTACGTGCTCGGCGACACCCCGGGCCTGGGTCTGCGCGTCGACGAGGAAGCCGTCGCGGCGGCGAAGCACCTGCTCCCCCACCCGCTCTCCGGCGGCTCCCACATCCGGCCCGACCGCGCCGGACACCGCCTCCACGCCGTCGAAACGGACGCCGCCGACGCCCCTGTCACCGCCTGAGGAGACCACAATGGACAGTCCACAACGCTTCGGCATGGTGATCCGCCTCCGCGACGAACACCGCGAGGAGTACCTGCGGCTGCACTCGGCCGTGTGGCCCGGCGTCGAACGAGCGATGCTCGACGTCGGCATCCGCAACTTCACGATCTTCCTGCACGGTGACCTGCTCTTCGGCTACTACGAGTTCCACGGCGACGACCACGACGCCGCTCAGGCGAGCATCGCCGCCGACCCGGAGACCCAGCGGTGGTGGTCGCTGACCGACCCGTGCCAGGAGTCCCTGGCCGAGCCGGGATCCGGCCACTGGTGGGCGCCGATGCAGGAGGTCTGGCACCTGGAGCCGCCCACCACTCCCTGACCGGGCTCCGGCAAGCCGTCGGCCGTCGGCTATGAACGGCGCATTTGTCCACGTGAGGTCGACAAATGCGCCGTTCATGCCAGGGACTGGGCCCTCGCCGTGCAGGTCGGACTGCAACAACAGCACAACAACCGCGCTACAACACCCCGCAGGTACTCCTTCGGTGAGCAAACCCCAACCGAGGGAGGACATGGTGAAAACCAAGCTGGCGGCGGTACTGCTCGGAGTGCTGGCGGTCGTGGGGCTCGTCGTCGTTCCGACGGCGAGCGCCACGCCGTACTACCGCGACGTCTACATGCGGGACAACTTCGGCGACGTGGGCAACGAGCCCAGCACCGGCAGCATCTACACCAGCCCCGACATCAAGGTGTGCTGGACGCCGGTGCCGTGCGCGGTGTCGCAGAACCCCAGAGCCGGGCTGACCAACTACGTGTTCGTGACGTTGCGCCGCAAGCCCGGCGGCATCGGCAACGTCGACGGCAACCTCGTGCTGTACCGCAGCAACCTCGGCGGCGGTACGGCGTGGCCCGGCGGCTGGACCTACATCGGCAACGCCGGCGCCAGCGTGCCGGTGGGCGGCAGCACGGTCATGATCACCTGGCCGGGCTGGAACGTGCCGGGTCCCGCGCACTTCTGCCTGCTCGCGAGGTGGGTGTCCCCCAACGTCGACCCGATGACGTTCGCCGAGGTCGCCAACACGCAGCTCAACGCCCAGCGGAACAACAACATCGCGTGGCGCAACGTCAACTCGGTGCGTGTGTTTCCGCTGCGGCCGTACTGGGTGTCGTACACGATCGGCAACCCCAACCCGTTCGACGGCAGGCAGAGCCTGATCCTCGAGCAGCCCGAGCGGCAGTTCGCGGGCAGGGTGACGATCGATCTCGGCCAGGAGCTCGCGGCCAGGTGGCGGGCCGCCGGGCAGAAGGGCACCGGGCTGAAGCAGGTGGGTGAGACGCAGTTCCAGATCGTCGAGCCCAAGTTCGCCCGTCTCGACGGGCTGGCGCTGAAGGGTGAGGAGCGCATCGAGATCGGTCTGACGTTCGAGACCGACGTCGAGGCGGAGCCCGCGGTGCTGCAGGTGCGCCAGGTCGACGAGCGGGAGGGCGACCTCGGTGGCGCGGAGTACCGGATCAACGACAAGGAGAACGACAAGGAGTGAGTATCAGCCTCGGCAGGTCCGTCTCCGTTGAGCGGAGACGGACCTGCCGAAGGGGTGCTCAATGAAGACGCTCATGGTTCTGTTGCTGCTGTTGCTGGGAATCGTTCCGGCACAAGGACTACCGGACTGCGACCAGCCCGACTGCCCGATCGTCGTGGACGCGCAGGACGGCCCGGTGCACGAGAGAGCGGACGACTACTCCGCTGTGGTGAAACTGCGCAACGGGGCGGCGAAGCAGAACGTCGAGGTGTCGTACAAGTTCGTCGATGGCACGGCCAAGCTGGGTGAGGACTACAAGGCCGTACCGAGCGGAAGGGTCGTGATCAAGGCAGGCCAGGCCGACGCCCGGATTCCGTACACCGTGTTGCGCGTCGACGGCCAGCAGAAGCAGTTCTTCCTGCAGATCACCGCGGTGAAGCCGGGCGAGATCGGCAAGGCCGTGGCCGTGTTCACGATCGGCGGCAAGAGGTGAACAGCGCGAGGGCCTGAGCCCAGTGCCTCGCGGCCTCGGTCCACCGCCCGCACCGGCCCTCCAGGTCGGCGACCGTGCGGTGGACCGAGGCCTCCTCGAACTCGTCCGGTGCCTGGGCCCGTGCGGCCAGGGCGGCCACGAGGTGGTCGCGGGCGGCGGCGAGGTCCCCCAGCGCCAGCTCGGTCTCGCCGAGGTGATGCAGGGCCGACGCCTCGCGGTGGCGGTCGCCGAGCGCACGGCACACCTCAAGAGAGGCGATCAGGTGTTCCCGTGCCACGGCCGGGTCGCCGAGCGCGAGCTGCGTGACACCGAGGTGGGCCAGCGCGTCGGCCTCGAAGCGGTGATCCGTGACCTCGCGGCTGATCCGCAACGCGTCACCGAAGTAGCGCAGCGCCGGTGCGCGGTCGGCGAGCTGGTGGAACGCGTTGCCCAGCGACATGAGGGTCGCCGCCTCCAGCCGGGAGTTCCCCTTGGCGCGGAAGGTTTCCAGCGCCGCGAACAACGGTTCGACCGCCAGCTCCGGACGGCCCATCCGAACGTAGGTGTAGCCGAGGTTGCGCCTCGCCAGCGCCACTCCCACCTCGTCGCCCGCGGCGCCGTGCACCCGTGTCGCCGCCTGGTACGACTCCAGCGCCAGCCCGAACTCGCGCAGCTCCGAGTGCGCGTTGCCGATGTTGTTGTGCAGCCGCGCTTCGCCGCGCAGGTCGCCGGCCTCCCGCACCAGTGCGAGCGCTTGTCGTTGCACCACCATGGCTTCGGCGATGCGTGAGGTCATCTGCAACGCGATCCCGAGTCCGCGCAACATCTCCGCCTCGGCGCGCGGGTCGGCGAGCGCGCGGGCCGCGGTGACGGCGTGCTCGCACTGCTCGACGCGAGCGGCCCAGTTGCCGCGCGCCTCGAAGTAGCTCGTCAGCAGGTACGCCAGCTGCCACGTCTCCCTGTGCAACCCGCGGCGAGCGGCGAGCCGGATCACGTGCAGCATGTTGTCGCGCTCGGCGTCGAGGCAGGCGAGCACCTCGACGCGGTCCGCGGCGAACGGGAGGTCGTCGCACGGCGCACGGGTCACGAGGTCGTGCCGCGGGTTGAGCACCTGGTTGGCCGCGTGGGCGATCGTGAGGTACCGGTCGAGCAGCCGCTCCACGCCGTCGGCGAGGTCGCCGCTCTGCCGGGCGAACAGGCGGACCAGGTCGTGCAACGCGTACCGGCCGTTGCCCACCTCGCTGACGAGGTGGGTCGCGACGAGCTCGTCGAGGCCGGGTCCCAGCGCGTCGGCGAGGTCGGCGGGGAAGCTCGCGCCGGGATGCTCGCCGAGCACGCGGAACAACCGCGCCGCCGGTTCGCTCAACGTGCGGTGCGCGCTGGCGAACACGGTGCGCACCGTGCGGTCGTCGCCGTCGACCGTCAGCACGTCCAACGGGTCGTTGCGGGTCAGCTCCCGCACCAGGTCCGCGATCCGCCTGCCGGGCCGGACCGCGAGACGAGCGGCGGCGATGCGCAACGCGAGCGGGAGTCGTCCACAGTGGACGACCAGCTCAGCGGTCGCCGCCGACTCCGCGTGCACCCTGGGCTCACCGAGGATCCCGGACAGCAGGGAGTGCGCCTCCGGCTCGCTCAGCAGGCCGAGCCGCACGGTGTGCACGGCGTGGCGCGTGCCGAGCGCGGAGAGCGTGTCCCGGCTCGTGATCAGCAGCAGGTTCCCCTGGTCGCCCGGCACGAGCGGCAGCACGTCACGCGCGCGGCGCACGTCGTCCAGCACGATGAGCACGCGCTTGCCGTGCAACAACGTCCGGTACAGCGCGGCCGGATCGGCGGGCACCCGGTCGGCGGACACGCCGAGGCCGTGCAGCATCTCGGTCAGCGCCTGGGCGGGCGTGAGCCGTTGCAGGTCCAGGAACACCTGCCCGTCGGGGAAGCGGTCGGCGACGCGGTGCGCCCACTCGACCGCGAACGTGGTCTTGCCGACCCCCGCGACGCCGGAGACCACGACGATCGGCGGCAGGCAGGCCAACTCGGCGAACTCGGCGGAACGGCCGGTGAAGTGACCGGCGCGGGCGGGCAGCTGGGCCGGTTTCGCGCTGTGCAGCGCGGGGTCGCGGCGCAGGATCGCGGTGTGCAACGCGGTGAGCTCGGGGCCGGGGTCGGTGCCGAGCTCGTCGGCGAGCCGGGATCTCAGCTTCCGGAACGCCTCGAGCGCGTCGGCGTGCCTGCCGTCGAGGTGCAACGCCCGCATCAGCAGGCCGACGAGCCGCTCCCTGGTCGGATGGCTCGCCACCAGCCGTTCGAGCTCCGCAATCGCGTCCTGGTGGTCGAGCCGGTCCGCCCAGTGGACCTCCAGCGCGGTGATCCGCTGTTCCCGCAACCGGTCGATCTCCGCCCGGCCCCAGCCGAACAGCTCGGTGCCCGCCGCCGGCTCACCCCGCCACAGGCCGAGGTCCCTGGTCCGTTCGAACAGCTCGGCGTCGACGGTCGCGTCCAGCTGGTAGCCGCCGGGTTTGGTGACGAGTGCGCCGGGCAGGCCGCAGTCGGCGAGTGCCTGCCGCACGCGGGCGACGTAGCTGTGCAACGACCGCACGGCCGTGCGGGGCGGATCCTCGCCCCACAACACGTCCACGAGACCCTCGACGGCGACCGTCGTCCCCGCGCGCAGTGCGAGAACCGCGATGATGCCGTGTTGCCGCGCACCGCTCAGTGCGGCCCGCCCGTGCGGGCCGCACACCTCGACCGGCCCGAGAATCCGGACCTCACCACGTGGTCCCCCCACGTGGTGAACGGTAGCTCCCGGACCGGTCCTGGCGGCAGTGCTGATTCGCTTATGGCATCACATGGTCCACCTCTGCGCCCCGGAACCGTTGCAGCTCCGCAGCTGCACCCACGTCTCCGTTACGTCGAGGCACTTCCCGCCGATACCGGTGATGGAACCGTTGGCCTGCAACGACCACTTCTGGTTCGGACTACCCGAACAGGGCCACACGATCACACTGGTCCCGTCCGCCGACGAGCCACCCGACGCGTCCAGGCACAGACCTCCGTTGCCGGTGATGGAACCGTTGGCCCCGTTGAGGGTCCACCGTTGCGCGGTACCGCGGTCGCAGTCGGCGATCCTGACCTGGGAACCGGACGTGGCCGCGGCGTCGAGGCATCGCCGTGTCTGCGGGTTGACCAGCGCCGTCGACCACTTCTGCGCGGCCGAGGCGTTGCAGGTCCCCAGCCTCACCTCGGTACCGACGTCGAGACACTTGCCACCGATACCGGTGATGGAACCGTTGGGCTGCAACGACCACTTCTGGTTCGGACTACCCGAACAGGGCCACACGATCACACTGGTCCCATCCGCCGACGAACCGCCCGAGGCGTCCAGGCACTTGCCGTCCTTGCCGACCAACGCGTTCGTCGCCTCGGCGTAACGCCAGTCCTGCGACGCGGCGCTCGTGCAGTCGGACACCACCACGTGGGTGCCGTTGGCACTGTTGCCGTTGACCGGGTCGAGGCAGCGGCCCGCGTTGCGAACCGGGTTGGCCGGCGGTGTGCCGGTGGCCCGGTAGGAACGGCCCGCCACGGCGGTGAAGGTGACGCGGTCGCCGTTGCGGGTGCCGCTCACCGCCTGTCCCGTGGAGGTGTCGACGAGCGTGTAGGCGCCGGTGAAGATCGCGTTGCGCAGGGTCAGGCTGCCGGAGAACGCCGGGGTCGCGGTGAAGTCCACGCCGCCCGCGCTGGTCCAGGACGCGTCCACGGTGACGTTGCCGCGGGCCTTGAGGCCGGTCACCGAGCCCGAGGTCCACGCACCCGGCTTGGCGGGCAGGACGTGGACGTCACCGTTCTGGCTCTGCAGCAGCATCTCGGTGACGCCGGCGGTCGCGCCGAAGTTGCCGTCGATCTGGAACGGCGGGTGGGTGTCGAAGAGGTTGGCCAGCGTGGAGTTCTTGAGTTGTTCGGAGAGCATCTTGTGCGAGTGGTCGCCGTCGAGCAGCCGCGCCCAGAAGTTGATCTTCCACGCCTTGCTCCACCCGGTTCCGCCGTCGCCGCGCGCGGTCAGCGACACCTTGGCCGCGTCACCGAACGCCGAGCCCGCCGTGATCTGCCGGCCGGGGTGCAGTGCGTAGAGGTGCGAGACGTGCCGGTGGTCGTCGGTCCTGCTGTCCAGATCCGCTTTCCACTCCTGCAGCTGCCCCCACGAGCCGACCCGCAGGCCGGGGTCGAGCTTGTCCAGCGCGGCCTGCACCTGAGCGCGGAACGTGGTGTCCACGCCGAGAGCGGAGGAAGCGGCGATGGTGTCGTTGAACAGACCCCACACGATCTGCTGCGCCATCGAGTCGCCCGCGGTGAAGTCGCCGTGCTCCGGCGAGTACGACGGCGTGGCGACGAGCTTGCCGTCACGCGGGTCGGTGCGCAGGTTCGCCAGCCAGAACTCGCTGGCGCCCTTGAGCAGCGGGTAGACCCTGTTGAGCAGCGCGGGGTCCTGGCCGAACCGGTAGAGGTCGTAGAGCTGGGAGGCGAGCCAGCCGTTCGCCTCGGGGAACCAGAACGCGGTCGCCCAGTCGTGCACGCCCGTGAAGCCGAACGGGTTGGTCTCGTTCTGCACCACCCATCCGCCGGTGCCGAAGACGTTCGCGGCGCTCGCCTGACCCGGTGCCTTCAGCTGTTCTACGAATCTGACGTACGGTTCCGCGGTCTCGGCGAGGTTCGCCTGCGCGGCGTGCCAGTAGTTCATCTGGACGTTGATGTTGGTGTGGTAGTCCGACGCCCACGGCGGCGAGGTCGACTGGTTCCACACGCCCTGCAGGTTGGCGGGCAGCGAACCCGGCCGGGACGACGCGATGAGCAGGTAGCGGCCGTACTGGTAGAACAACGCCTCCAGCGCGCGGTCGTCCGCCGAGGTGCCACCGGTGTACGCGGCGCGCAGGTCGTCGGTGGGCAAGTCCCGCATCACCTGGCCGATGTTGAGCTTCACCCGGTCGAACAACGCCTTGTGGTCGGCGACGTGCTCCGCGCGCAGCGTTGTGTACGGCTTGGCCGCGGCCGCGTCGACTGCGGCCGTGACCGCGTTCCGGGGGTCGGCGCCGCGGTAGGACGGGTAGGTGTCGGCGTAGTTCGTGCCGGCACCGATGACGAAGGTCGCGCTGTTCGCGCCCGACACCGTCACCGTGCTGCCGCTGCTGGTGACAGTTCCGCCTTCGGTGAGCACGCGGATCTGCGCCTCGAAGATCATGCCGTTGTCGGCGAGCGTGCCGCGCACGGTCAGTCGGCCGTTCGACGCGGACGCGGTGAAGTCGTTGCGCGGCGAGCTGTACCGCAGGGTGAACGACACCTTGCCGGACTGGTTCGCGCCGAGCCGTCCGACCATCACCTTGCTCGGATAGCTCGCGAAGTACTCGCGGTTGTAGGCGACTCCGCCGTCGGTGTAGCTGACCTTGGCGGTGGCGTCGCCGATGTTGAGCTCACGCCGGTAGCCGGTGGAGGAGCCGGACTGACCGGCCAGGTCCAGGTGCAGGTCGCCGAACGTCTGGTAGGCGCCGAACCCGGACTTGCGCTGGCCGAGCTTGCCCGCCACCCAGTTCGGATCCGCCCTGCCGTCGCGGTTGATCACGTCGACGACCTCCTGCAGCGCTCCCGGCCGCGGCGAGGTCCAGTTGCCGAAGTTGTACCCCGGTGAGCCGGGGCCGCCGGTCCACAGCGACTTCTCGTTGAACTGCAACCGTTCCGAGGACGTGCCGCCGAAGACCATCGCCCCGAGCGCGCCGTTGCCGATCGGCAGGGCACGGCTCTCCCAGTCGTTCGCCGGTTCGTCGTACCAGAGGGTGTTGCCGTCCGCCGCGGCCTGCGCCGAGGCGGTGGGGACGGCCGAGGGCCGCAACGCGACCCCCGTCGACGCGACCACCGTCAGCGCGGCGGCCACGGCCAGCAGCCTGGTACCCGACCTGAGCCTGCCCATATCGCTCCCTTGCGATAGATCGGAGGACTCGCCGTGATCGACGTTCGATCCCTGCGAATGCCGAGCATGATGCGGGAGCGATGGCCACTTGCACAAGAATTGATCCGATGAATGTCGAACGTGTTCGACGCTCAGCGATCCAGCCAGCCGGTCGCCGCGATGACCTCACTCGCGATCACGGCCACGGGACGCCCATCGGTCGCGATGCGGACGACGTCTCTCGGTGCGGCTTCTGCCAGATGAACGGCCATGGTGGCGCTGCGCTGGAGGTGCGCGTCGAGCTGGCCGCCGATCTCCCGCGCGGTCAGGCGGTTCCGGGCCGTGACGTCGTCGGCGGTGAGCAGCACCGGAATGATCCGAGGGGTGCCGCCCATCGCTCTGGCGATCAGGTCGGGTTCCAGGATCGAGACGGTGTTGGTGTAGATGAGCCGCCGGTACCCGAGCGCGGCGTAGTTGCCCCACAGCGCGGCGAGGTTGGCCTCCGTCATCTTCGTGCGGGCGGGGTCGTCCGGCGGCGCGGGAAATGCCTGGTCGAGGTTGTCGCCCTCGACCAGACAGTGGGAGACGCCGGCGGCCTGCAACTGCGCAGAGACCTCCCAGCCGACCGTGGTCTTGCCGACGCCGGAACGTCCCCCGATGAGCAGTGCTTCGGTGTGATCAGGCACGAGGCCCACTTCTACCGCGCCGACCGGCGTTCGACACGTGGTCGAACCGATTCGACCGTCGTGGCGCGTGCCTTAGGATGCCGGGAAGTCGAACCGGTTCATTCGACGCGGCCAGGGAGACGAGCATGAACATCGGAGAGATCGCCAAGCGCGCCGGGGTGTCCCGCAGCACCGTGTCGTACGCGTTGAGCGGCAAGCGACCGGTGTCCGCGGCGACCGTGCGGCGGATCAACGACGTCATCGCCGAGCTCGGCTACCGCCCCAACGCCAGCGCCCGCGCACTCGCCGAGGGCCGCACCCGCACGATCGGCCTGGTCATCCCACCCGCGAGCGCCCGCCTGACCGACGTCCAGCTCAGCTTCGTGGCGAGCGTCGTCGAGGCCGCCGCCGCCCACGACCTCGACGTGCTGCTGTCCCCGAGCGGCGGCGACCACGACAGGTCGTTCGAACGAATCGTCACCGGCCGCCGAGTCGACGGCGTGATCCTCATGGAGATCCTGCTGCACGACCCGAGGGTCGAGCGCCTGACCAGCACCGGCCTGCCGTTCGTGACGATCGGCCACGTCGAGGACCCGCGCGCGTCCTGGTGGGTCGACGTCGACTACGGCGGCCTGATCAGCCGCTGCGTGCGGCACCTCGCCGACCTGGGCCACACCGACGTCGTGCTGATCAACCGCTCGGACGAACTCGTCGCCTCGGGCTACGGTCCCGCGGTGCGCGCCACGAAGGCGTTCCTGGAGACGGCGGAGGAACGCGGCCTGCGCGCCCACGACGTGTGCTGCGCCGACGACCCGGCCGCCGGCCTCGCGTGCTTCGAGCAGATCCGGGTCGAGCTGCCGGAGGTGACGGCGGCGGTGACGATCAACGAGGCCGCGCTGCCCGGTGTGCAGCGCGCGTTGCACCGGGCCGGGCTCGACGTGCCGGGCGACTTCTCTTTGACCGGGGTGATCGCGGACCGGCTGGCGGAGGACTTCCACCCACCGTTGACCGCGGCGGACGTGCCGGCTGGGCAGATGGCGCAGCTGGCCGTGGATCTGTTGCTGGAGCAGATCGGTGATCCGTCGGCGACGCCCAGGCATGCGTTGTTGGCGCCGTCGGTGACGCTGCGGTCGAGCACGGGGGCGCGTCGCGGGCGGTGACACCGCCCGCGCCACCGGCGCCAGCCCCAGCGCCCGTCACCACCTCTGAAGCCCCACCCAACCCCGCGCCGGCCGCGCCACCCACCCCTGACGATCGCCCGGCGAACCGGTTCGACTCCACAGACCCTTGCCCCAACCTGCCCCTTGCGCGTACTTTCACTTCTCGATCGAACCGGTTCGAGTCTCCGTTCCCCTGACCAGTCACGGAGTCCTCATGGTTCACCGACGAACCAGCACAACCCTGGCGGCAGTCTTGGCATCAGCGTTCGCCTTCATCCCACCGGCCCAGGCCGCGAACGAGTCCATCAGCGTCGACTTCTCCGTCACCACTGGCACACCCACCTACCGCGCCTCCGGCTGGATCTACGGCATGACGGAGAACGGCACGGGGCCCGCCGACCACTTCTTCAAAGACGTCAAGTTCCGCTACATGCGGGCGGGTGGCGCCCAGCTCGACAGTCCTGGTGGCTGGGTGTCCGGCAAGTACGACCGCCGCTGGAACTCGACCAGGGCCCAGTTGGCCCGCACCCGCCAGCTGGGCGGTGAGTTCATCCTGCTGGTGCACGACCTCTGGGGCGCCGACGGGTATCCGATCTCCCGCTTCCCCGGCGACAACGGCAACTGGACCGACTACGACAACTTCCTCACCCGTGTGATCGACGACGTGCGGGCGACGGGTGCCACCGTGCAGTGGGACCTGTGGAACGAGCCCAACATCACGGCGTTCTGGAACCGTCCGCAGTCCCAGTACTTCGAGCTGTGGCGGCGCACCTACCAACGCGTCCGCGCGGCCTTCCCCGCACAGCCGATCGTCGGGCCGAGCCACGCGGGTGTGCCGTCGACCGACGGGTGGTGGACGCAGTACCTGGACTTCATCAAGTCCAGCAACACCGTTCCCGACATCATCAGCTGGCACTCGCTGCCGAGCGACCCGGTGACGAACGTGGCGGTGGCCAACCAGACGCTCGACGCGCGCGGCATTCCGCATCCGCGGCCCTACCAGATCAACGAGTACGGCGCCGGCAACGAGCAGAACCCCGGTGACGGCTCGTGGTACATCGCGCGGCTGGAGCGCTCCGGTGCCGACGGGCTGCGGGCGAACTGGGCCAGTTCCGGGAACCTGCACAACGACCTCGGCAACCTGCTCGTGCGCAACGGAACCGGGCAGCACCAGCCGAAGGGCGAGTGGTGGGTCTACCGGTTCTACGGCTCGCAGACCGGGCAGATCGTCTCCTCGACGCCCAGCCAGTCCTACGACCCGTTCGCCACCAAGGCGGGCGGCGTGGCGAAGGTGCTGGTCGGCGGTGGTGGCACGACCGGCAACGTCGCGGTCGGGCTGCAACGCCTCGACACCACGTCCGGCATCGTGCAGAACAACCAGGTGCGGGTGATCGTCCAGCGCATCCCGTACAACAACGGCGGTGCCGTCCAAGGTCCGGTGACCATTCAGGACTCCGTGATGCCTTTGTCCGGCAACGGAATCACGGTCAACGTGCCGCACGACACGCTCGAAGAGGCGTTCACCATCACGGTGCTGCCACCGTCGAGCACCGGCTTCCAGTCCGTCGCCGCGGCCCAGCACTCCCAGCAGTGCCTGGACAACACGAACCTGAGCACGGCCGACGGCAACCAGCAGCAGCAGTTCCCGTGCGAGGGCGGCGACCAGCAGCTGTGGAACTTCACGCCGGTGCAGGGTGTCGCGGGCACCTACACCGTCGTGAACCAGCAGTCCGGCAAGTGCCTGGACACATCGTCCACAGCGGACGGTGCGCCGGTCGTGCAGCAGACCTGCTCCCCCGGCTCGACGAGCCAGCAGTTCGCGCTGCGCAAGGTCACCTACAACGGCAACGATCCGCACGACTACCAGCTCGTCGCGCGCAACAGCGGGAAGTGCGTCGACGTCAACGGGATCTCCACCGCCGCGGGCGCCCGGATCATCCAGTGGACCTGCAAGGCCGCGAACCAGAGCAGTGAGCTGAACCAGACCTGGCGGCTGTGGGGGTCGAGCTCCTGACCTTCTCCCCTCGTGAAGTTCGGCTGAGCCGCACGGAGCAACGTCACCGGTCCGAGCGGCCTTGAGAGGTAGCGACCGAACGGCGCTTGTCGGCGCCGTTCGCGTCACCCTACGGTCATGTGGGAGCGCTCCCAGAAGCCCCGTCGACGAGGACGGAGAACCTCACAGACATGAGATCGCACCCACCACGTCTACTCACCGCGGCTGCACTCGCGGTGTTGACTGCGACCTCACTCCAGTTCGCGGGCACCGCCGCGGCAGCGGAGTACGAGCGCGTGCTGAACGGAAAGTTCGACAGCGGTTCCGCCGATCCCTGGTGGAGCAGCGCCGGTGTGACCAACCGCGTGACCGGTGGCGAGCTGTGCGCGGCCGTCACCGGAGGAACCACCAACCCGTGGGACGCCCTGATCGGCCAGAACGGGGTCCCGTTCGAGAGCGGGCAGTCCTACACCTTCTCGTTCGACGCCTACGCGACCACCGCGCAGACCGTCGCCGCCGCGGCGGGTGAGAGCGTGAGCCCGTACCGCGGGATCGCCAAGCAGGACTTCGCGCTCACCACGACCAAGCAGCACTACACGTTCACCTTCACGTCCGCTCTGGACTTCCCGGACGCGGGCAACGGCCAGGTCGCCTTCCAGCTGGGCGGTCAGACGTTCGACAACACGATCTGCGTGGACAACGTCTCGATGGTCGGCGGCGTGAAGCCACCCGGTGGCGTCAACCCCAACCCCACCAAGAAGGTCCAGGTCGACCTGGTCGCGTACGTGCCGGGCCTGCCCAAGCGCGCGACTCTCGTCTCCACCGCTACCGCGCCGCAGCAGTGGACCCTCAAGAACTCCGCGGGCGCGACGGTGGCCACCGGCCAGACCGCGCCCAAGGGAGCGGACGCCACCTCCGGCGACTCGGTGCACCTGATCGACTTCTCGTCGTTCGACACGCCGGGCACCGGGTACACGCTGTCCGTCGGCGCGGACAGCAGCTTCCCGTTCGACATCTCGGCGGACCCGATCAAGAAGCTGCGCTACGACTCGCTGGCGTTCTTCTACCACCAGCGCAGCGGCACGCCGATCGACGCGCAGTACGTCGGGAGCGAGTACGCGCGCCCGGCCGGTCACGTCAACGTCGCACCGAACCAGGGCGACAACAACGTGCCGTGCCGCGCGGAGATCTCGTGCGGGTACACGCTCGACGTGCGCGGCGGCTGGTACGACGCGGGCGACCACGGCAAGTACGTGGTGAACGGCGGCATCGCGGCCTGGCAGCTGCTCAACTCCTACGAGCGGGCGGTCCGGCTCGGCGACGCGTCGGCGTTCCGCGACGGCACGCTGGCCATCCCGGAGAAGTCAAACGGCGTGCCCGACCTGCTCGACGAGGCGCGCTGGGAGGTCGACTTCCTGCTGAAGATGCAGGCACCGGACGGCATGGCGCACCACAAGATGCACGACGCGGCCTGGACGGCGCTGCCCACCCGGCCCGAACTGGACGACCAGCCGCGCAGGCTGTCCGCGACCAGCACCGCGGCGACGCTGAACCTGGCCGCCGTCGCCGCCCAGGCGTCCCGGCTCTGGCGCGACATCGACGCGACGTACTCGGCGAAGCTGCTCGCGGCGGCGCGCAAGGCGTACACCGCGGCCAAGGCCAACCCGGCCAAGCTCGCCGACCCCAACGACAACGTCGGCGGCGGCGCGTACGACGACAAGACAGTGACCGACGAGTTCTACTGGGCCGCCGCAGAGCTGTACACCACCACCGGCGACAGCTCCTACCGGGCCGACGTGACCTCGTCGCCGCACTACAAGGCCGCCGGTCTCACCAGGGCGGGCTTCTACTGGGGCGGCACGGCGCCACTGGGTGACATCACGCTCGCCGTGGCACCCAACGGCCTTCCCGCGGCCGACGTCACCGCGATCAAGTCGGTGTTCGCCTCCGTGGCCGACCAGCACCTCACGGCCATGGGGCAGATGGGCTACGCCACGCCGTACGACAACAGCACCGACGGCTACGTCTGGGGCTCGAACTCGGCGGTGCTGAACAACGCACAGGTCCTCGCGCTGGCACACGACTTCACCGGTGCCGCGAAGTACCGCGACGGCGTGTTCGAGGCGCTGCACTACCTCCTCGGCCGCAACCCGCTGAGCACCTCGTACGTGGCGGGCTACGGCGACCAGGCGGTCCGGAACGTGCACCACCGGTTCTGGGCGAAGCAGAACGACGCGACGCTGCCGATCGCGCCGCCCGGATCTCTTTCTGGCGGCCCGAACAGCGCGCTGCAGGACCCGGTCGTCCAGCGGCTGCTCGTCGGCTGCCCGCAGCAGAAGTGCTGGGTGGACGACATCGGCGCCTACTCGGTGAACGAGGTGGCGGTCAACTGGAACTCCGCGCTGGCCTGGGTGACCGGCTGGGCGGCGGAGAAGTCCGGCAAGCCCACCACGCCGCCGCCGTCGGACTGCGAGGTCAAGTACGACGCCAACAAGTGGCAGGGCGGCCTGTCCGCGCACGTGGCGCTGAAGAACACCGGCACCACCGCGTGGACGTCGTGGAAACTCGCGTTCTCCTTCCCCGGCACGCAGAAGGTCACCTCCGGGTGGTCGGCGAACTGGAACCAGACCGGCCGTGACGTGACCGCGACGAACATGTCGTGGAACGGCCAGGTCGACCCCGGCAAGTCCGTCTACATCGGATTCAACGCCTCCGGCGGTGGAGACGACCCGAAGACCTTCACCATCAACGGCAAGACCTGCAAGACCGGCTGACCGGACACCGCCGGGGACGGCTCACCCGCCGTCCCCGGCGGTTCACCGCGACAGTCTTTCCCGCACCACAACGGCTTCCGGCATGCGCAGGGCGTCGAAGATCGGCAACGCGGCGGTCCAGAGCCGGCGTGCCTCGACGAGTTCGCCCGTGCGTTCCCGCGCGACCGCCATCGCGTCCAGCGACAGGGCCTCCTGCTCGCGGTCCTCCATCTCCCGGGCGTGGGCCAGCGCCTGTTCGTGACACACGAGAGCTTCGGCAAGCCGCCCGGACGCGCACGCCGCGCGGCCACGCCCGTTGAGCGCGGCGCACTCGAGCTTGCGGTCACCGAGCTTCACGGCGAGCGTCTCCGCCTGCTGGTGCAGGACGGCCGCCTCCTGATACCGCCCCGTGTGCTCGTGGGCGTCACCGAGGTTGATGAGCACCTCCGCCTCGCCGACGGGATCACCGATCTCGCGGAACATCGTGATCGCGTAGGTCCGGACCGTCCGTTCGGCGTCGGGCGGCGCCACCGGTCCCCACAGCTCCGACACGAACAACGCCACGCTCACCGGCCGTCCCGCGTACGCCGCGAGCATCGCCCGCAGCCGCGGCCCACCGGGATCCAGCAGACTTCCGCCCACCTCGACCTCGAGCGGCCCCAGCACGCGGAGGTCGACGTCAGGCATCCGCTGCCCCGCCATCCAGCCCCTGTTCCACCACAACGCGAGAGAGCACCCACCCGGCGCGGGGATACCTCGTCAGCCCGAACCAGCGAGCCTACCGATCCCGCTGGTACCGCATTTGGCGGGGAAA
>NZ_JBHRZI010000044.1:0-61263 GCF_042649515.1 Lentzea rhizosphaerae | reverse complement strand
GCTTTCCCCGCCAAACAACAGCGGGCGACACGCCGAGAGAACCCTGACCGTTCAACCCCAGTAGCGGTGTCGTGGATCTGCTTGCACAGACAGCCGTGTGGTCCTGTCCCCCTCGAACAGGGCCACACGTGGGACCTTCAGGCTCTTGCCGGGGTCAGACCGGGAACACTCCGAACGCCTGCGAGGCGGTGCCGTTGCAGACGTAGATCTGCATGGCGAGGCCCTCGGTGGACTGTCCTCCCGGCACGTCGAGGCAGTGGGTCTTCGTGCCCGCGACGCGCGACTTGAGCGTGACGAAGTCCGGCAGGTTCCTGCCCGCCTGGAACCGCTGGTTGCTGGTGCCGGCACAGGGCCACTGCACGACCGGTGTCCCGTTGTTGTTGAGACCCCAGACGTCCATGCACCTCAGGGTGACCGCGTTGCGGATCTGGAAGACGTGGTCGCCCTTGTCGAGGAAGTCCCACCGCTGGAACGCGTTGTCGGTGCACTCGACCTGGACGATCGGCACCCCGTCGGCATACGAGTTCCGCTGCGGCGCCAGGCACTTCCCACTGGCCGTGTTCCGGACTTTCACGTCGAAGTGGTTGGCGGCGAACGCCGGCGTGGCGGCACCGACCACACCCGCCGCGGCGGCGACGAACGCGAGCGCCGTCGTGACCATCCGCTTTCTCATGCAGCTACCTCCGTGATTCGGGCGCCGGTCCGTTGACGGCGACGGACCTCACCATGGCGAGGTCCGTCGACAGTCCGTCGACGCCGCTCACTGCGAGGTGAAGCCACCCCTGACCGTGAAGGCACCGGCCTGCCCGACGTAGCCGTCGGCACGCGCGTCACGCTTGCCCGCGTCGTGGTTGTACTGGGCCGCGAAGGTGTGCACCCCGACCGGCATCGTGCGGCCGGGCTTGAGCTCCCAGCGGTAGACCACCGCGCCGTCGGCCTCCTTCACGGTGACCGTGAAGTCGTCGGCGGGCAGGGTCTGCCACTGGCCGGTGCTCCGCACACCTCCCGTCTGCACGACGCGCAGCTCCAGGCTGACCGCGGTGAGCGGCTGGGTGGTCTTGAGCTCCACCCTGCTCTGCGCCCAGTTGGGGTGCTGGTGCAGATCGACGAAGCCCAGCGCCGACAACGGCCCGTCCGAGACCGGTTTCCCGGTGAGCGGGGCCGGGTCGACCGCGGACGACGGGCTGCCGGTGGTCGGCTGGGCCGGCGGGTTCGGCGCGGGCGGTGCCACGGTGCTGCCGGTGGTGCCGGCAGCGGGTGTGGTGCTCGAGGTCGTGACGCTCGAGCTCGCCGTCGGGATCGTCGCGGTGTCGTCAGGAGGTGGCCCGGTCCGGACGATCGCGGCCACGGCGATGCCCGCCACGGCCAGTGCTCCCGTGGCGGCCAGACCGGCGAAGGTCACCCTGGTCCACGACCTCGCGATGCCCGGCCTCGCGGTGGACACCTCGGCTCCCGCCATGGCGCGGTCCACGCGTGCCAGCATCCGGCCGCGGTCCGGCCGGTGAGCCTCGGCGGCCTCGCGCAGCTGCCTGTTGATGCTCTCGTTCACCGAGTCCCCCTCCCCGTCATCACGTCTCCGGCCGCTTGCGGGCCGAGGATGCGTTCCAGCTCGGCCATCCCCTTGGAGGTCTGGCTCTTCACCGCGCCCACCGAGATCCCCAGCGCCAGCGCGGTGTCCTTCTCCGACAGGTCGAAGGCGTGACGGAGGATCACGCACGCCCGTTTGCGGAACGGCAGGCGGTCCAGCGCAGCCCGCACGTCCACCACGGCGGCCAGGTCCGGCCCGTGCGTCTGTTGTGGACCGCGAGAGAAGAACAACGCGATCCGCCTGCGTTCACGGGTCGCGCTGCGGATGCGCTCCCGCGCCAGGTTCGCGACCACGCCGCGGGCGTACGCGAGCGGGTTCTCCGCCGCGCGCAGCCTGTCCCAGCGCTGCCACAGCGCGACCAGGGCGTCCGCCGCCAGGTCGTCGGCGGCACCCGCCTCTCCGGTCAGCAACCAGGCGAAGCGGGCGAGTTCGGCGTGGTGGCGCTCGAAGAAGTCGTGGAACTCCGCCGATCTGTGGTCGACGACCATGTTTCTCGGTTGCCCTCTCCCTGCCACGCCTGCATCGGGCGGCAATGTACCTGGTGCCGAAGTGGGCCGGGCGGCCACGGTCCGGGGCATGGACCGTGGCCGTCCGGTGATCAGGACGGGTCCCCGTACAGGACACCGCGGCCGTTGCTGCCGACGTAGACGCGGCCGAACACCTCGGGATCGCCGGTGATGACCCCGCCGACGGTCCCGCCGAACTGGTTGCGGTCGTCGTTGATCCGCGTCCAGGACGTGCCGCCGTCGACCGAGCGGAAGATCCCGGTCACGCCGTTCACCGTGCCGATGACGTAGAGCGCCGGGTAGCGGGCACCAGCGGCGGCCTTGCCGAAGCCGACGGAGTCCGCCCTCTGCACGCCGCCGAGCTTCTTGAAGGTCACGCCGCCGTCGGTGGAGTGCGAGAGACCGCCGTGGCTCGCGAGCCACAGGTCCCCGGTGGCTCCGGGAGCGGCCTTGAGACGTCCGGCGGTGAGCCCTCCGGCGCGGGCGGCGAAGCTCTTCCCGCCGTCGGTGCTGGCGAACAGGGTGCTGCCGCTGAGCGCGTAGAAGGTTCCGGGCGTGGAGCGGTCGGCCACCACGGCCGTGCCCGCGGGCAGACCCGTGGAGGCCTTCCACGTCTTGCCCCAGTCGGTGGAGACGTGCGGCAGCTGACCGGACGCGGTCCACACCAGCGTGCCGCCGTCGGCCGAGATCGCCGCGGTACCGCCGCCCGCCCCGCTCACGGGCGAACCGGCGAACGGCTTCCAGGTGACGCCGCCGTCGGTGGAGTACGCGCCGCGTTCCTCGTTGCCGTAGCCGACGCGGACCACCACGTTCGGCTTGGCCTGCGCGAAGTCGATGCCGGTGGTGTTGGTGAACCGCGGTCCGTCCGCGGCCCCGGCCGGCACCTTCCCCAGGTCGTCGTGGCGGAACCCGCCGACGTCGCCGAGGGCGCTGACCAGCTTGCCGCCGGGCGGCGCGACCAGGCCGAGCACCGCGGTCTCCTCGAGACCCTTGACCGGGACCGACCAGTGCGTGGGTCGCCCGCTGTCGGCCGCGGTCACGTCCTTGCTGGCCCACAGGCCCGATCCGGTGCCGTACAGGGCGTGGCCGGAGTCGAACGGGTCGATGGCCAGCGCGCCCATCCAGTGACCGATGCCGGTGCCGACGTACGGCGCCGCGGAGGCGTCGCGTTCGGACGTGGCTCCGAGCGCCTTCCAGGTGTCACCGCCGTCGGTGGTGCGGAACAGCTCGTCCGACGGCCACCAGCGGCAGAGGGTCGTGACCATCACCGTGGACGGGCGCTGCGGGTCCACCGCGAGTCCCGCGTACCCGAAACCGGTGCCGGGCATCGGCGAGATGTCCTTCCACGCTCCGCTCGACGGCGTGTGCTTCCAGACCGAACCCGCCTTGACCCCGTTCGGGCCGGGGACGTCGGTGTACGTCACGTAGAACGCGCCGTCACCGGAGAGCACGCCGTGGTGCGGCAGCTGGCCGGTGGGCTGGCCGGGCACGGCGCTCCAGGTGGCGCCGCCGTCGGTGGAGCGGTACAGCGAGGTCGTCCGGTCGGCGACACCCACGTAGATCGTCCTGCTGCCGGCCGGTCCGAACGTCACGAAGGACAAGCCGACTCCGCTGCTGGCACCGTCCTTCACCGGGAAGGACGACACCTGGTTCCAGGTCGCGCCCTGGTCGGTGCTGCGCCACAGCCCGTTCTTGCGGGTGCCCAGGTAGAGCGTGCGGTTGTCGGAGGGGTCGATCGCGAGCCGCTCGCCCATCGACCGGCCGTCCTCGTTGGCGCCGAGCTTGAACGGCAGGTCGGTGCGCTGGAACGTTTTGCCCTGGTCGGTGGAGCGCAGGATCGCGCCGTTGCCGGCCCACTCGTTGGTGTAGGTGCCGGTCGCGAGGTACAGGCGGTCGGGGTCGACCGGGTCGGTCGCGACGCTCTCGATGCCGAGCAGGTTCCAGTCCGCGGCCCAGTCGGTCAGCGGCACCCACTGGCCGGCATGGGCGTCCCAGCGGTACGCGCCGCCCATGTCGGTCCGCGCGTACAGCAGGCCCTTGCGGCTGGGGTTGAAGACGAACCCGGTGACGAAGCCGCCGCCCGCGATCTGCACGTTGCGCCAGGTGTAGCCGCCGGAACCGGTCGCCGGGGTGGACGGCGGCGGCGTGGACGTGGTGGCGGACGGCCTGGGCGCGGCGGCTGCCACGACGGGAGCGGACGGTGCGGCCGGTTTGTCCGCCTTCGCGACCTTCCACTGCTGGTCGTCACCGCCGCGGTCGTCGGCCTGGACGACCGCCTGACCGTCGCCGTCGTTCGCGCACAGCACCTTGCCGCTGCTGCGCGAGACGATCTTCACCGCCCCGCCGCCGACGTCGGTGAGCTTCCACTGCTGGTGCTCGGCTCCGGTGTCCGACTGCTGTTCGACGCCTGCCTGCGCCGTCGAACCGGTGCGGACACCCAGTACCTTCCTGCTGTTGTTGTTGACGAGCTGGTAGTAGCCGCCGTCCACGGGCTTGAGCCGCCACTGCTGGCTCGCGGAGTCGGGGCTGCGCTTCTCCTGCTGGATCCGGACACCGTCCGCCGCGTCCGCCCCGGCCACGTCCAGCGCGTTGCCGCTGCGCACCGAGAGGAACTGGTAGTAGGCGGCGGCGTCGACCGTCACGGGATCGGAGTCGCTCCACACCACCCCGAGGTAGGAGCCGGCGATCGCCGACACCCCCAGCGCGGCGGCGATCGCCGTCCTGCGCCCGCGTGCACGCGGCCCGACACCACCGCGCCGGCCCTGGACGGACCTGGTCTTGCTCATGGCAGCACTCCTTGATCGTCTGCAGATCTGCCCGTGAGTTGCCGCCGCTCGCGGAAAGGTTGCCGCGTCCTTTCAGCGCGGCGGCGCGGGAACGTGCCGCGGCTGCCACCTGCACGAGGTCCCGCAGGTGCTCCAGTCCCGCTGCCAGGCGGGGCAGGTCGTGGCTCGGGGTCTCGCGGTTCACCCGCGTGGCACACGACCTCACGGCTGATCTCGTCGCGCCGACATCTCTGTTTCGTAAATTCTGTGAGCGCTAACAGGTCTGGCCTGGCGTTATCTAGATGTCACTTGACTGGTCCATTGTTAGCGATAACACTCGCCGCCTACAGCACTGTTGCCTGCCGGTGACATCAAGGAGAACCGATGAGGCTTGTCCAGATCGCGGCCGCCACCGCGCTCGCCGTGACCCTCTCCGCGTGTGGTTCCGCGGAGAAGACGGTCGACCAGAAGGGCGGGTCGACCGAGGGCGCACTGGTCGGCGTGACCATGCCCACCCGGTCGTCGGAACGTTGGATCCACGACGGCGACAACATCAAGAAGGCGTTGGAAGGCAAGGGTTACAAGGTCGACCTCCAGTACGCGGAGAACGACATCCCGACCCAGGCCAACCAGATCGAGAACCAGATCACCAAGGGCGCCAAGCTCCTGATCGTCGCCTCGATCGACGGCACCGCGATCACCTCGCAGCTCCAGCAGGCCGCCGACGCCAAGATCCCGGTGATCGCGTACGACCGGTTGATCCGCAAGAGCCCGAACGTGGACTACTACGCCACCTTTGACAACTACAAGGTCGGTGTGGAGCAGGCCAACTCGCTGCTCGCCGGTCTGAAGACGCGCGGTGAGGGCCCGTTCAACGTCGAGCTGTTCGCGGGCTCGCCGGACGACAACAACGCCACGTTCTTCTTCAACGGCGCCATGTCCGTGCTGCAGCCGCTGATCGACCAGGGCAAGCTCGTCGTGAAGTCGGGCCAGAAGGACTTCAAGACCGTCGCGATCCTGCGCTGGGAGCCGGCGACCGCGCAGAAGCGCATGGAGGACCTCCTCACCTCGACCTACGGCGGTGCCAAGGTCGACGGCGTCCTCTCCCCCTACGACGGTCTGTCGATCGGCATCCTGTCCGCGCTCAAGAGCAGCGGCTACGGCACGCCCGCCCAGGCGTACCCGATCGTGACCGGCCAGGACGCCGAGGTCGCCTCGGTGAAGTCGATCATCGCGGGTGAGCAGTACTCCACGATCCACAAGGACACCCGCAAGCTCGCCGAGGTCACCGTGACCATGGCGGACGCGGTGCTCAAGGGCGGCAAGCCCGAGGTCAACAACACCAAGGACTACGACAACGGCAACAAGGTCGTGCCGTCGTACCTGCTGCAGCCGGTCACCGTCGACAAGGCGAACTACCAGAAGGAACTGATCGAAAGCGGCTACTACACCGCCGACCAGCTCAGGTAACCATCGTGTCTGACGAAATCCTGGTGATGCGCGGCATCACCAAGAGGTTCGCAGGGGTCACCGCGCTGCACGACGTCTCGTTGAGCGTGCAGCGCGGTGAGATCCACGCGATCTGCGGAGAGAACGGTGCCGGCAAGTCCACGCTGATGAAGGTGCTGTCGGGCGTGCACCCGCACGGCTCGTACGACGGCGAGATCCTCTTCGAGGGCGAGCCGTGCGCGTTCAACGGTGTGCGGGACAGCGAGCGCCGCGGCATCGTGATCATCCACCAGGAGCTGGCGCTGTGCGGTCAGCTCTCCGTCGCGGAGAACCTGTTCCTGGGCAACGAAAGAGCGCGCCGCGGGTTCATCGACTGGAACCGCACCAACCACGAGGCGCAGGCGCTGCTCGACCGCGTCGGCCTCCGGGAGAACCCGACGACCCCGGTCAACGACCTCGGTGTCGGCAAGCAGCAGCTGGTCGAGATCGCCAAGGCACTGTCCAAAGAGGTCAAGCTGCTGATCCTGGACGAGCCGACGGCGGCGTTGAACGACGACGACTCGCAGCACCTGCTGGACCTGCTGGAGGGCCTGCGCGACGAGGGCATCACCTCGGTGATCATCTCGCACAAGCTCAACGAGGTCACCAGAATCGCCGACACCGTCACGGTGCTGCGCGACGGCAGGACCATCGAGACCCTGCCGGCCAAAGGCCTCAGCGAAGACCGGATCATCGCCGGCATGGTCGGCCGCGACCTCGAGCACCGGTTCCCGCCCCGCACGCCCGACATCGGCGAGGAGGTGCTGCGCATCGAGGACTGGACGGTGCACAGCCCCGCCCAGCCGGATCGGGTGGTCGTCGACAACGCCACGTTGTCGGTGCGGCGCGGTGAGATCGTCGGTCTCGCCGGACTGATGGGCGCCGGTCGCACCGAGCTCGCGATGAGCGTGTTCGGCCGCACCTACGGCGTCGGCATCTCCGGCCGGGTCGTCAAGGACGGCCAGGAGATCGACACCCGCACCGTGCAGGCGGCGATCCGCAACGGGCTCGCGTACGTCAGCGAGGACCGCAAGCGGTACGGGCTCAACCTGATCGAGGGCGTGCAGCGCAACGTCTCCGCGGCCGCGCTGGAGAAGCTCGCGACGCGGGGGTGGGTGAACGAGAACGAGGAGTACACGGTCGCGGAACGGTTCCGGAAGTCCATGGGCATCAGGACGGCCGCCGTGTCGACGCCGACCGGCACGCTGTCCGGTGGCAACCAGCAGAAGGTCGTGCTGGCGAAGTGGATGTTCACCGACCCGGACGTGCTGATCCTCGACGAGCCCACGCGCGGCATCGACGTCGGTGCGAAGTACGAGATCTACTCGATCATCAACGACCTCGCCGCACAGGGCAGGGCCGTGCTGGTGATCTCGTCGGAGCTGCCGGAGCTGCTGGGCCTGTGCGACCGCGTCTACGCGCTGTCGGAAGGCCGCATCACCGGCGAGGTCAGCCGCGAAGAGGCCACGCAGGAACGCCTGATGCAGTACATGACACGAGGACAGAACTCATGACCACGAAGACCGCGCCGCAGACGGTCACCGCACCGGCTGCGCCGTCCAGCCGCCTCTCGATCAACCTGCGGCAGTCGGGCATCTACGTCGCGTTCGCGCTGATCATCGTGCTGTTCACGGTGCTGACCGACGGTGCTCTGCTGCAGCCGCAGAACATCTCGAACATCATCGTGCAGAACTCCTACGTGCTGATCCTGGCGATCGGCATGATCCTGGTGATCATCGGCGGGCACATCGACCTCTCGGTCGGCTCGACCGTGGCGCTCACGGGTGCGATCTGCGCGGTGCTGACCGTCCAATGGGGACTCCCGTGGCCGGTGGCGGTGCTGCTGACGCTGCTCTCGGGTGCGCTCATCGGTGCGGCGCAGGGCTACTGGATCGCCTACTTCGGCATTCCGGCGTTCATCGTCACCCTGGCCGGCATGCTCGTGTTCCGCGCGCTGACCCTGACCACGCTCGGCAACCAGGGCATCGGCCCGTTCCCCGACGAGATCCGCTCGCTGGCCAACGGCTTCACGGGTGGCTACCTCGGCAACGTCGCCCTCGGCCCGCTCGGCGGCGCCGACCTGGTGAGCCTGCTCGCCGGTCTCGCCTGCGTGGCCGGGTTCGCGTTGTCGCAGTGGCGCAAGCGCGCGGCCCGGCTCGGCTACGGCCAGACCGTCGACCCGATGCCGGTGTTCGTGCTCAAGCTCGTGGGTGTCGCGGTCGTCGTGATGGCGGTCGTGGTGCAGCTCGCCCGGTTCCGCAACCTGCCGTGGGTGCTGGTGCTGCTCGCGGCGCTCGCGCTCGGCTACTCGTTGATGGCGAACAACTCCGTGTTCGGACGGCACATCTACTCGATCGGCGGCAACCTGCAGGCCGCCACGCTGTCCGGCGTGAAGGTCAAGGCCGTCACGTTCTGGGTGTTCGTCAACATGGGCGCGCTGGCCGCGCTCGCCGGTGTCATCTTCGCGGGACGGCTCAACCAGGCCGGCCCGACCGCGGGTACGGCGTTCGAGCTCGACGCCATCGCCGCGGCGTTCATCGGCGGTGCCGCCGTGCAGGGTGGTGTCGGCAAGGTCGTCGGCGCCATCACCGGCGGCCTGATGATGGGCGTGATCAACAACGGCATGTCCCTCATCGGCGCTCCCAGCGAACGCGTGATGCTCGTCAAGGGACTCGTCCTGCTCGCGGCCGTCGCTTACGACGTCTGGACCAAGCGGCGCGCCTGACAGTTCTGCTCCACACAACAAAATCCGGAAGGCAACAACAACGATGTTGTTATCCCTGCGCCATTTCGGCGTCGTTGTGGCCGTGACGGCCGCGTTGGTGACCATCCCTGCCACCAACGCGGCCACCGCGGCCGAGTCACCGCTGCGCATCGCGGCGAACGCGTTGTCCGTGCCGAACCTCGACGAAGTCCGCGGGAACCTGACCCTGCCGACTGCCGGCGAGAACGGCACGACCGTCACGTGGACCTCGTCCAACCGCAAGGTGATCACCCCGACCGGAGAGGTGAGCCGTCCGCCCGCGGGCAGCAAGCCCACCAAGGTCGTGCTCACGGCGAAGGTCAGCAGCGGGAGGCAGAGCACCTCCCGCTCGCTCACCGCGACCGTGCTCCCGCTGCCCGCCAAGGAACCACTGGCCGGCTACGGCTTCTTCTACTTCACCGGTGAGGGCAGCCCGAACGGCGAGCAGATCTACGCCGCCGCCAGCAACGGCAACAACCCGTTGCAGTTCACCGAGCTCAACAACGGCCAGCCGATCCTCAAGTCGAGCCTCGGTGAGCTGGGCGTGCGCGACCCGTTCATCCTGCGATCCCCCGAGGGCGACAAGTTCTACCTGCTGGCCACGGATCTGAAGATCAACGGCGGCAACGGCTGGGACGCGGCGCAGCGCCACGGCAGCCGGTCGATCATGGTGTGGGAGTCGACGGACCTGCGGAACTGGTCGCGTCAGCGCAGCGTCGAGGTGTCCCCGCCGACCGCGGGCAACACGTGGGCCCCCGAGGCGCACTGGGACGCCAAGCGCGGCACCTACGTCGTCTACTGGGCCTCGAAGCTGTTCGCGGAGAACGATCCCGGCCACACGGGCGACTCCTACAACCGGATGATGTACTCGACCACGCGCGACTTCGTCACGTTCAGCCCGGCGAAGGTGTGGATCGACCCGGGTTACTCCGTGATCGACTCGACGATCATCGAGGACAACGGCACGTTCTACCGGTACACCAAGGACGAGCGGAACAACACGTCGACCACGCCGTGCAGCAAGTTCATCACCGCGGAGAAGTCGACCGACCTGCTCAACCCGAAGTACGACTTCGTCGCGGAGTGCATCGGCAAGGCCACCGCGACCAGCCCCGGCCTCTCCGCCGGTGAGGGCCCGACCGGGTTCAAGTCCAACACCGAGAACAAGTGGTACCTGTTCATCGACGAGTTCGGCGGCCGCGGCTACGTGCCGTTCGAGACCACCGACCTCGCGTCCGGCAAGTGGACGATGTCGACCGGCGCCAAGCTGCCCGCCTCTCCGCGGCACGGCACGGTTCTCCCGGTGACGCAGGCCGAGCTCACCCGTCTCACCGCTCCCCCGGCGCCGGTCAGGGCCGACGCCAAGGGCCTCGTCGCGCACTGGCCGCTCAACGCCACCTCCGGGTCGGTCGCGGCCGACGCCACCGGGCACGGCTACGACGGCGTGCTGGCGGGCAGGACCTCCTGGTCCGGTGGGGCGTTGTCGCTGAACGGCGGGCACGTCCAGCTGCCGAACAACATGCTGACGGGCGCCGCGGCGGCCACGGTGTCCGCCGACGTGTGGATCGATCCCGGCCAGCAGACGCCGTACTTCCTCTACGGGTTCGGCAACACCGCGTCCGACGGGGCCGGCAAGGGCTACCTGTTCAGCACCGGTGACACGTACCGCGGCGCGATCGCGACCGGGAACTGGAGCACCGAGCAGGGCGTGAACTCGGGCAAGGCGTTGCCGCGCGGTGTCTGGAAGAACGTCACCCTGACCGTCGGCAACGGCGTCGAGGTGCTGTACCTGGACGGCGTCGAGGTCGCGCGCAACGCGAACGTGACGACCAAGCCGTCGGACATCGGCGGCGGCGTGACGGCGGCGAACTACCTGGGCCGCTCGGTCTACGCCGCGGACAGGAACCTCCTCGGCAAGATGAAGGACGTCCGGCTCTACAACCGCGCCCTGTCGGGTGCGGAGGTCGCCGGCCTGCCGTCGAACAGCACGGTGATCACCTCGGTCACGCTCGCGTCCCTGAAGGTGCCGGCGATCATCGACTCCGCGGCGAACACCGTGGTGCTGCCGGTCAAGCCCGGCACGGACCTGCGCCGGCTCGCCCCGCAGTTCGGTCTCGCCCCCGGTGCGAAGATCACCCCGTCCGGAACCGTCGACCTGCGCAAGCCGAAGAAGTTCACGGTCACCAACGCGTCCGGCGACCGTCGTGAGTGGACGGTCGAGGCCCACGAGATGCGCAGCCCCGTGCTGCCGGGCCTGAACGCGGACCCGAACATCATCGCGTTCGGCAACACGTACTACATCTACGCCACCACCGACGGGTTCGACGGCTGGAGCGGCACCAAGTTCTCCGTCTGGTCGTCGAAGAACCTCGTCGACTGGAAGGACGAGGGCGTCATCCTCGACCTCGGCCCGGACGTCAGCTGGGCGGACAGCCGGGCCTGGGCGCCCACGATCGTCGAACGGGGCGGCAAGTACTACTTCTACTTCTGCGCCGACGCGAAGATCGGTGTCGCGGTGTCGGACAAGCCGACCGGCCCGTTCGTCGACTCGGGCAAGCCGCTGATCGCCCGCAACCCCGGTGGCGGCCAGGCGATCGACCCGGCGGTGTTCGTCGACAAGTCCGGTCAGGCGTACCTGTACTGGGGCAACGGCGAGGCCTACGTCGTGCCGTTGAACGCGGACATGGTCTCGTACGACGCCACGAAGATCACGCGGCTGAACGGCCTGGACGAGTTCCGCGAGGGCCTGTTCATGGTGGAGCGCCAGGGCACCTACTACCTGAGCTGGTCGATCGACGACACCCGCAGCGAGAACTACCGCGTCGGGTACGCGACGGCCACGAGCCCGCTCGGCCCGTTCACCAACCGCGGCCTGATCCTTCAGAAGGACCCGAAGCTGGGCATTCTCGGCACCGGTCACAGCTCGATGCTGCGCGTGCCCGGCACCGACGACTGGTACCTGGTGTACCACCGCTTCGCCATCCCCGGCGGGGACGGGACGCACCGCGAGACCACGATCGACCGGATGAGGTTCAACCGCGACGGCACGATCGCGCCGGTGGTGCCGACCCTGGAGAGCGTGGCGCCGCAGAAGATCCGGCGGCAGAACTGCCGGATGTTCTACAGCTGATCGCGCTTGTCGTGGGTCCCGCACCGGCCGCTGGTGCGGGACCCACGGCGCCTGACCTGCAGGCCTTCTACAACTACGGCGTCGACAGCTCGAACCGCTGCACCGTCACAGCCCCACCCAGCGCCTGCGTGGCGTGGTTGAAGATGCCGAACCGGTACCCCATGAAGAACTGCCACTCGCTCTTCAACGTGAACGCTGTCCCGAGCGGCGTGAACGTCACCCCGTCCGTGCTGTAGGAGAACCGGGCCTGCCTGCCGCTCCCCGGACGGATGTCCGCGTTGGCGCGCAACCAGATCCGGTTGCCGGTGAAGTTCGCGCTCGCGATCTCCGTGCCGGTGCCGGTGGTGTTCCAGTTGCCGTCCATGGTCAGCCCGTTGACCATGACGACACGGTTGCGGCCGTTGTCCCGCTTGATCCCGATCCACGCCGACGAGTCGCGCAGCATCGCGAGGCCCGTGCGGTCGCCGTCGCGCATCGACGTGAGGTCGAGGGTGACGGTGCCGGTGGACGACGGTCCCTGGATCCGGTGGGTCAACGTGTTGCGGGCGTTGTACAGGTCGTTGGTCACGGTGGCGGTGGACAACCGCAGGCCGTTGTTGACGCTGTACTTCGTGGTGTCCGGGTTGTGGTTCCACTCCCACTGCGGCCCCAGCTGCGTGCCCTGGAACGTGTCCACCCCGGTCATCGGTTTCACCTGGCGTGGTGGGGCCGGCAGGTTCGGCATCGGGTAGGTCGCGCCCCAGCCTCCGTTGACGGTGGTGATGCGCGGCCAGCCGTCGGCGGTCCAGGTGATCGGTGCGAGCACCGGCATGCGGCCGCCCGGGTAGGCGTCGATGAACGCCATGTAGTACCAGTCGCCGTTCTGCGTCTGCACCAGGCCGCCCTGGTGCGGCACTCCCGCGCCCTGCACCGGTGACGGCATGTTCAGCAGCACCTGCTGGACGGTGTAGGGGCCGAACGGGCTCGACGCCTTGAGCACGTACTGGCCGTTCGCGGGCCTGGTCAGCCAGATGTAGTAGCTGCCGTTGCGCTTGTAGAACCGGGCGCCTTCCAGGGTTCCGATGTTGGAGGGCGTCTGGAACACCTGCTGCGACCGCACCTCGGACTTCCCGTCCGGCGAGAGCTGCGCGACGCTGATCTGGGTGTTGCCGTAGGCGACGTACATCGTGTCGTTGTCGTCGACCAGCATGCCGGCGTCGAAGTAGCACTTGTTGATGGTGGACAGCTTCGACCACTGCCCGTCGACGGCGGCGGCCGTGTAGATGTGGGTCTGGGCGAAGTCGATGCAGCCGCCCCAGTAGTACGTGTTGTTGCTCTTGCGGTGGTTGAGGAACGACGCCCAGATGCCGCGCACGTAGCCCCTGCCGCCGTTGAGGTCGTACTTGGCGCCGAAGTCCAGCCGTGGCACCGAGTGTCCGGCGTACTCCCAGTTCACCAGGTCGTACGAACGCAGAACCGGCGCGCCCGGCGAGTAGTGCATGGTCGAGGCCGAGTAGTAGTACGTGTCGCCCACGCGGATGATGTCGCCGTCCGCGAAATCCTGCCACATCACCGGGTTCTTGAACGTGGTGGCCTGTGGCGGCGTGGTCGTGGTGGTAGTGGTGGTGGTCGTCGTCGTGGGAGTTCCGGTGTCGTTGCAGGTGACACCGTTGAGCCGGAACGACGTCGGATCGGGGTTGGCCGAGGCCCACGTGCCGTTGAACCCGAACTCGACCTTGCCGCTGGTCGGGATCGCCGCGTTGTGGGAGACGTTGCGTGCTTTCACCTCGCCGCCGCTCTGCGCGATCTCGGCGTTCCAGTGCTGCCCGACCTGCTGGCCCCCGGCGTAGGTCCACTCGAGGGTCCAGCCGTTGAGCGCGTCACCGGTGTTCGTGATGGACACGGACGCGCCGAAGCCGCCCTGCCACTCGGAGGTCTTGGTGTAGGTGACCGAGCAGCCGGGAGCGGCCTGCGCGGCCGTGCTCGCGGCCAGTCCTCCTGCTACGAGGGTGAGTGCGGCGAGCGTCGCCGCGACAGGAGCGCGCCTCATGATCGTGACCACCTCTGGTTGGTCTGACCGTTGCAGGTCCACAGCACGAGCCGCGAACCGTTCGTCGTGCCCGACCGTTCGACGTCCAGGCACAGGCCCGCGTTGGCGTTGCGCAGTGATCCGTCGGATCCCAGCGTCCAGCGCTGGTTCGCCTGGCCGTTGCACGACCAGATGATCACGCGCGTGCCGTTGGCGGTGCCCTGGTTGTAGGCGTCGAGACACTTGTCGCCGAACACGCGGACCTCACCGTTCGGCCAGCTGGTCCACTGCTGGCTCGCGGGGGTGAGGCAGTCCTGGATCACGGTGTTCGCCCCGGCGGCGGTGGAGGAGTTCTCGACGTCGAGGCAGCGGTTCGAACCCGCTCCGCGCAGCCGGGAGGTGGTGGTCTGGATCGGGCTGCCTCCGGTGACCTTGAAGGCGACGACACCGTGTGCGGGCACCGAGGCGGAGATCGCACCCGAGCTCGCCGACGTGCCGCCGGTCCACAGGTCGGTCAGCGTCAGGTTCGTGCCGGACACGCCGATCTGGGCGGCCGTGGTGCTGATCGTCGTCGTGCCGCTGCCCCGGTTGAACAGGCCGACGGCGACCGTGCCGTCCGACAGCGGCTTGGCGAACACCTCGGTGGCGCCGTCGTCACGCACGCGCCGCCCGCCGGCGCCGAGAGCGTCCTGGTTCACCGCGATCAGCCTCGAGTTGCGCAGGATCGCGCTCACGTCGGCCGACATGGTGCGGATGTCGTTGCCCGCCATCAGGGGCGCGGCCATCAGCGACCACAGCGTGAAGTGCGAGCGGGACTCGGTGAGGGAGAGTCCTGGGCGTCCGACGACCAGCATGTCCGGGTCGTTCCAGTGGCCGGGGCCTGCCTGGACGGCGAGCGGGGCCGTGATGTCGACGACGTTGCCCACTCCCATCGGGTAGCTGTTGACGTTGTTGTTCTGCCAGATGTCGAGCAGGTCCTCGGTGGTGCGCCACAGGTCGGCGACCTCGCCCCAGTTGTACTTGTCGCCGGTCGGTGCGTGGAAGCTGTTCGAGTTGATGCTGTAGACGATCGGACGGCCGGTGGCGCGCAGGGCGTCGCGCATGATCGTGAACCGCGCGATCTGCTCGTCACGGGTGCCGCTGCCGGAGCACCAGTCGTACTTGAGGTAGTCCACGCCCCACGAGGCGAACGACCGGGCGTCCTGGACCTCGTGGCCCTTGCTGCCGGTGGAGCCGGGGTGCGTGCCGACGCCCTGCGCGCACGTCTTCTCGTTCGGCGCCTGGTAGATGCCGAACTTCAGCCCGCGCGCGTGGATGTAGTCGCCGAGCGCCTTCATCCCGCTGGGGAACTTGGTCGGGTGGGAGCGCAGGTTGCCCTGGGCGTCGCGCTGCGGGTCGAACCAGCAGTCGTCGACGACCACGTACTGGTAGCCGGCGTCGCGCATGCCCGACGACACCATCGTGTCGGCGGCCTGGCGGACCTGGGCCTCGGTGATGCCGCAGCCGAAGCTGTTCCAGCTGTTCCAGCCGAGGGGCGGGGTCAGCGCGGGGCTGCCGGGCGCGGCCGGGGTGACGTGCCCGGCGGCGGTGGCGGACGCGACGGGTGTGGTGACCGTTGCGAGTGCTGTCAGCGCGGCGGCAACGAGGTGAGGCAGTCTCCTGGGCATCATCGCCCCTTTCTCGGAGCAGGGAGACGCCGCCGGTGCGGGTTTCCGGCGGCGTCGGTCCTGGGGTGTCAGCAGGTCGAGTTGGTCTGCGTCAGCAGGCCCAGACGCCAGGGCAGGTGGTTGTACTCACCGCCCGCGTTGGGATCCATGCCCTGGTAGAGGAACTTGAGCTGGCAGGGGTTGATCTCCATCGTCTGGTCCACGCCGGCGCGGATCATCTCGCCGTGGCTGATGTCGCGCGTCCACTGTCCACTCGGGAACGTCACGTTGTTGTGCCGCGCGAACGGGTTGGACTCCTCCGCGGCCAATGGGGTCCACGGGCCGGTGATCGCGGGCGCGGTCCACGTGCGGAACCAGCGCCTGCCGTCGGACCCGATGGCCTCGTGCACCAGCAGCCACTGGTTCTTGCCCGCCACCTTGTAGACGTTGGCGGCCTCGAACAACCTGTTCTTGTTGGAGTCCTGCATCGCGATGACGGTGTTGGTGAATCCGTTGGGGTACTGGGCCATCGTCGTCTCGGAGCGGTAGAGGTGACCGTTGTCGTCGGACGAGAACAGGTAGCACTTGGCGTTGTCGCACACGACCCAGAAGTCGACCCAGTAGCCGTTGCCGATGTTGTCGCGGATGATCTGCGGCATGCCGTTGGCGTAGAAGTTCTTCGGTGCCGACCACGACGACGGGTTCGAGATGTCGGTGGTCGTGGAGTACGACGCGTTCGATCCCGTCTGGTAGACGAGGTACCAGAGGCGTTGGGGCGCGAAGTAGAACACGTGCGGTGCGGCCTTGTAGCCACTGCCGACGGGCGTGCGGTCGAGGTAGTGGTGCGGCGCCGAGGCGGCCTGCGACCAGTCGCTGAAGCTCGTGTACATCAGGTTGTAGCCGTTGGTGTACACCGAGGCGAACACGTGGTACTTGCCGTTGTGGTACACGATGCTCGGGTCCTTGACCGAGTACACGGTCGGATGCGCGCTGTCCGGCTTCGGGCTGATCAACGCACCGCTCGACGACCAGCGGAAGCTCGACGGCAGGTTGCCCACCGGCGGGTTGCCCGTCGTCGTGGTGGTCGTGGTCGTGGTGGTCGGGCCGACGTCACCGGTGCACAGCGTGCCGTTGAGGGTGAACGCCGTGGGGTTCGGGTTGTTGGTGCCGGTGGAGGAACCGTTGAACCCGAACTCGACCCGGCCGCCCGTCGGGATCGCCGGGTTGTACGAGACGTTGCGGGCGGTGACCTCGCTGCCCGACTGGGACACCTCGGCGTTCCAGGCCTGCTTCACCTGCTGGCCCGCGCCGAAGCTCCAGGTCAGCGTCCAGCCGTTGACAGCGTCACCGAGGTTGGTGACGACGACGTTGGCGGTGAACCCACCGTCCCATTGCGACGGTGCGGAGTAGGTCACCGAGCATCCCGGTGCGGCCGCCGCGGGAGGCACCGTCACGGCCGCGAGCGCGGACACCGCGACGATCGGCACGGCCGCCAAGGCCGTGAGCCGGGCACGGCGGGAGCGGAACAGTCGTGCGAGGAACATGATCACCCTTCGTCGTCGGAGGGAGGCAGGGGTCACGGACTGGCGCAGGTGGCGGCGCCCACGGCCGGCGCACCGGAACCGGAGGCGAGGAAACCGAACGTGGCGGTGGCGCCGGGGTCGACCGTGCCGTTGTAGGCGACGTTCGTGACCGTGACCGACCCGCTGGCGGTGCCGCCCCAGATCTGGCCGATCGCGTGGCCTCCCGGCAGCGTGAACCGGACCGTCCAGCCGTTGAGCGCGGACGCGGTGGGGTTGGCGACGGTGACCTCGGCCTGGAAGCCGCCGCTCCAGGTGCTGACGATCTTCGACGTCGCCGTGCACGTGCCGCCGGGCTGCTGCGGGTCGCCGATGCTGCCGGGCACCGAGGCGAGGGCGTTGTACCAGACCGTGGCCATCTTGCTGTAGCCCGCGGCGTTGGGGTGGATGCCGTCGGGCAGGTCGGAGATCGGTACCGCCGGGTACATGTCGACCACGTGCACCCGCTTGCCCGCCGCCGCTTTCGCCCGCAGCAGCGGCACGATGGCGGCGTTGAAGTTGCGCACGGTGGCGTCGGCGAACCGGATCGGGATGATCGTCGCGACGAACACCTCGGCGGACGGGGCCTGGTTCGTGATCTTGTCCACCAGCGCGGACAACCGTCGCGGTGCGCCGGCCGGGTCGCTGCCGTACATGTCGTTGGTGCCGATGTGCAGCAGGATCGTGCGCGGGGTGTAGGTGCGCAGCCAGTTGACGACGTTCGCGTCGATCTGCGCGATGGTCCAGCCGGGGTGGCCCTCGTGGTTGCGGTCGGGCATCGAGCCGGGACCGTCCGCCAGCGAGCCGACGAAGTCGACGTTGCGCCCGGCGGCCCGCAGCTTCGTGCCGAGGTCGAGCCGGTAGCCGCCGATCGAGCCGCCCTGGGTGATCGAGTCGCCCAGCGGCATCACCCGCACCGGATCGGCCGCCGCCTCCACAGTGGACTGATCGGCGACGGCGGGAGAGACCGCCAGCAGGGTGGTGATCAGCGCGGCGCACAGAGCCTTGAGCGGGTTCGGCATGACGGAGCCTTCCCGGGAGGGACCGGACACGTGGTCTCCTCAGCAATGTAACGAGGCCGTCACACTCGGTCAAAGCTAAACTTGTGAGCGTTAACGTTTAGCAAACAGCGTTCGACACTGTCGAATTCCGTTCGATGCCAACAAGATCTGTTAACGCAAACATCAGCGCGGCGGGGCCACCGACCCACCCTCCCGCACCGGCATCGGCACGCGGTGGATCATCGGCGTTCGAGCACGGCGCTCACGCCGTTCCACCATCTCCACCAGCACCGCGACCGCACGCGCGCCGAGCTCGTAGTGCGGCAGGGCGACGGTGGTGAGCCGCGGGCGCATCCACGACGCGATCGGGTGGTCGTCGAACCCGATCACCGACACGTCACCGGGCACCGACAGGCCCGCCTCGCCCAGCGCCTGGTACGCCCCGAACGCCAGGCGGTCGTTGAAGCAGACCAGCGCCTTGGGCAGGTGGTGGCGCAACAGTTCCCTGGTGGCGTCGTACCCGCACTCCGGAGTCCACTTCGGACACCGGTGGGCACTGACCACCTCGACGCCCGCCGACCCGAACACCTCGTGCAGGCCGAGCAGGCGCTCCACGGCCGCGATGCTGTTCGGAGGAACGTCGTACGGGCCCGGCCCCGCGCCGATCAGGTGCACACCGCTGTCGTGCCCGGCGTCGACGAGGACGTGCGCCGCCGACCGGCCACCCCGCACCTCGTCGGACACGACCGACGGGGTGTCGCGTCTCGTCGCGGCCGCGGCGTTGAGCAGCACGGCGGGCCCGTGGTGCAGGCAGTCCGGCACCGCGACCGCACGCGTGTACATGGCGGCGAAGACGATGCCGTCGGCCCGCCTGTCCCGCATCGCCTCGACGAGGTCCCGCTCGACCACGGGGTCGCCACCGGACTCCCCCACGAACAGCATGAACCCGCGCGCGTAGGCGGCGTCGACAGCACCCTTGACCATGTCGCCCGCCAGACCGGACGAGGCGACGGTGTCGGACACGAACCCGATCGTCCGCGACAGCCCCTCCGGCGGGCTCTGCGTCACGGTCCCGCGCCGGTAGCCCAGCTCCTGCGCCGTGGAGAGCACCCTCCGCTCGGCCGCCTCGGAGATGCGCAGCTCCCGCGCACGCCCGGTCATGACGAGCGACGCCGTCGTGACGGAGACGCCGCTCGCCGCTGCGACGTCGGCCAGTGTCACGCGCGTTCGTCCCATCGCACATCCGCCTCCCGCTGCCGTACGGGCCCCGGCTCAGGTCTCCAGGCCGGAGGTTCCACGAAACACCTGCGGTCACACGTCCGGCCGAACGGTCCCGGCGGAAGGGATCGTCCGGCGTGCGCGGGCTACCGTTCCAGGCGGCCCGGATCGCCCGCCTCACCGCGGCGCACCAGCCACGCCTCGGTGATGTGGGTGAACATGGCCTCGGCCGCGCCGGCCGGGTCTCTGGCCGCGATGCGTTCGCAGATGCGCCGGTGCCCCTTGTTGGACGCCGTGCACAGGTCGCGGTCGCTGCGGCCCTGGTAGCCGGCCGCGTTGATCACCTGGCTCTCGAGCGACTTGATCACGCCGCGGGCGATGTGGTTGCCCGACGCCTGCATGATCGCGTCGTGGAACAGGCGGTCGTGCTCCTCGTAGCTCGGGGTGTCGTCGACGAGCTCGTCCATCCGGTCCACCAGCGCGCCCAGCCGGTCCAGGGTCTCCTGATCGGCCGTGCGCGCGGCCACCCTGGCCATGTCCGACTCCAGCAAACGCCTGGTCACGACGACGTCGTCGAGGATCGCGAGGGTCTCGTCCTGCGCGATCGTGGCGCCGAGCACGAGCTCGTCGAGCATGTTCCACTGCGACCGCGGGGTGACCGTCGTGCCCGCACCCTGACGGACCCGGACCAGGCCTTTCTCCTGCAGGACCTTCACCGCCTCGCGGATCACGGTCCTGCTCACCGAGAACGTCTCGCAGAGCACCGGCTCGGGCGGCAGGGTGGCGCCGGGTGGGTAGGTGCCGCGCACGACCCGCTCGACGAGCTCCGCGGTGACCGCCGCCGCGAGGTTCGCCGGTCTCCTGGTCCATCCAGGGCCGACGGGCTCTGACCGCGTCGCTGCCATGTCGCCTCCGTTGCGCTGCACAGCCCTGTTGTACCGGACTCGACAGTATACGTAACACCATTGACGTCACACGTCATACGAGTTACGTTCCGGTTGACCTGAACGGCAGAACGGCGCGGGACGTCCGGCCGCGCTGCCGCGTGGTGCCGCAGTGGTGAATTTCTGACACCACAACAACTCCCCGACAGTCCACAAAGGACACCGAGCTGCCCGAGTCCGCCGCCACGGGAGGGTGATCCAGCCACACCAGGAGGTCCCTTGTCCACGTCCTCGTTCTCCGCTGTGCGCGGGAGGATCGCACTCACCGCCACAGCGGTGGTGATCGCCGCGCTCGCCACCGCCCCTCCCGCCTCCGCGGCCACCACGACGCTGCACGCCTCCCCCACCGGCACCGGAACCACCTGCACCACCGCGGACCCGTGCTCGTTGCCGGCGGCGCAGGCGGCGGTGCGGTCGCTCACCGGCTCGATGTCCGGTGACATCGTCGTGGAGCTCGCCGACGGGGTGTACCGGCTGAGCCAGCCGCTGCGGCTGACGGCCGCGGACTCCGGCACCAACGGCTACCGCGTGCTGTGGCAGGCCGCCGCGTCGGCGAGCCCGGTCATCAGCGGTGCCAGAGCGGTCACCGGGTGGTCGGTCGCCGACGCCGGGAAGAACATCTGGCGGGCGAACGTCGGCACCGGCGTCGACAGCCGCCAGCTGTACGTGAACGGGGCGATCGCCACCCGTGCGCGGACGCAGGTCAACCGCTCCGACTTCACGTTCACCGACACCGGCATGCGCTTCTCGAACAGCGCGCTGAACTACCTCAACAACGTCGCGAACCAGAACCGCGTCGAGGTCGAGAGCGTCAACTCGTTCACCGACCGCTACTCGCCGGTGCAGAGCATCAGCGGCAACTTCCTCACCATGCAGCAGCCCGCGTGGAACAACAACACGTTCGGCTACGACACGTTGAGCAAGCCGCACCGCGCCGGCCCGCTCTACCTGGCGAACGCGTACGAGTTCCTCGACGCACAGGGAGAGTGGTACATCAACCCCGGCCAGGGCGCGGTCTACTACATCCCGCTGGCCGGGCAGAACATGAGCAACGTCAGCGTGGAGCTGCCGGTGCTGCAGTCGCTGGTCAACGTCGGCGGCACCTACGACGCGCCCGCGCGCAACATCACGTTCGCCGGCATCACCTTCACCGGGACGTCGTGGCTCGGCCCCAGCAGCAACCAGGGGTTCGCGGACCAGCAGACCGGCGCCTACATGGCGGGCAACTGGAACTGGCCGGCCGACCGGATCAACTCGTGCCAGCAGGGTTGCGCGCAGTTCGAGGCCGTGCGCCCGCACTGGTCGCAGATGCCCGCAGCGATCCAGGTCTCGGCGGCGAGCGGCATCACCTTCACCGACTCCAAGTTCTTCAACCTGGGCCAGACCGCGATCGGCATCGGCAACGACGCCAACGCGCACGCCAGCGGCGTGGGACTGGGCGCGTCCGGCATCACCGTCACGAAGTCGGAGATCGCCCGCAGCTCGGCGGGCGGCATCGTGGTCGGCGGCGTGCGCGCCGACGCTCACCACCCGAGCGACCAGCGGATGGTCAACCGCGACATCACGGTCAGCCAGAACCGCATCCACGACATCGCCGTCGAGTACCGGGGCAACGTCTCAGTGCTCAACACCTACGTCAGCACCGCGACCGTGGCGCACAACGAGGTCTACAACATGCCGTACTCCGGCCTGTCCCTCGGCTACGGCTGGGGCGCCAACGACGCGGGCGGCAGCAACCACTACGCCAACCGAGGGCTGTACAACTACCAGCCTCGTTACTCGACGCCCACCACCGCGTCCAACAACAAGCTCATCAACAACTACGTCCACGACGTCATGCAGCAGATGACCGACGGCGGCTGCATCTACACCCTCGCCTGGAACCCGAACGCGGAGATCAGCGGCAACCACTGCCAGCGCACCAACGGCTGGTTCGGGCTCTACTTCGACGAAGGCTCCAAGTACTACCGCGCCACCGGCAACGTCTTCAACGCCACCGGCACGTGGGCGACCGCCAACTACTGGGGCGGCGAGAACATGGGCAACTGGACCGTCAGCGGCAACTGGTCCACCAACAACAGCACCAACATCACCAACGGCGACCGCGGCAACGTCGTGAACAACAACACCGTGGTCTCCAACAACAACTGGCCGGCCGGCGCCCAGGCCGTGATGGCGAACGCCGGACCCGGTGGCACCGGTGGCGGCGGCAGGGAGAACGTCACGGTCGTCGGGACCCAGTCAAGCCGTTGCCTCGACGTCGCCAACACCAACAACAACACCCAGGCACGGCTCTGGGACTGCAACGGCGGTGCGAACCAGCGCTGGAACCACACGTCCAGCAAGCAGCTCACGGTCGGGGGCAAGTGCCTCGACGCCAGCGGCAACGGAACGGCGAACGGCACCGCGGCGATCCTGTGGGACTGCCACGGCGGCCTGAACCAGCAGTGGAACGTCAACGCCGACGGCAGCATCACCGGCGCGCAGTCCGGGTTGTGCCTCGACGCGAGCGGCAACGGGACCGCGAACGGCACGCTGATCCAGCTCTGGACGTGCCACGGCGGCACCAACCAGAAGTGGACCCTGCGCGCCTGAAACCAACGATGAACGGCGCTTTTGTCCACCTGAAGTGGACAAAAGCGCCGTTCATCGAGTGCCTGGTCAGGAGCAGGCGGTGTTGTTCAGGGTCGGTGAGGCGAACGGTGGCGTGGAGCCGTTGTAGTTCGCGTTGTAGCCGATCGTGGTCTGGCCGCCGGACGGGATCGAGCCGTTGTAGTCCACGTTGGTGACCCTGACGACGTCACCGGTGTCGTTCCACGTCCCGCTCCAGCCGTTCGTGACGGTGACGCCAGGAGCCGAGAAGGCGAGGGCCCAGCCGTTGATCGCCGCGCCGCGGTTCTCGATCACGATCTCCGCGTTGTAGCCGCCCTGCCACCGGCTGAGCACGCGGTGGGTCACCCGGCAGCCGCCGCCGGGGTTGTTGTTCGTCGTGGTCGTCGTGGTCGTGGTCGTGGTGGTGGTCGGGCCCGCCGCCATCGCCAGCTCGTAGGCGCGTTGCGGCACGAACTGGCCGGCCGGTGCGATGCAGCCGTCCGACTCGCCGGGCAGCTTCACCCACAGGAAGGCGGCGATCTTCGAGTCACCGGTGTTCGTCGTGCTGGGCGTGCCGATCGCGCGTCCGGGCGGGTCGCACCACTCGCTGCCCTGCGGGCCGTTGCCGTTGCGGCTCGTGTCCACGACCGCCTGGAGGCGTCCGTCGCCCACGGCACTCAGCACGGACTTGGCGAAGTTCACCTCGTTGGCCGTGCGCTGGTAGTTCGACACGTTCGTCGAGATGCCGTCGGCGCTGTTGGAGATGTCCGCGCCGCGCAACCGGTTCGCGGCCTCCGCCGGAGCGAGCCAGGCGGAGTGCCCGATGTCGAAGTACACCTTCGCCTGCCCGGAACCGGACTTGAGCTTCTTGCCCGCGTAGGCGATGGACGCCTTCGTCTGGTTCTGCTGGTCCGCGCTCTGGCAGTTCGTCATCAACGGCAGCACGTCGGGCTCGAGCACGATCGTCGCGGGACGACCGGCGAGGCCCGCCGCCACCTCGTCCACCCAGGCCCGGTACGCCTGGTGGGACGGCGCCCCTCCACCGCTCGCACCCCCGCAGTCGCGGTTGGGGATGTTGTAGACCACCAGGATCGGGATCTTGCCCGCCGACGCCGCCGCGCCGACGAACGAGCTGACCTCCGAGCGGACCGACGAGGTGTTGGTGGTCGTGTACCACCGCGCCTGCGGCACCGAGGCGATCCGGTCGCGGATGACCGCCGCCCGCGAGTCACCGGGGTTGGCGGCCACCCACTTCGCGCTGGAGCTCGACGGGTCGACGTAGAACGCCGACTCCGCGGCGTGGACGGTCGTGCCGCCTCCCACGGCCAGGACGACGACACCGGCCACAAGAACACCGGCGCCCGCGCACGCGCCGGTCGCCCGCTTCCACCGTGACGTGGTGCTGTGGGGGTGAGAGGAATCCGGCGGGGAACCACGAGTCGGCTCAGGTGCGCCGGCGCAGGCCAGATCAGTTGCACTCATTCAGGTCCTCGCAGCGTCGTTGCTGATGCGGAACTAACACTTATGAGAGCGCTCTCACGCACGGGCCGCGGCAGCTCCGCGACCTGGGGAAAGCGAATTCAGGCTCGGGCAAATGTAACCACGACCCCCGGCACGGTCAATGCTAAAGCTGTTAGCTAGAACTTTAGCAGGTGTCGATTCGACGATTCGACGAATGCGATTCGATCGTGTGTTCCTGCGCTCCTGGGAGCGCTCCCGGAAGATTTGTACTCCGTTCAGCTCAATCTTTCCGCAAAAGCGCCGCCGAGTCCTTGTGAGCGTGAACACGGAGCTGTCACACTCCGAGACGGCGCACGTGGGTGAAGGAGACGGCAGTGAACATTCCCGGGCGCACGCGAGATTCCGGTGGCTACACCCGCAGGGCACCACACCTCGGGTGACAGCGAGGCGGCACCTTCAACGCACACACCGAGAAGCGGCACCGCCGCACCGGAGTCCACGTGTGAATCCGATCATCCCAGCCATCCCTCCCGGCATTCCCGGGCGTGTTTCGAAAGTGTGGAAGATGAAACTGACATCGAGGTCAGTGTCACTTGTCCCGATTGCTTCGACAGTGGCGGCGGCGACCATCACCGCATCGTTGATCCTGACCACCAACGCGAACGCGGCAACCACTCTCGGCGCTGCCGCGGAGCAGAGCGGCCGCTATTTCGGCACCGCGGTGTCCGCGAACAAGCTGGGCGACTCGACGTACGTCGGGATCCTGAACCGCGAGTTCAACATGGTCACGGCCGAGAACGAGATGAAGATCGACGCGACCGAGCCGAACCAGAACCAGTTCAGCTACGGCAACGCGGACCGGATCGTGAACCAGGCGCGCAACCAGGGCAAGCGGGTGCGCGGGCACACCCTCGCCTGGCACTCGCAGCAGCCCGGCTGGATGCAGAACATGTCCGGCACCGCGCTGCGCAACGCGATGCTCAACCACGTCACCAAGGTGGCGACCTACTACCGCGGCAAGATCTACGCCTGGGACGTGGTGAACGAGGCCTTCGCGGACGGCAGCAGCGGCGCGCGTCGCGACTCGAACCTCCAGCGCACCGGCAACGACTGGATCGAGGCCGCGTTCCGCGCGGCCCGTGCGGCCGACCCCGAGGCGAAGCTCTGCTACAACGACTACAACACCGACGACTGGTCGCACGCCAAGACCCAGGCCGTCTACCGGATGGTGCAGGACTTCAAGTCCCGCGGCGTCCCGATCGACTGCGTCGGTCTCCAGTCGCACTTCAACCCGCAGAGCCCGGTTCCCTCGAACTACCAGACGACCCTGCAGAACTTCGCCAACCTCGGCGTCGACGTGCAGATCACCGAGCTGGACATCGAGGGCTCCGGCAGCGCCCAGGCGTCGAACTACGACCGCGTGACGCGGGCCTGCCTCGCCGTGACGCGGTGTACCGGCATCACGACGTGGGGCATCCGCGACACCGACTCGTGGCGCTCTTCCGGCACCCCGTTGCTGTTCGACGGCGGCGGCAACAAGAAGGCCGCCTACACGTCCGTGCTGAACGCGCTGAACGCGGGCGGCCCCGGTCCGACGACCACCACCACGACCACGACCACCACCACGACGACGACCACGACGACCACCACCAACGGTCCTGGCCCCGGCGGCTGCACCGCGTCGGTGTCGCTGAACCAGTGGGGCGAGGGGTTCGTCGCCACGGTCAAGGTCACGGCCGGCTCGTCCGCGCTGCGCGGCTGGCAGGTCGCGACGACCCTGTCGTCCGGCACGGTCACCAACTCGTGGAGCGCGAACCGCAGCGGCAACAGCGGAGCGATCACCTGGTCCAACGTGGACTACAACGGTTCCGTGCAGGCCGGTCAGTCCACCGAGTTCGGCTTCCAGGGCACGGGTAGCGGGGCGAACCTCAACCCCTCCTGCACCGCGAACTGACTCCACCGCACCACAGACCGCAGGGCTGCTCCGCGGGAAGGACGGGCGCCGCGGAGCAGCCCTGCTCCCACCTGGAGACGATGATGGCCGAGAAACGCAGGTTCTGGACGAGAGTCGCACTCGCGGTGGGCGTGGTGCTCACGCTGGCCGCCCCGGCGCACGCCGACAACCCGATCGTGCAACACATCTACACCGCCGACCCGGCGCCGTTGGTCCACAACGGACGGGTCTACCTCTACACCGGGCACGACGAGGACGGCTCCACCTGGTTCACCATGAAGGAGTGGCGGGTCTGGTCGTCGGCCGACATGGTCAACTGGACCGACCACGGCTCCCCCATGAACCTGTCCACGTTCAGCTGGGCGAAGCAGGACGCGTGGGCGGGTCAGGCCATCGAGCGCAACGGCAAGTTCTACTGGTACGTCCCGGTCGTCACGAAGGCCACGGGGCGCCCGGCCATCGGTGTCGGCGTGTCCGACAGCCCCACCGGCCCGTTCCGCGACGCCCTCGGCCGGCCTCTGGTGGAGAACGGCGAGATCGACCCGACGGTCATGATCGACGACAACGGTCAGGCGTACCTGTACTGGGGCAACCCCAACCTCTCGTACGTCCGGCTCAACACCGACATGATCTCGTATTCGGGCGGCATCACCCGGATCCCGCTGACCACTGCCGGGTTCGGCACGCGCACCGGTGACCCGAACCGCCCGACCCTCTACGAGGAGGGTCCCTGGGTCTACAAGCGCAACGGCCTGTACTACAACGTCTTCGCGGCGAAGTGCTGCTCGGAGTTCATCGCCTACTCCACCTCGCCCGGCCCCACCGGACCGTGGACCTACCGCGGCACCGTGATGCCCACGCAGGGCAGCAGCTTCACGAACCACGCCGGCATCATCGACTTCAAGGGCAGCTCGTACTTCTTCTACCACAACGGTGCGTTGCAGGGCGGTGGCGGCTTCACCCGCTCCGTCGCGGTGGAGAAGTTCAGCTACAACGCCGACGGCACCATCCCCACGATCAACATGACCACGGCGGGACCGCCGGCGGCCGACACGCTCAACCCCTACGTCCGGCAGGAGGCCGAGACCATCGCCTGGGGCAGCGGTATCGAGACCGAGGCGGCCAGCGAAGGCGGCATGAACGTCGGCTTCATCAACAACGGTGACCACATCAAGGTGAAGAACGTTGCTTTCGGCGGCGGGGCAACGACCTTCTCCGCACGGGTGGCGTCCACCGTCGCGGGAAGCTCCGTCGAGGTCCGCACCGGCGGCCCCAACGGTGCTCTCGCCGGCCGCTGCACGGTGCCCAACACCGGCGGCTGGCAGAACTGGACCACGGTGTCGTGCGCGGTGAGCGGTCTGACCGGAACCCAGGACCTCTACCTGAGGTTCAGCGGTGGCAGCGGTTATCTGCTCAACATGAACTGGTGGCAGTTCGGCGGTGCGCGATGACCGCCAGGGCCGACCAGGACGGTCTGCGCATCGCCGCGCTCGTCGCGGCCGCGCTGCTGCTGATCGCCGCGGTCGCACTCTCGCTGGTGCCGCAGCCCGCGGTGGCCGCGTCGCTGGCGCGGGTCACGAACTTCGGCACCAACCCCACCAACCTGAACATGTACGTCTACGTGCCCGACAGGGTCGCACCGCGACCGGCGCTGCTGGTGATGGTGCACTACTGCACGGGTTCCGCGAGCGCCGTCCACAACGGCAACGGACGCGACTACGTGACCGCGGCGGACCGGTACGGGTACGTGATCGTCTACCCGGAGGCGACGCGGGACGGTCGCTGCTTCGACGTGTCCACCGCGAACGCGTTGCGCCGCAACGGCGGCAGCGACTCCACCGGGATCATGTCGATGGTGTCGTACGCGCGTCAGCGCTACAACGTGGACCCGGCACGCATCGTCGTCTCGGGTTTCTCGTCCGGCGCGATGATGACCAACGTCCTGGCCGCCGAGTACCCGGACGTGTTCAGCGCGGGTGCGGCGTTCTCCGGTGTCCCGGCGGGCTGCTTCGCGACGACGAACGGGTCGTTGTGGAACAGCCAGTGCTCGGGCGGGAACCTGCTGAAGACCCCGCAGCAGTGGGGTGACCAGGCCAGGGCGATGTACCCCGGCTACACCGGCCGCTACCCGCGGATGCAGCTGTGGCACGGCACGAACGACACCACGCTGGCGTACCCGAACTTCGGTGAGGAGCTCGACCAGTGGACCAACCTGCACGGGGTGAGCAGGACGCCGTCGTCCACCGACCAGCCGAAGCAGAACTGGACGCGCACCCGGTACGGCACGGGCGTCGAGGGCGTCAGCATCCAGGGCGTCGGCCACGACCTGCCGATGGCGGGCATGCTCGCCTACTCGATCGCGTTCCTCGGCCTGGACAGCAACCCGCCCACCACAACGACAACAACCACGACCACCACGACGACGACCACCACCACCACAACCACGCCGGTGCCGTCTGACGGGTGCAAGGTCGCCGCTTCGGTCAACCCCTGGAACACGGGCCTGACCGAGACGATCACCATCACCAACACGTCGAGCACCGCGGTGAACGGGTGGCAGCTGCAGTTCACGCTGCCCGGCGGACAGGCCATCACGGGCGGCTGGAGCGCCACCTACTCCCCCGCCACCGGCCAGGTGACGGCGCGCAACGTCGACTACAACGCCCAGATCCCGCCGAACGGTTCGGTGTCGATCGGTTTCCAGGCCACCCACACCGGCGACACCGCAGCCGCCGGCGAGTTCACGCTGAACGGACTGTCATGTCAGAACTGAACCGGCGGCAGCTCATGAAGCTCGGCGCGGGCGTCGTGCTCACGCAGGCGGGCTGGACCGCGATGCCCAGCGCGAACGCGGCGGACGTGCGAGCGGCCAACGACCTCTCGCTGTGGTACACCGGTCCGGCGGGGTCCGACTGGTTGCGCGCGCTGCCTGTCGGCAACGGCAGGCTGGGCGCGATGGTGTTCGGCAACACCGACACCGAACGCCTCCAGCTCAACGAGGACACGCTCTGGGCGGGCGGCCCGCACGACTACAGCAACCCGCGCGGTGCGGGCGCCCTGGCCCAGATCAGGCAGCTCGTGTTCTCGAACCAGTGGACGCAGGCGCAGACGCTGATCGACCAGACGATGCTCGGCAGCCCGGCCGGGCAGATGGCCTACCAGCCCGTCGGCGATCTCCGGCTGGCTCTGCCGTCCGCCACCGTCTCGGGATACCAGCGGTCGCTCGACCTCACGACGGCGACCGCGGTCGTGACCTACACGGCGAACAACGTGCGGTACCGGCGCGAGGTCTTCGCGAGCGCGCCGGACCAGGTGATCGTGATGCGGCTGACCGCGGAAACGCCGGGCTCGATCTCGTTCACGGCGTCGTTCAGCACTCCGCAGCGAGCGTCCGCGTCCACTGTGGACGGCACGACCATCCAGCTCGACGGCGTTTCCGGCACCCACCGCGGCGTCGCGGGCGCGGTCCGGTTCGCCGCACTGGCCAAAGCCGTGACGGAAGGCGGCACCACCACGAGCTCGGGCGGAACCCTGCGCGTCGCGAACGCCAACGCGGTGACGCTGCTGATCTCCATCGCCACGAGCTACGTCGACTTCCGCACGGTCAACGGCGACCACCTGGGCATCGCCCGCGGTCGCCTCAATGCCGCGCAGGGTGTCCCCTACGACACCCTGCGCGGCCGTCACGTCGCCGACTACCAGGCCTTGTTCGGCAGGGTCACGCTCGACCTCGGCCGGACGGCGGCGGCCGACCAGCCGACCGACGTCCGGATCACCCGGCACGCGAGCACGAACGACCCGCAGTTCTCCGTGCTGCTGTTCCAGTACGGCAGGTACCTGCTGATCTCCTCGTCCCGGCCGGGTTCGCAACCGGCGAACCTGCAGGGCATCTGGAACGACCAGATGAGCCCGTCGTGGGACTCGAAGTTCACCATCAACGCCAACCTGCCGATGAACTACTGGCCCGCGGACACCACCAACCTCGGCGAGTGCTTCCAGCCGGTGTTCCGCATGGTCAACGACCTCACGGTCACCGGCGCCCGCACGGCCCAGGTGCAGTACAACGCGCGCGGCTGGGTCACCCACCACAACACCGACGCCTGGCGCGGTTCCTCGGTCGTGGACTTCGCGGCGGCCGGCATGTGGCAGACCGGTGGCGCGTGGCTCTCGACGCTGATCTGGGACCACTACCTGTTCACCGGCGACGTGGCCTTCCTGCGCACGTACTACCCGGCGCTGAAGGGGTGCGTGCAGTTCTTCCTCGACACCCTCGTCACGGAGCCGAGCCTCGGTTTCCTCGTCACCAACCCGTCGAACTCGCCGGAGCTCAACCACCACGCGAACGCCAGCGTGTGCGCCGGGCCGACGATGGACATGCAGATCCTCCGCGACCTGTTCGACGGCTGCGCCTCCGCGTCGGAGGTCCTCGGTGTCGACGCCGACTTCCGCACCCAGGTGCGGGCGGCCCGGCAACGGCTCGCCCCGACGAAGGTCGGCTCGCGGGGCAACGTGATGGAGTGGCTGTACGACTGGGTGGAGACCGAACGCGAGCACCGGCACGTGTCGCACCTCTACGGCCTGCACCCGAGCAACCAGATCACCAAACGCGGCACTCCCCAGCTGCACGCCGCGGCCCGCAGGACGCTCGAGCTGCGCGGTGACGCGGGCACGGGGTGGTCGCTGGCCTGGAAAATCAACTTCTGGGCCCGGCTGGAGGAGGGTGCCAGGGCGCACGACCTGCTGCGGTCGCTGGTGACGACCCAGCGCCTCGCGCCCAACATGTTCGACCTGCACCCGCCGTTCCAGATCGACGGCAACTTCGGCGCGACGTCCGGCATCACGGAAATGCTGCTGCACAGCCACAACGGCGAGCTCCACGTGCTGCCGGCGCTGCCACCGGCCTGGCCCGCGGGCAGTGTCACCGGTCTGCGCGGACGCGGCGGCCACACCGTCGGCGCGACCTGGGGTGCCGACGGTGCGGTCACGCTGTCGGTCACGCCCGACCGCGACGGCACCGTCCGCATCAGGAACCGGATCTTCACCGGCACGTTCGAGCTGCAGGACACGACGACCGGCACCGCGGTCCAGCCGACGAAGCCCGAGCCCGACGTCGTGACGTTCGCGGTCCAAAGTGGACACGTCTACCGCGCGTCCGGCAAGGGAACCGGATCCGAGCCGATCGTGCGGCCGGGCGTGTACTACCGGCTCGTCGCGCGGCACAGCGGGAAGTACGCCGACATCAGCGGCGTGTCCACCGCACCGGGCGCGGTGCTTCAGCAGTGGTCCCAGACCACCGGGCTCAACCAGCAGTTCGACTTCCTCGACTCCGGTGGCGGCTTCTACCGGATCCGGGCCAGGCACAGCGGTCTCGTGCTCCAGGTCGCGAGCTCGAGCACCGGCGCCGACATCACCCAGCAGGCCGACACCGGCGCGACGAACCAGCAGTGGCGCGTGGTCGACCAGGGCGGCGGCGTGATCAGCCTGCTCAACCGGCAGAGCGGCCTGGCCATGGACGTCTGGCAGGCCTCGGCCGCCGACGGTGCCCGCGTCTCCCAGTGGACCCAGAGCGGAGCCGAGAACCAGCGCTTCCAAGTCCAACCAGTCTGACCACCGAAGGGACAACGATGTTCCACCAGCACGAGGGACCCTGCCATGTCCCGGCATAGAATCGTGATCGCTCTCGCCGCCGCCAGCGCCGTGGTCTTCCTCGGCGCGGCGGGCATCGCACTCGGCGGCACCACCCCCGGCCACGTCACCGCGGCGGCGGGAACGGCGGGGTGCGGCAAGGCACCCGCGCTGAACAGCGGCCAGCACACCATCAACAGCGGTGGGCAGAACCGCTCGTACATCCTGCGGCTGCCCCCGAGCTACGACAACAACCGGCAGTACCGGTTGTTCGTCGGCCTGCACTGGCTCGGCGGCACGATGAACGACGTCGACTCCGGCGGCGCAGACGGCTACAACTGGTCGTACTACGGACTGCGCAGGCTCTCCGACGCCGCCAACAACAGCACGATCTTCGTCGCGCCCCAGGGCAACAGCAACGGCTGGGCCAACCCCAACGGCCAGGACCTCACGTTCATCGACGACCTGGTCCGGCTGCTCGACAACAGCCTGTGCGTCGACACGGCCCAACGTTTCGCCGGCGGCTTCAGCTACGGCGGCGGCATGTCCAACGCGATCGCCTGCGCACGGGCCAACGTGTTCCGCGCGGTCGTGGTCTACTCCGGCGCACAGCTCAGCGGGTGCAGCGGCGGTACCCAGCCCATCGCGTACATGGGCATCCACGGCATCAGCGACAACGTGCTCAACATCAGCCAGGGCCGCAGCCTGCGCGACCGGTTCGTGCGCAACAACGGCTGCACAGCCCAGAACCCGCGCGAACCGAGCGCGGGCAGCCGGACCCACGTCGTCACGGCCTACAGCGGTTGCCGGGACGGCTATCCCGTGGTGTGGGCGGCGTTCGACGGCGGTCACACTCCGGCACCCGTCGACGGCGGCGGCGACGGGTGGCGGACCTGGACGTCCGGCGAGGCGTGGAAGTTCATCACCCAGTTCACGGGTGGCACCGACCCGACCTCCACAACGACGACCACCACCACCACCACCACGACGACGAACCCGCCCGGTGATGCGGAGTGCCGGGTCAGCGACAAGATCAACGCCTGGAACACCGGGCTGACGTCGGAGATCACCATCACGAACACCGGCACCGCACCGATCAACGGGTGGTCGCTGGTCTTCACCCTGCCCGGCGGGCAGACCATCACGGGCGGCTGGAGCGCCACCTACTCCCCCACGTCGGGTCAGGTGACGGCGAAGAACGTCAACTACAACCCCGACATCGCGCCCAACGCCTCGATCAGCATCGGCTTCCAGGCCACCCACACCGGCAACGCCGCGGCACCAACGTCGTTCGCCCTCAACGGCAAGACGTGCGCAGTCGCCTGACCACGACCACAGGGAGTGCGAACAAACCCATGCAACGGAACACCATTCAACGAGCGTGGTCGCTGGTCGCGGCCGTCACGCTGGCCTTCGCCGGCGTCAGCGTCGCCGCGGCCGAAACACCCGCGGCCGAATCGCCCGCGGTCCTCGCCGGGACCGCGGGCTGCGGCAAGGCACCGACACTGCGCAACGGCAACCAGACCATCCAGAGCAACGGCAAGAACCGCTCGTTCATCCTCAGCATCCCCGACAACTACGACAACACCCGCCAGTACCGGCTGGTCTTCGGCTTCCACTGGTGGGGCGGCACCGCGGACCAGGTGGCGGGCGGCGGCAGCGACGGCGCCGTCTACGCCCACTACGGCCTGAAGCAGCTGTCGAACAACTCGGCGATCTTCGTGGCGCCGCAGGGCATCGGCAACGGCTGGGCGAACTCCGGCGGTGAGGACGTCACGTTCGTCGACGACATGCTCCGCCGGATCGAGAACGACCTCTGCGTGGACACCGCGCAACGGTTCTCGCTCGGCTTCAGCTACGGCGGTGCCATGAGCATCTCGCTCGCGTGTTCCCGCCCGACCGTGTTCCGCGCCATCGCGGCCATCGCGTCACCGGGCGAGATCAGCGGTTGCGCCGGCGGCACCGCGCCCGTGGCCTACATGGGCATCCACGGCATCAACGACAACATCGGCTCGGGCCGCGGCCAGCGCGACCGGTGGGTGCGCAACAACGGCTGCACGCCCCAGAACGCCCCCGAACCGGGACCGAACAGCCGCACCCACATCACCACCTACTACTCAGGCTGCAGGACCGGCTATCCGGTGGTCTGGGCACCGTTCGACGGTGGCCACCAGCAGGGACCGGTGGACGGCTGTGCGGGCTGCGAGAGCGGTGCGCGCAGCTGGGTGAAGACCGAGGTGTGGAAGTTCTTCACCGGTGACACGCCGCCGGCGCCGACGACGTTCCGGCTGCGCGGCGAGGCGTCTTCACGGTGCCTCGACGTCAACGGAGCGGGCACGGCCAACGGCACGCAGATGATCACCTGGGACTGCCACACCAACGCCAACCAGCAGTTCACCCAGAACGGCCAGACCCTCCAGGTCACCGGCAAGTGCCTGGACGCGCCCAACAACGCCGCCTCCGGCGCCAGGGTCCAGATCTGGGACTGCAACGGCGGCGCCAACCAGGGGTGGACCATCACCACCACCGGCACGATCACCAGCGTCCAAACAGGACTGTGCCTCACCTCGGGCGGTACCGCCAACGGCGCTGCCGTGACGGTGGCGACCTGCCAGGGCGGCACCAACCAGCGCTGGGCGAAGGCCTAGCTCGAAGACGGGTGAGGGCGGTCTCCAGCAGCGGGGGCCGCCCTCACCACTCCGCCGCCAGTGTGATGAACGAAGGGGACAACGATGTTCCACCAGCACAAGGAGCCCTGCCATGTCCCGGCATAGGATCGTGATCGCCCTGGCCGCGGCCAGTGCCGTGGTCTTCCTCGGCGCGGCCGGAATCGCGCTCGGCGGCACCACACCCGACGGTCACGTCGGCACCAGCGCGGCCACGCCGGGCTGCGGCAAGGCACCCGCACTGAACAGCGGCCAGCACACCATCAACAGCGGTGGGCAGAACCGCTCCTACATCCTGAGGCTGCCCCCGAGCTACGACAACAACCGCCAGTACCGGTTGTTCATCGGACTGCACTGGCGCGGCGGCACCGCCAACGACGTCGACTCCGGCGGAACCGACGGCTACAACTGGTCGTACTACGGGCTCCGGAGGCTGTCCGACGCCGCGAACAACAGCACGATCTTCGTCGCTCCCCAGGGCAACGGCAACGGCTGGGCCAACCCCGGTGGGCAGGACCTGACGTTCATCGACGACCTCACCCGCCTGCTCGACAACAGCCTGTGCATCGACACCACGCAACGCTTCGCCGGCGGCTTCAGCTACGGCGGCGGCATGTCGTACTCCATCGCCTGTTCCCGCGCCAACGTGTTCCGCGCCGTCGTCGTGTACTCCGGTGCCGAGCTCAGCGGCTGCAGCGGCGGCACCCAGCCCATCGGCTACATGGGCATCCACGGCATCAGCGACAACGTGCTCGGCATCGGGCTCGGGCGCGGGCTGCGCGACCGGTTCGTCCGCAACAACGGCTGCACAGCCCAGAACGCACCCGAACCGGGCCCGGGCAGCCGTACGCACATCATCACCAACTACAGCGGCTGCCGCTCCGGCTACCCGGTCGTCTGGGCGGCCTTCGACGGCGGGCACACCCCCGGCCCGATCGACTCCGGTGGAGACGGCTGGCGCACCTGGACGTCCGGCGAGGCGTGGAAGTTCATCACCCAGTTCGCTCCCGGCGGCGGCCCGACGACCACCACCACCACGACCACCACCACGACACCTCCGAACCCGACGACGTTCCGGCTGCGCGGCGAGGCGTCCGGCCGTTGCCTCGACGTCACCGGAGCCGCCGGCGCCAACGGCACCCAGCTGATCACCTGGGACTGCCACACCAACGCCAACCAGCAGTTCACGCAGAACGGCCAGGCCCTCCAGGTCCTCGGCAAGTGCCTGGACGCACCCAACAACGCCGGCTCCGGCACCAGGGTCCAGATCTGGGACTGCCACGGCGGCGCCAACCAGAGCTGGAACGTCACGACCAGCGGCACGATCACGAGCGTCCAAACAGGACTCTGCCTCACCTCCACCGGCACGGCCAACAACGCGTCCGTGACGGTGGCGACCTGCCAGGGCGGCGCCAACCAGCGCTGGGTGAAGGCGTGACCACGCGACTGAACGGCACACCTCGCAGGACGGCGTGGCTGGTCGCGGCGGCCACCGCGGCACTCGTGTTCTCGGGTGTCAGCGCCGCCAACGCCAGTGCGCCACCGGTCACCGCGGGCCAGGCCACGCAGGCAGCCACTCCCGGCTGCGGCAAGGCTCCCACCCTGCGCAACGGCAAGCTGACGATCCAGAGCGGCGGCAAGAGCCGGTCGTTCATCCTCAGCGTCCCCGACAACTACGACAACACCCGCCAGTACCGGCTGGTCTTCGGTTTCCACTGGTACGGCGGCACGGCCGAGCAGGTGGCGGGTGGTGGCAGCGACGGCGACGTCTACGCCCACTACGGCCTGCGGCGGCTGGCCAACAACTCGACGATCTTCGTCGCACCGCAGGGTCTCAACAACGGCTGGGCGAACTCCGGCGGTGAGGACGTCCGGTTCGTCGACGACATGATCAGCCGCATCGGCGGTGACCTCTGCGTCGACACGGCCCAGGTCTTCGCGCTGGGCTTCAGCTACGGCGCCGGGATGAGCGTCGCGCTCGCCTGCGCCCGCCCGACGGTCTTCCGCGCCATCGTCTCCATCGCGGGCGGGGAGATCAGCGGGTGCGCGGGCGGCACCGCACCCGTGGCGTTCATGGGCATCCACGGCCTCGGCGACAACATCGCCGGTGGGCGTGCCCTGCGGGACAGGTGGGTCCGCAACAACGGCTGCACGCCGCAGAACGCCCCCGAACCAGCGCGGGGCAGCAACACGCACATCACCACCTACTACTCGGGGTGCAAGACCGGCTATCCGGTGGTCTGGGCACCGTTCGACGGTGGCCACCAGCAAGGACCGGTGGACGGCTGCGCAGGGTGCGAAAGCGGAGCGCGCAGCTGGGTCAAGACCGAGGTGTGGAAGTTCTTCACCGGCGAAACACCTCCTGTCCCGACCACGTTCCGGCTGCGCGGCGAGGCGTCCTCACGGTGCCTCGACGTCAACGGAGCGGGCACGGCCAACGGCACGCAGATGATCACCTGGGACTGCCACACCAACGCCAACCAGCAGTTCACCCAGAACGGCCAGACCCTCCAGGTCACCGGCAAGTGCCTCGACGCGCCCAACAACGCCGCCTCCGGCGCCAGGGTCCAGATCTGGGACTGCAACGGCGGCGCCAACCAGGGGTGGACCATCACCACCACCGGCACGATCACCAGCGTCCAAACAGGACTCTGCCTGACGTCCGGTGGAACTGGTAACGGCGCCGCCGTCACCGTGGCGACCTGCCAGGGCGGCACCAACCAGCGCTGGGCCAAGGCCTAGTTTTTTTCATGAACGGCGCATTTGTCCACCTCAGGTGAACGAATGCGCCGTTCATCGAACCACCCTCAAGGGGTTGAGGTGAAGGCGGCCACCGAGCGCGGTGGCCGCCTTCGCTCTGTGCCGGTCGTTCCCGAGACGGCGACGACGGAGAGCAGCACCAGCGCCGCGGCCGGAGCGAGAACGGTCCACGGCGCCAGTTCGAGGTACGGCTGGTTCTCCGACAGCAGCCGGCCCCACTCGGGCGTCGGCGGCTGCTCGCCCAGGCCCAGGAAGCCCAGCGAGGCCAGCACGAGAACCGTGGTGGGCAGGCGCAGCACCGCGTTGCGCACCACAGCGGGCAGCACGGCGGGCAACAGGCTGCGCCGCATCAGGTGCACCGGGCCCGCACCCATCGACTTCGACACCCACACGTGTTCGGTGGCCCGTTCCTGCTCGAACAGCGCGGCGGCCTGGACGGCGTACGGGGTCCAGGCGACGAGGCACACCGCGCACGCCGCACCCCACACCGACGGCCCGGTGACCGCGGTCGTCAGCAGCCCCGCGAGGACCGCCGGCAGCGTCGAGGTCACCTCGGTGAGACCCGCACCCGCCCGGCCGGTCATGCCGAGCAGCAGTCCGATGAGGACACTCACCGCCGTCACCGCCAGTGCGAGCGCGGTCGTGCGCAGCGCGCCGTGTCCCAGCCGGGCCAGCAGATCGCGGCCGAGCGCGTCCGTGCCGAGAGGGTGCGCGATCGACGGTGCCGCGAGCCTGGCCGCCGTGTCGACGTGCAGCGGGTCGCGGGCGAGCCCCGCCACGACCAGCGCCAGCAACACCAGCGCGCAGGTTCCACCGATCCGGCGGACGAAGCGGTGCGGCCGCAGTGCCGGCGGGTTCAGCGCGGGCAGGGCGCCGTCGCGCAGGGCGGGACCGAGCAGGCGACGGCGCACGGCACCGACGACCACGCCCGCGACGACGCCGAGCAGCACGAGGACCAGGGTCGCGGTCTGCAACGGCGGCAGGTCCCTCGCCACGGCCGCGTCCAGCGCGAGCCTGCCGAGACCGGGGATGTTGAAGATCTTCTCCACCGCGACCGCGCCACCGACCAACGCGACGACGGTCGGCAGCAGCTGCGGCAGCACGCCCGCCACCGCGGTCCTCAGCCCGTGCCGGGCGATGTGGGACGGCGGAAACCCGCAGGCGTGCCAGAACCGCACCCACTGCTCGGTGAACACGGCGGGCAGCGACTGGTCGAGCAGGCCGCCGATCACCGCGCCGGACGGCACTCCCAGCGCGAGCGCGGGCAGCACCATCGAGGCCGGTCCCTCCCAGCCGCCCGACGGGAACCAGCCCAGCCACACCGCGAACACCGTCGCGAGCAGCGAGGCGAGCAGGAACTTGGGCAGCGCGGCGAGGAACGCGGCCACCGCGCCCGCCCTCTCCTGGCGCAGCCGCAACCGTCCGCCCAGCCGCACCGTGCGGGCGCAGACCAGTGCCGCCACCACGACCGTGACCACCAGGGCGCCGAGCATCAGCGTGACCGAGACCGCGAACGCCGTCATCACCTCGGGCAGCACCGGCGCGCCCGACACCCACGACACCCCCGCGTCGCCTCTCAGCAGCCCACCCAGCCAGTGCACGAGGTGCGGCAACGGCCCCTGGTCCAGACCGAGCTCCTCGCGCACCGCCGCGAGCTGCTCAGGAGTGGGGTCCTGGTCGGCCGACCGGGCGCGCAGCACGGCCAGAGCGGGATCGGAGCCGGACAGCCACGGCAGCAGGGCGACCGCCGCGAGCAGGCCGGCCCCGGCCGCGACCCGGCCGACGGCGCTCACCTGAGGTGCGTCGCGGCGGTGATCAGCGTCCGTTCACGCGGATCCAGCGCCACGTTCTCGACGCGCGTGCTGATGCCCTGCACGGCCTTCTCGTGGACCAGCGGCACCACGGCGTCCGTGCGCAGGATCTCCGCCTCCGCCTGCATGATCTTCTGCTGCCGCAGCGCGGTGTCGCTCTCCTGGGCGGCGGCCGCGATGGCCTGGTCGACCTTCGCGTCCTTGAGGCGGGCGATGTTGTAGACACCCGTGCTGGTGAAGTCGCTGGCGAGGAACGCGACCGCGTCACCGGTGTCGAGCAGCGTCACGCGCGAGAACACCAACGCGTCGTACCTGCCGGCGAGCAGGTCGGCCTCCATCTGCGTGTACTCGCGCACGTCCTGCTGCACCGTGAACCCGGCCTTCTCGAGCTGCTGCTGGAGAACGGTCGCGACCTCGGGCAGTTCAGCCCGGTTGGTGTAGGTCGCGAGCCTCAGCGTCTTGCCCGCGGTCTTGGCCTTCACGTCGGTAGCGGCTTCCGCCCGCCCGGTCACCGCGACCCGCTTGTCCGCGGCCCAGCCCACAGCCGGCCCGAACAACCCTTGCGCGGCATCGGCGTACCCGCCGAAGACCGGCCCGACGACAGCGGACCCGTCCACCGCGGCACGAGCGGCCGCCCGGAGCCTCGCGTCGGCGAAGATCCCGTCCCCGGTGTTGAGCACCAGGCTGTCGGTCCGCACCGACGGCACGTCGTGCCGCGTGTCTTCAGCCAGCAACTTGGCCTGGGAGGTGGGAATCCACTCGGCGACGTCGACCTCACCGGACCGCAGCGCGTTGGCCCGCGCGGTGCCGTCGGCCACCCAGGTCACGTCGACGCCTTGGGCCTTGGCCCTGCCACCCCAGTACCCGTCGAAGCGGTCCAGCGTCACCGAGCTCTTCCCGTTGAGCTTGGTGATCTTGAACGGTCCCGTTCCCGCGTTCACGGGACTCACCGTGCCGTCCTGGGCGTAGGCCTTCGCCGCGAGGATCCCGAGCGCCGGACTGGCCAGCCGCAGCGGCAGCACGGGATCGGGGTTGTTCGTGCTGATCGTGACGGTGTCGGCGTCCTCGGCCTTGGCGGTCAGCGTCACGTCGCTGAGCACCCGCGGCTTGACCTTGGCCGCGGCGGCGTGCCCGAGCGCGGCGACAACGGACTTCGCGGTGACCTCGGTGCCGTCGTGGAAGGTGGCCTTGCGCAACTCGAACGACCAGGTGGTCGCGTCCTTGCGACTCCAGGAGGTGGCCAACGCGGGCGCGGCGGCCCCCTCGGCGTTCAGCGCGGTGAGCCCCTCGGCCACGGAGAGCTTGCTCAGCACCGTGGCGTCGTTGCTGAACGGCGACAGCGCCTGCACCGGCGGCACCGCGAGCGCGACCCGCAACCGTGCCGAGCCGTCACTCGTACCCGAGCCGCTGGACACGAAACAGCCGGTCAGCAACGGGGTGAGGGTGAGCAGGGCGCAGAGGCCGGTGAGGGAGCGCATGGAAGTCCTGTCGGGCAAGGGATCGGTCACGTCACCCTATGAGGCAAGGCTAACCAAATGCGCCGGGGAGTGGTTGAAATCTCAATGATCAGATGAGTGGCGCCGAGGTCGGGGTCTGTCCACAGCGGATCCGAACGCGAGGTCGACAGCGCCCGAGCTGGTCAACCACGGAGAGGTCCGGCAGATTCGGGGACAGGGGGTAGCGTCTCAACTGGCGCCGCACGGAGTCGCCAGCGCCTCCGTCCACAACGGACAAGAAGAGAGGAGTGCGCGCCGCCGCTCCGCCGCCGGGCGACACGCACTCCTCCAAGGCGATCATCGAGCCGCGGCAAGGGCTGTGCGGGCCGCATTTCCACACAGCCGTGACGCCGTTCCCGTGACCGCCCGCCTCTCCTCACCGATCCCACATCTCAGCTGGCCCGCCTCTTCACGGCCGGCTCTCAGCCGCGCCGCCACACCCGCGCCAACCTCAGCCGACTCGCACAGCCGACCCGACCTCAGCCGACCCCGGCCTCAGCCGGCCGCACCCCGAGCAGCAGCCGGATCCGGGGTGCTCGCCCGCCGCGACAACCGCGGCGGCAACAGCATCAGCGGTGGCGGCTGCTTCCCGTCGAGCTTGGCGACGAGCAGGTCCACCGCGTGCCGCCCGAGCTCCTCCGCGGGCAGCCGCACCGACGTGAGCGGCGGTGACATCTGCTCGGCGAGGTCGTCCGGGCAGATCGCCACCACGGCCACGTCGCCGGGCACCTGTCGTCCGGCCGCGCGCAGGCACGCGCTGATCCAGCCGAGCGCCGCCTCGTTGTGCACGACCAGGGCCGTCATCGACGGGTGGGCGCGGATCAGCGCTTTCACCGCGCGGAGCACCGAGTCGTGGTCGTCCTCGACGGACAACGCCGTCGCCGCCACTCCCCTGCGCATCGCGGCCGCGCTGAAGCCGTTCATCGTCCGGTGCGCGAAGCCCGCGTTGCGGCGGTAGACCGCACTCGGCGCGCCCAGGAACCCGATCGAGCGGTGCCCGAGGTCGGCGAGGTGGTCGACGCACTTCGCGCCGGCCGCCTCGAAGTCGAGGTCCACGCAGGTGAGGCCTCGTGCCGCCGTCGGATGTCCGATGAGGACGGACGGCTTCGACAGCTGACGCAGCAGCGGCACCCTGTCGTCGTCCATCTCCACGTCCATCACCAGGAAGCCGTCGACCTGGGAGCTGTTCGCCGCCCTGCGCAGTCCTGCCGCGCCGTCGTCCGCGGTCATCAGCAGCAGGTCCATGTCGTACCGGCGCGCGGTCGTCACGGCCGCGCTGACGAACCGCGTCACGGCGGGCAGGTGCACGCCCGCGCGCAGCGGCAGGACCAGCCCGATCACGTTCGCACGACTGCCGGCGAGGGCCCGGTCGGCGGCGTGCGGCTGGTAGCCCAGCGCCCTGATGCTCTCCCGGACGCGGGACTTCGTGCCGGCGGAGATCGACCGCTTGCCCGTGAGGACGTAGGAGACAGTGCTCGGAGCGACCCCGGCATGCCGCGCGACGTCCGCGATGGTGACCACACCGCCTCCTTTCACGCATTCACTCACAGAGCGTTCCGTCACCATAGGGAGCACGTTCAGATGACATCAAGAGACGTGTTCGCGTTAACATTTCTCGTCCCCTTTGGTCCAGACGAATTCCGTACTGTCTGGAAACTTGCCGGACAGAACGCTGAATCGATGGTCGTGAGCACGCTCACAACCTCCGACCTGCGTCCCGAGCGGGCTCCTGCGCGGGCGGAAGCCGCGCAGGAGCCGTCTTCAGGGCAGCTCGGTCGTCACAGCGCCGGGTAGGCGTTGCGCATGAGCTCCTGGAATTGAGCGGAGAACCACTTGCCGGACAGCGGGGCGTCCGCCAGCGCACCCGACATGTTGTTGCCGTTGCGGATGTTCCCGGTGTAGGTCGGGTCGCACATCTTGTCGGCGCCCTTGCCCTCGTTGTTCGGGATCTCCTTGCTGGCACCGTCCGACTCACCCGGCGGCTTCATCCACACGTACGCGTCGATGCCGCTCGCGGGTGCCGCCTTCGGCCGCTCGCCCAGTCCGGCACCGGACTGGTTGCACCAGTTGCCCAGGTGGATCCGCCGGTCCAGCTTGCCGCCGTTGACGTAGGTGTCCACGGTCGTCTTCGGTCCGGGGCCAGTCGGCCGCGCGGCGCCGCCCCAGCCGTTGCGGCTGGTGTCGATCAGCATGCCGACGTTCGCGTCGAAGCCCGCCTGCACGGCCCGCTGCCGGAACGCCTGCGCGTAGGACAGCTCGTCGACGTAGCGGTTCCAGTCCACCCACTTCGACTGACGCACGGACGTGCCGTTCACGGAGTCGTCGATCGTGAAGTACGGCTCCTTCAGCGCACCGTAGTTCGCGGTGTTGGCGATGAACCCGTGCACGTTCGCCTTCGTGCTACCGGACGCGTTGGCCGCCTGGAACAGCAGCTCGGCGGTCGGGCCGAAGTTGTCGTCCCAGCCGATCCAGCCGTGGTGGCCGATGTCGAGGTAGTTGTAGACGTTCGGGATCGCGCCCAGCTTCGCGAGTGCGTAACCGACACCGGTGACGTAGTTGCCGTTCGACTTCATGACGTCGCACGCGGCCACAGCGGTCGGGCGCGGCGTCACGTTGGTGATCAGGTTCGGCAGCGAGTCGATCTCGACCGTGGTCACGATCCGCAGGTCCTTGTACGCGGGCTTCGCGAGGATCGCGGCGATCGGGTCGATGTACTCGGTCTTGTAGCGGTCGATCTCGGTGGGCTTGAGCTCACCGTTGGACGCGAGCGCCGAGCAGTCGCGTCCGGGCAGGTTGTAGATCACGAACTGGATCACGAGTGGTGAGCCCGCCGCCTGGCGCACCGCCTCGTCCAGGTGCCCTTCGATGCCACGGCCGTCGACCGTGCCGGTGATCGCCGCGATGCGGTCGATCCACACACCGGTCGGCTGGTTCGCGACCCGGCTGCCACCGGGCTCGGCGTTCGCCTTGGCCGCCCAGTCCGGGTTCACGTACTGCTTCGCACCGACGTACGGGTTGTCGACCCGGTTGCCGGGGTTCGGGTTCCCGCTCGTGGTCGTGGTGGTGGTGGTCGTGCTCGTCGGCACCACGCCCGTGCACGTCGTTCCGTTCAGGGTGAACGTCGCCGGGTCGGTGTTCGTGCCGCTGTAGCTGCCGTTGAACCCGATCTCGGTCGCCGCTCCGGTGCCCAGGCTGCCGTTCCACGACATGCTGGTCGCGGTCACGTCCGCGCCCGACTGCGTCCAGTTCGCGCTCCAGCCCTGCGTCACGCGCTGGCTGCCGGGGAAGCTGAACTTCAGGGTCCAGTTCGACAGCGCGTCACCCAGGTTGGTGATCTTCACCTTGCCGCCGAACCCGCCGCCGCCCCAGTTGTTCGCCGTGTAGTCCACACGGCAACCCGGTGCCGCGCCCGCGGGTGCGCTGAGCGCCACCCCGAACGTCGCCACGGCGCAGGCGACCACGACACCCGCCGCGGCCCACCGCCTCTGTCCGTTGAGCCTCATTGCTCAGGATCTCCTGTCTCTCTCAATGGTGTTTGATCGCGATGAGCGAGCACGCGGTGGGCGTGCACTCGAGTCTTTTCAGGCCGAGGTGCTCCATGCCGGTCGACCCGGTGATCGCGAACCCCTCGCCGAACACGAGGTCCGGGTCACCCCGCACCTCGCCCCGCACCAGCGCGGCACGCCACGCCTCCTCCAGCCCAGGACGGAGAACGAGCAGCCCCAGGCGTTCGTAGGGCGGCTTCACGCAGGTGCCCCACTCCGCGATGTACGGCCCGTAGACCTTCGCCCGCACCGAACCCGCGAACGCGGCGAAGTCCTCGCCCTTGCGCACGTCGGTGCATTCGCCGGTGACGTCGTTGAGCCACGCGGCGATGCCGTCGACGCCCTTGCCCAGGTCCGGGGCCGGTCCGGCGCGTGCGACCAAGACGGCGCACACGACCGAACCGGCCACGAAGAGGGCGAGGAGGACCCTCATCACGGGATGGCGCAACTCACGCCGTTGAGCGTGAAGTTCACGGGATCCGTCACAGCACCTGTCGTCGTCGCGTTGAACCCGAACTCCGTCGTGCCACCGGCCGCGATGTCCGGGTTCCACGACGCGCCCTTGGCCGTCGCCTTCCCGCTCGCCACGGTGACCGTGGACGACCAGGACGACGAGAGCTGCTGCCCGCTGGGGAAGTCCCATTCGAGCTGCCACGCGCGCACGGCTTCCGAGCTGCCGTTGGCGATCTTCACGTTCGCCGTGAAGCCGCCGTTCCAGGTGCTCGGCTTGGTGTAGGTGACCGTGCACGCGCCGGATCCGGTGCCGGTGCGCACCGCGACACCCGCCGACGACGGCGAGGCGTTGCCCGCCGAGTCGACCGCGACCACGCGGAAGGTGTAGTCGGTGTTCGCGGTCAGGCCCCTGACGGTGGCGGAGTTCGTGGTCGAGGTGGCCACGACCTGGTCACCGCGGTAGACGCGGTACTCGGACACACCGAAGTTGTCCGACGACGCCGCCCAGTCCAGCCGCGCGGAGCTGCCGGTGATCGACGACGCCACCGGCGTACCGGGAGCGGTCGGCGGCTGCGTGTCCGGCACGCCGCCCCCGAACACCACGTCCGAGCAGCTGTAGAACGCCTCCGGGCTGTCGGAGCGCTGCCAGAGCGAGTAGATGATGTGCCGGCCGGACTTGTTGGGGAGCTTGGCCGGCCAGCTGTACTCGCCGTTGCCCAGTGGCGGGTTGGTGATCTTGTCGAACGGCACGGGTTCCAGGTCCGACCACTTGAGCGGCTTCGTCACGTCGAAGCCGTCCTTCGTGACGTACTGCTCCCACGTGCCGGGGTGCGGCGCCCAGGCGTTGTACTTGAACGTCACCGAGGCGTTCGCCGTCACCTGGGTGACAGGCCAGTCCGCCCGCGCCAGGTTGTAGGCGTCGTACTTCGTGGTGGGCCCGCACAGGTCGCCGTCGGGGATGATCTCGCGGTGCCGCCCGGCGGCGTTGCTGATCAGGTTGCCGTACCAGTCCCACAACGGCTGCTTCCCGCCCTGGGCCACCGCGGCGACACACGCCGGGTTGGTGGGCTGCAGGTCACCGCCACCACTGCCGGCGCGACCGTCCTGGTAGCAGAGGTACGTGCGGCTGCCCGGCCAGACCATCGAACCGTGTGCGAGCGCGGGAGCGCTGGTCTGCACGAGGAGAGCGCCGACCGCGGCAGCGATCGCCAGGAGTGCGATTGGTTTTCTCATGTCGATCCTCCTCACCCGTAGATCTCTGCGTGCAGGGAGAACGCGGTGGCGATCTCGGTCTGCGCCCAGAAGCGGTGGTAGGTGAACGTCGGCGCCGGTCCACCGTCCAGATAGGACTGGACCTTCGGCCACTGCGGGTCGTTGCGGAACATGGACCTCATCGACAGGAACGACGAGTTCTGCCCGATCTGGTCGCCGTTCGGCATCTTCCCGGTCCAGCCCGGCGGCACGTACGGTCCCTCACCGGTGGTGGCGTTGTACGTGTCGTCGAACCGCTTGTAGTCCTCGCGGACCTCCGGCGTCGCGATGCCGAGGCTGTCCTGGTGCGCCAGCAACGAGGTCAGCAGTCCCTCACCCGTCGTCTTGGCCGCCGCGTCGCCCGACTTCGCCGCGTAGTTCAGCAGCACCTTGGCCAGCGACGCGGCCGTGCCGACGTCCTGGTTGCGGTTGAGGACGCGGACCCGCAGGTTCGCGTTCGCGCCGGGGTTGGTGGCGTTCCACGTGTCCGGCGAGCCGGTCCACTCCAGGTCCGCGGGGATCTGGAAGTTCGTGCCGGTCGTGGTGTTCGCGATCGCCCACGGCACCCACTTGTCGAGGATCTTCTTGGCCCGCGCGTCACCGGTCAGCCGGTACAGCGCGGCCGTGCGCTCGATCCCCCACACCTGGAAGCCGAACCACCGGTTCGACGGCGGGTCGCGCCACACCGGGTGGGCGTCGTAGTACATGCCGTAGAACGTCGGGGTGCCGGGGGGAGGCGAGGCGTACTGGCCCTCCCAGCTGTTCGTGACACCGCCGGCGATGCCGCCGTCCGCGGACTGCAGCCACTGCAGCATCTCGAGCTGCCTGCTCAGGCTCGTCGCCCAGTCCTGCTGCCCGGTGGCCGACTTCGGCTTGAGCGCCGGCACGTTCGCGAGAGCGTGCGCTGCCAACGGGTTCTGGTAGCCCTGGTGCGAGGCGCCGTCACCGATGCGCCACGACCAGCCGGCCGACGTGTCGTACGCGCCGCCCCAGGCGTAGTACCAGGACATCAGGTAGTGCGCACTGTTCTTCCCGGTCCCGGCAGGGCAGGACGGGCTGGAGCAGTTGCCGATCTTCTTGAAGTACTTGTCGAACATCGCGTACCGCAGGTAGTCGCCCATCTTGGCCGACTTGCCGATCTCGTTCGCGATGTCACCGGCCTTGCCCTGCGCCGTGGCCCACTGCTGGGCGAGCAGCGCCACCTGCACCACGCGGGCGTCCGCGTCGGGAGCGTTGGTGTACTTCCACTGCTTGGCGTAGGAGGCGTCCTTGGTGAACAGGTCCAGGAAGCCGTTGGGGCCGCCGTGCTTGAACGTGTCGCAGGAGGGCTGCGGGATGGTCTCCCACACCGACTCCGACGAGCCGCGCTGGTAGGTGTTGATGTACGACGGTGCCGTGGTGCCGTCGCCGCACCGGCCGAAGCCGTAGGTGTTGTCGACGTCGATCAGCCAGTGCATGCCGTAGATGTCCGACGTGCCGTACGCGGACTTCAGTTCTCCCGCGATCGGGTCGGCTCCCACCGGGACGCTGCTGTCGAGCACCGCCGGGTACCGGTCCATCCTCGGGTGCTCCGGCGCGTAGGTCGCGGGCTTCGAGGCGTTGTACGAGTCGTTCGTCGGCTGGTCGGCCTTCGCCGGGATGATGAACTTCTCCATCGAGGCGAACGCGGACTTGAACGGCGCCCAGTCACCGGTGACGCGGCCGTAGCTCGCTTCCAGCCACAGGTAGTAGCTGTAGGCCTCGGACGTCGTCTGGTGACCGTGGTCCGGCGCTTCCACCATCAGCGTCTCGATCGAGTGGTACGGCACGAGCAGGTCGCCGAACTTGCGGAAGTAGCCGCTGGCCGGGTCCTTGATCTTGTTGTACTGATCCAGGAAGGCCTTGCTGAAGTCCGAGGTGGACGGATCGATCTCCTTGGCCGTGACGCTCGCCGGGCTGTGGCCCGGTGCCGACGCCGTGAACGTGGCGGTCGCGAGCTCACCACCGTTGTTCGCCGAGGTCACCGTCACCGTCTGCTTGGCGGTGCTGGAGAACGTGAGCGTCGCCGGGGTCGCCGTCAGGTCCGTGCTGCCGCTGCGGGCGATGGTGACGGTGACCGGCTGGCTCGGTGCCGTGGCCAGGGAGACGTCGAACGTCGCCGACTGCCCCTGCTTGACCGAGACCGTGCTGGGCGTCGCCAGCACCGCGGGTCCGGCCAGCACCTTGACGGAGGCCGGCGCGGACGTGCTCGCCAGGCCCTTGTCGTCGGTGGCCCGCGCGGTGATGACGTGGTCGCCCGCCGTCGGCGAGGTCCAGGTGCCGGTGTACGGCGAGCTGGTGTCCGTCGCGATCAGCTGGTCGCCCGCGTAGAAGTCGACCTTCGCCACCGCGCCGTCGTCCGTCGCGGTCGCCGCCAGCGGGATCTGCGCGGGCAGGGTGTAGGTGCTGCCCGACGCGGGCGCGGTCAGCGCGACCGCGGGAGCCTTGTTCGGACCGGTGCAGGACACACCGTTGACCGCGAAGTCCGTGGGTGGCCGGTTGGTCGCACCCTTGCTGCCGTTGAAGCCGACCTGCGCCGTGCCGCCGGACGGGATCGTGCGTGCCCAGTCCGGGTTGGTCACGGTCACGACCGCGCCGTTCTGCGTGAAGTTGCCGTTCCAGCCCTGCGTGACGCGTTGCCCGTCGGGGAACGTCCACGTCAGGTTCCAGCCGTTCAACGCGTCGCCGTCGTTGCGGATCGACACCGCGGCGCCGAATCCGTTGTTCCACTCGTTGGTGACTTGGTAGGTGACGCTGCAGGCCACTGCGGCCGGTGCCGCCACGGCGGGTACCCCGCCGGTCAGCACCACCGCCGCAACCGCCAACGCCACTGTTCGTCGAGTCATGCCGCCGCCCTCTCGACAACTGGGAGCGCTCCCAGAGTTCACGGCACTGTAACGTGGGCCACATCGGCCAACTGGCCCCCGGTGCAGCCGAATCTGCCCCGAAAAGCCCTGTCCGGTACGCCTTTCAGCGCAACACCGGTTCGTCTGCGAGATCCTCTTACTGCTCTCTTCGAGTGGAATTCTGGGAGCGGTCCCAGAGGAGGGTGGGGGCGCCCTCACCACGAAGGGCGCCCCCTGGTCTCATCAGCCGCGACCGGCTCCCGCCCCGGCCGTGACCACGCTCTTCACGCTGCTCGCGCCGTCGAGCGGGTACGAATAGGGAAGGCTCTTCACCGAGCCGCCCTGGTCGCCCGCGCCCGAGTTGACGAAGTGGTTGTTGCGCGCGACGAGCGCGCCACCGGGCGAGCTGCCCTCACCGCGGTGGAACGGATCCTTCGTGTTCTCGAAGTAGTTGCTTTCGACGAGTACACCGGCCTCGACGGTCGACGCGACGCCGTAGTCGGTCACACCGCCGTAATAGTTGTTGTAGACGTGCACCGGGTTGCCGAAGCGCACCCGCGGGTGCCGTTGCTGCGTGCCGGCGAACCAGTTGTGGTGGTAGGTCACCCGCAGCTTGCCCCTGTCCTCCGAGCCGTTGCCGTCGCTGTGACCGAGCAGCATCGTCTTGTTGTGACTGGAGAACTTGTTCCAGGACACGGTGACGTAGTCGGACGCCCGCTTGACGTCGACCGCGCCGTCGTAGCCGTCGGAGAAGCTGTTGTGGTCGACCCACACGCGGGTGGAGTACTGCACGTTGATCGCGTCGTCACCCCAGTTGCGGAAGTTGAGGTTGCGCACGATCACGTTCGACGCGTTGCTGATGTTGAGGCCCTGACCGGTGATCGTCGCGCCAGAACCGACACCCTCGACCGTCTTGTTCGAGGCGATCTTCGTCATGCTCGACAGCGAGATGGTGCCGGACACCCGCACCACCGCCGGGCTCGACGACCCGACGGCCGCAACGAACGCCGCCGCGGTGGTGACGGTGACCGGGGAGGCGCTGCCACCACCGGTCGTGCCACCGCCCTGAGTGGCCCAGCCGACCAGACCGAACGGTGCGGCCCAGGCCTGCGGGGCGGAGATCACACCGGCGACCAGAGCGGCCACCGAAACAATTGCTGCGCGTTTTGGAATCATTCCACGCTCCTGTGAGTGAGCGGCGGTGCATCCACGGAAGCAGCTCGCAACATTCCGGTCAACCATTTCGAAGGTATTCGAGTCGAACACATCGACAATGGTTGACAAGAAACAGCAAAGGCCTACCATCGATTTACCGCCGCGCATCCCCTGCATGCGGAGCGCACATGAAGAAACTGGCAACAACGGTGTTGGCAGCGGCCTTGGCCCTGTTTCTCGCACCACCGGCACAGGCAGCGGGCAGCACCTTTCCCACCCCGACCGGCCCGAAGCCGGTCAGCGCCACCGTCAAGGTGCCGTCGGGCACCTACGACGGTGGCATGAAACGGTTCTACGGCACCGGGAGCCTGGGTTCCGGAGGCCAGAACGAGAACCAGGACCCGATCTTCCAGCTGGCCGACGGCGCGTCGCTCAAGAACGTCGTGCTCGGCGCACCGGCTGCGGACGGCGTCCACTGTCTCGGCACCTGCACGCTCACCAACGTGTGGTGGGAGGACGTCGGCGAGGACGCGGCCACGTTCAAGGGCACGTCGTCGTCGCAGACCATGACCATCAACGGTGGTGGCGCGCGCAAGGCCGCCGACAAGGTGTTCCAGCACAACGGGCCCGGCACGATGGTCGTCCGCAACTTCCAGGTGGACGACTTCGGCAAGCTCTACCGGTCCTGCGGCAACTGCAAGACGCAGCACAAGCGGAACGTCGTGCTGGAGAACATCACCGCGTTCTCCCCCGGCAAGGCGCTGGTGGGCATCAACACCAACTACGGCGACACCGCGCGGTTCTCGCGGATCACGGTCGTCGGTGACAGCAGCAAGAAGATTGCGATCTGCGACAAGTACCAGGGCGTCACCAGCGGTGAACCGAAGAAAATCGGCACCGGCCCCGACAACACCAACTGCCTTTACAAGTCCTCAGACATCACCTACCGCTAGCCCACGATGAACGGCGCTTTTGTCCACCTGAGGTGAACAAAAGCGCCGTTCATCTCTCACCACACTTCAAGTGTGTGAACTCCGATGTGCTCGAAATTCCAGTCGTCACCGATTCCGGGACGAGAAGACAGTGTCACGTTCCCGTTCTCGTCGAGCGGATCGGCGATGCTCAGGCGGTGCGGCGGAACCCTGTCGAAGTCGACGTGCGGGTGCAGCAGGCCCCGTTCGTACCACCGGCCGGCGTCGGTCGCGCCCAGTACGGTGAGGCTGGCCGAGCCGTTGCCGTGGATCTCGCAGTCCACGTTGAACGCCTCCGCGAGGTGCACGGTTTTGAGCACCGGCGTGATGCCACCGGCACCGACCGGCCCGACCCGCAGGACGTCGCACGCTCCCGCGGTGATCCACTCGGCGCGCGTGTGGTGCTTTCCCCACGCCACCTCCGGGCCGATCACCGGGATGTCGAGCTGGTCCGCGAGCCACCGGTAGGAGCTGATCGACGCCTCCTCCATCGGTTCCTCGAACCAGTAGAAGTCCAGCTCCTGCAACGCTTTCCCGAGCCGCAGCGCCTCGGTCCGCGAGTACCAGTGGCTCGCGTCGAGCATCAGCGCGACGTCCGGCCCGACCGCCTCCCGCACTGCCCGGCACGCCTCGACGTCACGGGTGACGCTGGGCGCACCCGGCACCGGCGGCATCCACGTGTGCAGCTTGATCGCCCGGTAGCCCACCGAGACCAGGTGCTTGGCGAAGTCGGCGTAGTCGCCCGGCGTCCCGAGCCCGTCGGTGTCGCCGCACATGGTGCTGGCGTAGGCGGGGATCCGGTCGCGGGCACCGCCGGCGAGCTTCCACGCGGGCAGCCCGGCCTTGCGCGCGACGAGGTCCCACAACGCCGTGTCGACGAACCCGAGCGCACGGTCCGTGAACCCGCCGCCCGAACCCCGTTGCCGCCGGGCCATGAGCCGCCACAGGCGTTCGCGGTCCCACGGGTCCTGCCCGGTCAGCACCGGCCGCACGTGCTTGTCGAGCACGGACGGCCGGAGGTGGTCCGGCTGGATCGGGCAGTACCCGGTGGCGCCGTCGGCGTCGGTGATCTCCAGCAGCGCCTCGGTGACCTCGTGCTCGGGCGCCGGATGCCGGTGGCCCTCGGGGTCGACCGCCGTGCACGCGGTCGTGGTGAACGTGCGCACGGCCACCCGTTCGATCACTTCCGCTTCTCCCACTCCTGCTGGGCGGTCGTGAGCTTGGCCGCGAGCTGGTTCAGGAACTCCTGCGCGGGCATCTGGCCCAGCAGCACCTTCTGGTACAGCGGTTCGGTGTCGGTCTTGGTGATCGACGAGTACTCCGGCAGGTAGACCGGCGCGGGCACGAGCACGGTCGCCGGGTCCTCCAGCACGCCGAGCGCCATCTTCACGGCCGGGTTCTTCTGGATCCACTCGGCACCGCGCACGTCGGTGTTGGCCGGGATCTGGCCGACCTTCTCGTTCCAGTACCCGTTGCTCTCCGCGGAGGTCAGGAACTCGACGAACTTCCAGGCCGCGTCGGTGTTCTTGCTGCCTTTGAACACCGCGAAGCCGTCGGTCGGGTTCGGCACGACGGTCCGCTTGCCGGACGGCCCCTTCGGCAACGGCACGGCGGCGACCTTCTGCGGGCCGAGCGCCTTCATGACGTCGGCGGTGGAGCCCAGGTTGTGGTGCATCATCGCCACCGTGCCGCCGGTGAACTGGGCGACCATCTGCGTGTAGTTGTTGTTGACGTCCGCTTCCGGCGTGGACTTCTTGTAGATTCCCGCGATCTTGCCGACCAGCTCGGCGTTGCGCGGGTCCGAGACCGTGCTCTTGCCGCCGTCGTAGAACTTGTCGACGCCCGAGTAGGAGTATGCCTCGGCGAGCAGCTGGAAGATCGAGCCGGCACCACCGCGGATGGTGAACCCGTACTTGTTGTCGGCGGGTTTGGTGAGCTTCGCGGCCGCGTCGACCAACTGGTCCCAGGTCTCCGGCGCGGCGATCTTCTGCTCGGCGAACAGGTCCGAGCGGTACCAGACGACGTCGAGGTTGCCCGACGCGGGCGCGGCGTAGAGCTTGCCGTCCATCGAGGTCTGCCGCACCGTCTCCAGCAGACCGGGCAGCAGCTTCCCCTTCAGCGGGCCCGACTCCACCCGCTCGTCCAGCGGCTCCAGCGCCTCCTGCCCCACCAGGTGCGCCAGGTACGACGTCGTGACGCCGCCGACGTCCGGCGTCGATCCGCCCGCGATGGCCGTGTCGTACTTCTGCTGCACGGACGAGCTCGGAATGCCGACGTACTCCACCTCGATGTTCGGGTTCGCCGCCTCGAACCGCTTGATCAGTTCTTCGTAGATGGGCGTGCGGCCGGGGCCACCGTTGTTGTCCCAGAACGTGATCGTCGTGGGCCCGTCCTGTCCTCCGGCGGAACACGCGCTCAGCACGAGCGCCAGTGCGACCAGCATTCTTCTCATGCTTCTCCCCTATCCCTTGACCGCACCGGCGCTCAGTCCCTGGACCAGGAACCTCTGCACCACGGCGAAAACCAGCACGACCGGCACCGCGGCGACGACACCGCCGGCCGCGAGCGCCCCGAAGTCGGTGTTGAACTCCCCCAGCGCGTAGCTGAGGCCGACGGGCAGAGTGAACTTGTCCTGCTTGCTCGCGAACATCAGCGCGAACAGGAAGTTGTTCCAGGCACCGATGAACGCGAACGACCCGACGGCCACGAGCGCGGGTCGCAGCTGCGGCAGCGTCACCGCGAAGAACGCGCGCAGCCGTGAACAGCCGTCGACCATCGCCGCTTCTTCGAGCTCGACCGGCACGTTGCGGACGAACCCGCTCATCAGGATCAGCGCGAGCGGCAGCTGGAACGCGGTGTCCGCGATGACGAGCCCGGTGAGGCTGTTCAGCAGCCCGGCGGACTTGAAGATCACGAACAACGGGATCAGCAGCATCGCGCCGGGGATGAACTGCGTGCACAGCAACGCGAGCAGGAACACCCGCTGGCCGCGGAACCTGAAGCGAGCCAGGGCATAGCCGCCCATCAGAGCGAACACGGTGACCACGACGAGCGTGCCGAGCGCGATGATCAGGCTGTTCTGGAAGAACAACCCGAACCCGATGCCGTTCCACACGGTGTCGAAGTGCTCGAACGTGATCGGCCACGGCACGAGCGCGGTCTCCCCCGCCGGCCGCAGCGCGAAGACGAGCATCCAGTAGAACGGGATGAGCGTGAACAGCAAGTAGAGCAGCAACGGAAGGTGCAGGCGGAGGTACCGGCCGGGATCGCGGTGCTTCTTGCGCCGCGGCGGCACCGGTGGTGGCGGCGAGACGGTCGCCGGACGGGTGAGGGTCTGGGTCACGCTCGGCTCCCGAACTTGGACAGCCTCAGGTAGAGGATCGAGAAGAACAGCAGGATCACGAAGCCCGCCATCGTGAGCGCCGAGCCGTAGCCGAAGTCGTGCGAGTCGACGGCCTTGCGCGCCACGTAGAGCGGCAGCGTGGTGGTCTGGTTCGCCGGGCCGCCGCCGGTGAGCGTGTAGATCAGGTCGACGTTGTTGAACTCCCACACCGCGCGCAGCAACGTCGACAGCACGATCGCGTCGCGCAGGTGCGGCAGGGTGACGCTGACGAACCGGCGCCACCGCCCGGCGCCGTCGACCGACGCCGCCTCGTACAGGTCGTTCGGGATGGTCTGCAGGTCGGCGAGCAGCAGGATCGCGAAGAACGGCACGCCGCGCCACAGTTCGGTGACGACGGTCGCCGGGAACACCGTGGCCGGGTCGCCGAGCACCGAGGTGCCGGGATCGCCGATGCCCCACTGCGCGAGCTGCTGGAAGATGCCTGTCGACGGGTTGTAGAGCAGGATCCAGATGCCCGTGGTGAGCACACCGGACACCGCCCACGGCGAGAACACCAGCGACCGCGCCAGCGCACGGCCGACGAACGTCTCGTTGACGATCAACGCGAGGACCAGGCCCAGCACCAGTTGCAGGCCCACCTCGACGACGACCCACTTGGCGCTGAACGCGAGGCTCTGCCAGAAGAGCTGGTCCTCGAACAGCATGCGGCGGAAGTTCTCGAAGCCGATGAAGCCGTTCTTCCACGGCTGCGTGACGGTGTGCTGGCGGAGGCTGAACCACCCGACGCTCGCGATCGGGTAGACCAGGAACACCGCCATCAGCACCAGGGTGGGAGCGATGAGCGCGTACGGCGCCCAGGTGCGAGTCCTCACGCGGGGTTCCACCCACTCAGATAGGCGCTCTTCGTGTACTGCTTCGCCTGCTCGTCGGTGAGCTGCGGCCGGTCCGTGCCCGTACCCGCGCCGGGTCCGGTGTTGCGGTACTCCGCGAACCTGGCTCCACGCCAGGGGAATCCGGACATGTCCGTCCACGGCACGGGCTTGATCGCGGCGGGCAGTTCGGTGTTGCGGACGACGACCTGGGCGATCGCCTCCGGGTCGCCGCCGGGGTGCCACGGCCTGCCGAGGAAGTACGTGCCGGCGGGGGCCTCGCTGCGGATCTTCGAGTTGACGATCAGGAAGCCGTGGGAGTTGGCCCGCTGGGTGCTGGCCGCGGTCACGTACCCGTTCGGGTCGCTGCCGCGGGTGAGCGCGGTGATCGTCGCCCGGTCGAAGACTGCGGTGGCACGGCCGAAGATGAAGTCGACGTCACCGGTGATCGCACAGTCCCGGTAGTACTGGCGGGACCTCGTGGTCACGTCCGGGCTGTCGGCGTACAGCGTGTCCTGGTGGCCCTCGAAGTGCACGCGGTCGAAGAACATCCGGTCACCGGTGGCCTTCACGGCGACGGCCTGGGTGTTCGTGATCTCCGGGTGCCGCTTGCGGTCGAAGGAGTTCCGGAACGTGAGGTCGCGCGCTTTGAAGTCGTCCGCGGCGATGGTCGCGGTGGCGCTGCCGGACGTGCCGTACGTGGTGCCGTCGGGTTTCCTGGTGCCGTTCGCGTTGTCGTAGTCGATCACGACGTCCTGCGCGCGTCCGGTGGCACCGCGCAGGGTCAGGCCGCGCTTGCTCGCCGGGATCTTGACGACCTCGCGGTACACGCCCTTCGGAATCGTGATCACGGCACCGGCCGGTGCGGCGTCGATCGCGGCCTGGACGCTGGCGAAACCCTTGCCCACCACCAGATGCCGGCCTGCCGGTTGCGCGCCGGCCTTCAGGCTCCTGATCCGGTGCGCGGGTTCGAGCCCGCGGTGGAGCACCGGCGTCCAGCCCGCGTCCGTGCCGAGCTTCTTCTCCGGGTTCGCGGTGTTGAACGCGTCCACCAGGCTCGTGGGCCTGCCGTCGACCAGGTTGCCGGTGTCGGTGATCGCCGTGCCGCCCCAGTTGTAGACGATCTTCTCGGGCGCGATGCCGCGGATGAGGTTGTTCTGCGCGTGGATCTGGGACTTCACGCCGACGCCCCAGCTGTACACCTGCGAGCCCTCGTACAGGTTGTTGTAGACGTGCACCTGTCCGAACCGCACTCGGGGCGCGCGTTCCTGGACGTTGCGGAACACGTTGTGGTGCACTGAGACGCGCAGCTTGCCGGGGTCGGTCGTGGAGCTGTTCGACGAACCGATCAACATCGTCTTGCCGTGCTCGCTGAAGATGTTGCGGGACACCGTGACCAGGTCTGCGGCCGAGGTGATGTCGAGCTGGCCGTCGTGCACCTGGTACGGCCGCCCGAAGTGCAGCGGCTGGGTGCTGTCGACGTTCGGTTCGTCGGTGAACGTGTTGTGGTCGACCCACACGTGCTCGGACTTCTGCACGGACACCGAGTCGTAGAGCGAGTTCCAGTTGCCGGGCGGCGAACCGGGGCTGTTGTCCGTGGGATCCCACTGCGGGAAGCAGTCGCGGGTGTCGCGGAACGTCAGGTTGCGCACGATCACGTTGCGCACCCCGTGGATCCGCAGGCTGCCGCCGGTGATCCCGGCGCCGGGCCCTGCCCCGATGATCGTGGTGTCCGAGCCGACGTTCAGCGCGATGGTCGCCTCCTGCCGCTTCGCCGACGCGGCCCTGGCGTCCTCCAGCGGCCCCTCGGGTTCTCGCTCCCAGCCCCAGACCGCGGGGTCGTACGCGGCGAGATAGCCGGGCAGGGTGTAGCCGTCGGTCGCGTAGTCCTTGCACGACAACGGTTTCCCGGTGTCGTCGGTGTTCGCGTCGATCACTGCTCTGACCTTGACGATCCGCGGGGCCGGGGAGGCCAGTGCCGCGACCAGTTCGGCGCGCGTGCGCACCTCGTGCACGTTGCTCGCGGGGGCGGCCGCACCGCCGGTCGTGCCCGGCCCGCTGGAGGCCCACCCGTCCCCCGCGGGCAACACCTCCCTGGCCGGGTCGTGGCCGGCGTGCGCGGGGAGGCTCACCACCGCTGCACCTGCGCACGCCAAAACCAGCGCGCCAACGAAAAGCCGCATGACGGAATACCCTTCAGAAAGGATTCACATTCTTGAACACCGTCCACGATCGTGAAACGGATATTACGAATGTGTCCGCCGTGCGTCAACGGAGCGAATTCATTCGACAATTCAGCACGGCATTCGATGAATCATCGAGTCGAATGCCGTCGAATTGCCGAGTTCAGGACTTGGCAGGCCTGCGCATCGCCGGCACGAGCGCCAGTGCGGGCAGCAGGAGCAACGGCACCACCAGCAGGCCGCGCAGGACGCCGACGTGGTCGCCGAGCAGGCCGACGAGCGGCGGTCCCGCCAGAAATGCCGTGTAGCCGATGACCGCGACGACGCTCACGCGGGCGGCCGCGCGTTCGGGCTCGTCCGCGGCGGCGCTCATTCCGACCGGGAAGCCCAGCGCGGTGCCGAGCCCCCACACGGCCACACCGGCCACCGCCACGAGCGGAGATCCGCCGAACACCGCCAGCGCCACCCCGGACGCGGCCAGCAGCATCGTCGTGACGAGCACCGGCACGCGACCCCAGCGGTCCAGCGCGATCGTGCCGAAGATCCGGCCGAACGTCATCGTCGTGACGAACACACCGAACACGATCGCGCCCGTCGCGGGATCGACCTGGTAGCCGTCGATGAACGCCACCGCCACCCAGTCGTTCGCGGTGCCCTCGGTGAACGCGAGCACCAGCACGAGCAACCCGATCAGCAGCGTGCGCGGCTCCCGCCAGGCGGCCATGACCCCACTGCTCTGCCCCTGTTCCGCCTCACCGGCCAGCTTGTAAGCGCGTGCCGCGAGCAGCGTGCCGGCCGCGACGATCGCCGCCACCACGGCCAGGTGCGTGGTCACCGGCAGGAGCGCCCACGCGGCAAGGGAAGCGAGACCGGCTGCGGCCACGGTGCCGAGGCTCCACATGGCGTGGAACCGCGGCATGACCGTACGACCGAGAGCGCGTTCCACCTCCGCCGCTTCCACGTTCATCGCCACGTCGCACGTGCCCGAGCCGTACCCGAGCACGAAGATCCCGATCCCCGTCAGCAGCACCGACGGGAACGCCCCGATCCCGACGCCCGCTGTGGCGAGCCCCGCGGAGACGATCACCGCCGACACGTACACCGTGCGCTTGGGTCCGAGCCGGTGCGTGACCTCTCCGGCGGTGAGCATCGCCAGGAACGCGCCCGCGGACATGGACAGCAGCAGCAACCCCAGCGCACCCGGCGTCAGCCCGAGCGCGTCGCGGGCGGCGGGCACGCGGGCGAACCAGGTCGCCACGGCCACGCCGTTGAGCCCGAAGGTCACCGCGACGCCCGCGGCGGCGGCTCGGACCTGATCGCGTGACGCGGTGACGGCCATTCCGGTACCCCTTTCTCGATACACAAAGTACATACCCCACACATGAGAGCGCTTCCACCGCAATACTGCGGAGATGACGGCAGAACGCACCGCCACGCTGGACGACGTGGCAAGGGCCGCAGGCGTGTCACGGGCGACCGCCTCACGTGTGGTCACCGGCCAGGGCCCGGCATCACAACACGCACGCGACCGCGTCGCCGCAGCCGTGGCCGCGCTCGGCTACGTGCCGGACGCCGCCGCCCGCGCTCTGGTCACCCGCACGGGTACTCGCCTCGCCATCGCGGTCATCGGCCACACCGCCGCGGTGCTCGACGATCCGTACGTCGGCCGCGTGCTGACCACGGCCGCGCACGTCGCAGCCGAGCGCGAGGTCGGAGTCTCGCTGCACTGGTTGCCCCTGAACGACCCCGGCTCACTCGCGAGGCTCGCCGACGGCCGCGGGCTCGGCGGCCTGGTGGTCGTCAACCCGACACGGCCGGCGCTCGAGACCGTGCCGCGGGACCTGCGTGGCCGGGTGGTCGCGATCGGCGTCGGCGCACGTGACGTGCCGTCGTTCGACGTCGACAACCGGGCGGGGACCGAGGGGGTGGTGCGGCACCTGGTGCGCACCGGCCGGCGCAGGATCGCCATGGTCACGGGTCCTGCCTGGCTGCCGTGCGGGGACCGTGCCGTCGAGGCCTACCAGCAGGTGCTGCACGACTGCGGCGGCGAACCCAGGGTCGTGTCCGGTGACTTCACCGCCGCCCGCGGTGCCCGCGCGGCGGCCGAGATCATGGCGCGGTGGCCGGACACCGACGCGGTGTTCGCGTTGAGCGACCTCACCGCGCTCGGGGTCCTGGACGGACTGCACGCGCTCGGCGCCCAGGTGCCGGGCGACGTGGCGGTGGCCGGGTTCGACGACATCGCGTTCGCCGGCCTCAGCCGCCCGGCGCTCACCACGAGCACGCACCCGGTGGAGGAGATCGCCACCGCGGCGGCGCAGGCCGTGCTCGACCGGCACAACACCGGCCGAGCCACGTTCTTCCCGTCCCGGCTCGTCGTCCGGGACAGCGCCTGATCACTCCACCGTGCAGGCCTCGCCGTTGAGCGCGAACACGCCGGGTGCGGAGTTCCTGCCGCGCATCGAGCCGTTGAACCCGATCTGCACCGAGCCGCCGGGCGGGATCTGCGGGTTGTAGTTCGCGTTCACGGCGTTGACGGTCGCACCGGACTGGCGCGCCGTGGCGTTCCACATGCCGTCGACGGTCTGGCCGTCGGCGAAGCTCCACCGCAGGGTCCAGCCGTTGATCGTCGACGTGCCGGTGTTGCGCACGGTCACGTTGGCCTGGAAGCCGCCGGGCCACTGGTTGGTGACGCGGTACGCGACGGCGCAGACGCGTGCGGGCGGGCGCGCCTGCGTCGTAGTCGTCGGGCGGGGCTGTGTCGTGGTGGGACGGGGCTCCGTCGTGGTCGGCGACTGGGGCGGGAGCGCCGCCCTCGTGGTCGTCCCTGGTGTTCCCGGCGTTCCCGGTGCGTTGGGGTTCGGCGGAGCCGCGAGGGGCGGGGAGGCGTCGAGCCCGTTGCAGGGCGGGCCCCACAGTCCCCTGTTGGCGGCGGCCGCCTCCGTCTCCGCGCTGATCAGCGGTCCGCCGTCGGCGCCTTCCGCACGCAGCACACCTCGTTGCACCGCGAGCAACGCGTAGTCGGTGCCGTCCTCCAGCGTCAGGTTCACTTCGCCGGACAGGAACCGGTTGATCCGGACGGCGCGGGCCAGCAGGGTCGTCCTGGCGAACGCGAGCGCACCGGCCGACCAGCAGTCCGGCGGCGCCGCGAGCTGAGCCACACGCACCGTGGTGCCGTCGGCGAGCTCAACGGTCCGTGCGTCGAGCACGTCACGCACGAAGTGGAGGACGTTCTCGGGCCGTGTGTCCTCGGCGATGAGCGAAGGCTGCTTCACGGGCATGCGGGTGGACGGTGCCGATTCCGGCGGTCCTCCGGTACACGCTCCGGTGAGCAGGACCACAACCACGAGCAACTGCCTGCGTGACACCACTAACCCCTATTGTCGTTGAATCTTGAACGACAATAGGGGTTCAGGCGGCCTGTGGAATCGACCGTTCGGAGTGGACTGCTGCGTCCTAATTCGAGTCAGTTGATTCCGTTTGCCAGGCGGTGGTACGCCGAATTCCAGCGCAACCGGTCGAGGAAGGACGCCGGCGTGGTGTCGGCGTCGATCAGCACCAGTTCGGTGGCCGCCATGGTGGCGAAGTCCCGCAGCGTCTCGGATCCCACGGCGTGGGTCATGACCGTGTGGTGTGGTCCGCCGGCGGTGAGCCAGCACTCCGCCGAG
>NZ_JBHRZI010000043.1:0-24706 GCF_042649515.1 Lentzea rhizosphaerae | reverse complement strand
TCTCCGCCACCAGCGCCATCGGATCGTTCACGATCCGCACCGCGTCCAGCCGCTCACCCGCCGTGGTCAACCGCACGATCACCGAACGAGACCGGTGCAGATCGATCCCGACGAACTGCTTTCCGTCATACTCAGACACCAGGGGCCTCCCTTGCGTTGAGAACTAGGCAACCCGAGTGTCCACTCGGGACCCACCAGGAGCGAGGCCCCGCTCCTTCATCGCATCAAGCCCCAATCGCAATCGTCGCGAAGCGGCGATGAAATGACCCGGCTCGTCATACGACCCACGCGCCCATCAATACGAGGCGACACGGCAACGGTAGGTGACCACCCCGGCTGGAATCCGCGCCGAACCACCCCAGCCGACGGCCCCGCAAACCATCAAGCGCGATCGTGAAGCGTAACCCGATACCCATCAGGGTCAGCAAACGTGAAAGTCCGCCCAAAAGGCCCATCAATCGGCGCAGAAACGATGACATGACCATCAGTCACAAGAGCATCGTGAATCGCCTGAACATCCGTGGCGTGGAGCCAAACCGCAACCCCGCCCCCAGGCTGAGCACCCAAATCCGTGCCAGGAACAACGTCCCGCAGCGCAAACGCGATCGGCTGAGTCTCGAAGACCACGGCGTGCGGCGGCCCGGCCTGCGAGCGGACCAGCCCCAGGTACCGCTCGTAGAACGCCTGCGAGGCGGAGAGATCCCGCGCCTGGAGCGAGATGAAGTCGGGACCAGTGACAGGCATGTGATGCTCCTAGATCAAAGACGTGTCAGTTTTCTGACACATCCCAACCTATGTCAGGATACTGACATGAGTCAAGACGGCATCGATCTCAACACGTCACTGGGCTACCTGCTGAAGGAAGCGTCGAGCGCCCTGCGCGTGGCCATGGAGGAAGTGCTGCGGCCGCTGGGGATGAACGTCACGCACTACGCCTGCCTGGAGCTGCTGGCTCAGCGAGAAGGCCTGTCCAACTCGGAGCTCGCGCGAGGCGCGTTCGTGACCCGGCAGACGATGAACGTGCTGCTCCAGGCCCTGGAACGGGACGGCGAAGTCACGAGGGAGGCGCCCGTCGGGAAGGTTCTGCCGACGCGCCTCACGCCCAAAGGGCGGCAGAGCCTCGAGAAGGCGACCGCTGCCGTCAGGTCCGTCGAGCTCAGGATGCTGGCCGGGCTGACGGAGGACGAGCAGTCAACCGCACTGCACATTCTCCGGAGCATGATCCATTCCCTGCGCGACGGCGACAACGCATGATCACGCCGGGTCGGACTTCAGGAACGGCCCGACTCGCTTTCGGGCGATCAGGACGCACACCGCGAACGTGATCACCGCGCCCGCGACGGCCTGCGGCACCGTGTAGGCGCGGCCGTCGAAAGCCGAGCCGGTGGGCGGCAGGATCACCGCGATCACCGCCGAGGTGACCATCGCGAACGTGCGGAACTTCGGGCCCACGACCGCTGTGGCCAACGGCAGCGCGGCCCACAGCACGTACCAGGGTTGCAGCACCGGGCCGAGCACCAGGATCGCGCCCAGTGCCGCGCCCAGGCCGTTCATCGCCTTGATCCGGCCCTTGAAGCTGCGCCACAGCAGGATCACCGTGATCACGATGGAGATGCCCTGGCCCAGCAGGCGGGTCAGCGAGATCATCGCTTCGGTGTGGTTGCCCAGGCCGAGCATGATTCCGGTGCCCGCGCCGAGGAAGCCCAGCGCGGTCGGGGGCGACATCCACGACTTCACCGTCGAGGCCACGTTCAGCGTCGAGATCCAGCCGAAGCCGAAGCCCGTGCCGAGGCAGATCGCGACCACACCGACGGCGGCTATGACTGTCATGATTCCGGCCACCAGGGCCAGGTGTTTGAGTTGGCCGCCCAGCTTGCGGGCCACCAGCACGCCCAGGAAGCCCAGGGCCGCGATTGCGGGGACCTTCACCATCGCGCCGCACACGATGACCGCGGCGCCCAGGGTGATCCACGTCCACTTCAACGGTTCCAGGCCGCGCATCGCCAGTTCGAACCCGACCAGCATCAGGCCCAGGGCCAGGCCGTCGTTGTGGACGCCGATGACGATGTGGAACAGCACCAGCGGGTTCAGTGCGCCCAGCCACAGCGCGCCGACCGGGGGGACGCCGAAGCGGGCGGCCAGGCGGGGGAGTGCCCACACGATCATCACCAGGCCGCACAGCACCAGCAGGCGGTGCACGAACACGCCCGACACGACGTGGTCGCCGGTCAGCATCGCGGTCAGTCGGCCGAACGCCAGGAACAGCGGTCCGTACGGCGCCGGCGTCTCACGCCAGATGTTCGGCACACCGCGCGTGAGCACGTGGTCGACACCAAGAGCGTTGGCCGGGCCCAGGACGTACGGGTCCAACCCACGTGCGGCGATCTCGCTCTGCGCCAGGTACGAGTACACGTCCCGCGAGAACATCGGCACGCAGAACACCAGCGGCACGGTCCACATCAGCAACGTGCGGTCCATCTGGCCGCGTGAGATCAGGCGCGGCCGGCCGGGGCGGACGAACCGTCCGAGCGCCAGCCAGGCCGACACGATCATGAAGATGCCGGTCCAGACGACCCCCATCGCGACTGAAGGCATCCGCGAGAAGAGCCCGAGCACGGGCACGCCGTACAGCGGCGAGTAGATGGGCGCGGCGCCACCGCCGAGCGACCCGACCGTCAGGAGCAGTGCCCCGATGGTGCCCCAGCGGCGGACGATGTCCAGCTGGCGACGCTCTCGACCGTTCAAGAGGTCGCTCTCCGGAGTCGTGGCTCCGCCGTTGGTGGGCATGTGGGCAGGGTATCCAGCCCGTCTCAGCCGTGAGTCAGGTCACCCTGTGACCGCGATCTTTGCGACCTCCGGCTAAATACGCAACACTGGTGTTGTGAAAAACGCCGAGACCCACCTTGACGCCGTGCAACAGCACGACGGCAAGACTCGGCGCGCCGTCGCCAGGCTTCTGCTGGAGCAGGGTCCGGTCACCGCGGCGGCTGTCGCCGAGGAACTGGGCATCAGCCCCACGGCCGTGCGCCGTCACATCGACGCACTGCTCGCGGACGGCGAGGCGATCACGAGGGACGCACCTCGCCAGACCCAACGCGGTCGTGGCCGTCCCGCGAAGCTCTTCCTGCTGACTGACGCCGGACGTGCCCGGTTCGGCCACGCCTACGACGACCTCGCGGTCGCCGCGATCAGGTTCCTCGCCCAGACGGGTGGGGAAGAAGCGGTCAAGGCGTTCGCGCAGAGTCGTGTCGACGCGCTCGTCGAGGGGCACCGAGCGGCGATCGTGGCCCAGGCCACACCCGCCGAACGGGCCAAGGCCCTCGCCGCCGCGCTGACCAGGGAGGGCTACGCTGCGTCGGCACGTCACGTCGGCGTGGGCGAGCAGTTGTGCCAGCACCACTGCCCGGTAGCCCACGTGGCGGCTGAGTTCCCCCAGCTGTGCGAGACCGAGACGGAAGCTTTCGCGAACCTCCTCGGTTCTCATGTTCAGCGCCTCGCGACGATCGCAAGCGGCCACGCCGTGTGCACGACGCACATCCCGAACGTTCAACCCGGCTCTGCCGGAAAGCTCATCCCAGATGATGGAGGGGAGCCCGCATGACTGCCGCTGCCGAGCAGCGCACGCCCACCACGGTGCAGTCTCCGCTCACGCAGGAAGAGACCATCGCGTCTCTCGGCAACTACGAGTTCGGCTGGGCCGACTCGGACGTTGCCGGCGCGAGCGCCCGCCGAGGCCTCAGCGAGGACGTCGTTCGCGACATCTCGGCGAAGAAGGACGAGCCCGAGTGGATGCTCGAGTACCGGTTGAAGGCGCTCAAGCTCTTCGACCTCAAGCCGATGCCGAACTGGGGCGCCGACCTCTCTGGGATCGACTTCGACTCGATCAAGTACTTCGTGCGTTCGACCGAGAAGCAGGCTCAGAGCTGGGAAGACCTGCCTGAGGACATCAAGAACACCTACGACCGGCTCGGCATCCCCGAGGCTGAGAAGCAGCGCCTCGTCGCCGGTGTCGCGGCTCAGTACGAGTCCGAGGTGGTCTACCACCAGATCCGCGAGGACCTGGAGCAGCAGGGTGTCATCTTCCTGGACACCGACACGGGCCTGAAGGAGCACCCGGAGCTCTTCAAGGAGTACTTCGGCTCCGTCATCCCGGCCGGCGACAACAAGTTCTCCGCGCTGAACTCCGCGACCTGGTCCGGTGGCTCGTTCATCTACGTGCCGAAGGGTGTCCACGTCGACATCCCGCTGCAGGCCTACTTCCGGATCAACACCGAGAACATGGGCCAGTTCGAGCGCACGCTGATCATCGTCGACGAGGGTGCCTACGTGCACTACGTCGAGGGCTGCACCGCGCCGATCTACTCGTCCGACTCGCTGCACTCGGCTGTCGTCGAGATCATCGTGAAGAAGGGCGGCCGCTGCCGCTACACGACGATCCAGAACTGGTCGAACAACGTCTACAACCTGGTCACCAAGCGCGCCAAGGCAGAAGAGGGCGCGACCATGGAGTGGATCGACGGCAACATCGGTTCCAAGGTGACCATGAAGTACCCGGCCGTCTTCCTGATGGGCGAGCACGCCAAGGGCGAGGTCCTCTCGATCGCGTTCGCGGGCGAGGGCCAGCACCAGGACGCCGGCGCGAAGATGGTCCACCTGGCGCCGCACACCTCTTCGACGATCATCTCGAAGTCGGTGGCGCGTGGCGGTGGCCGCACGTCGTACCGCGGCCTGGTCCAGGTCAACAAGCGGGCGCACCACTCGAAGTCCACGGTGAAGTGCGACGCGCTCCTGGTCGACACCATCAGCCGTTCGGACACCTACCCGTACGTCGACGTCCGCGAGGACGACGTGCAGATGGGTCACGAGGCCACGGTCTCGAAGGTCTCCGAGGACCAGCTGTTCTACCTGATGTCGCGCGGCCTGAACGAGGACGAGGCCATGGCGATGATCGTGCGCGGGTTCGTCGAGCCCATCGCGCGCGAGCTCCCCATGGAGTACGCCCTCGAGCTCAACCGCCTGATCGAACTGCAGATGGAAGGGGCCGTCGGCTGACATGGCCGCCCTGTCGACTCAACCTCACTCCCACGGTGCCGTCGTTCCGGTCACCTCGCGCGCGGAGCACTTCACGTCGTACGACGTGAACGCGTTCGAGGTGCCGGGCGGTCGTGAGGAGATCTGGCGCTTCACGCCTCTCAAGCGTCTCGCTGGCCTTCACAGCGGTGCTGCGGCAACGGGTTCCGCTGCCGTTGAGGTGAACGCTCCCGAAGGCGTCACCGTCGAGACCGTCGGTCGCGACGACGAGCGCCTCGGCAAGGCCGGCGTTCCCGGTGACCGCATCGCGGCGCAGGCGTACTCGTCGTTCGAGAACGCCACCGTCGTGACGCTGCCCGGTGACGCGAAGTCCGAGCCGACCACCGTCACGGTGACCGGCGCCGGTTCCGGGCAGGTCGCCTACGGCCACGTCGTGGTCAAGGCGTCGCAGTTCGCCGAGGGCACGGTCGTCCTGGACTACCGCGGTTCCGGTGCGTACGCCGAGAACGTCGAGTTCCTCGTCGCGGACGGCGCGCACCTCCAGGTGATCGCGATCCACGACTGGGCCGACGACGCCGTGCACGTCTCGCAGCACCACGTGAAGCTCGGTCGCGACGCGTCCGTCAAGCACACGGTCGTGACCCTGGGCGGCGACGTCGTCCGCGTCACCCCGGTCGTGCAGTACGCGGGCAAGGGCGGCGACGCGGAGCTGCAGGGGCTGTACTTCGCGGACGCGGGTCAGCACCAGGAGCACCGGCCGTTCATCGACCACTCGCAGCCGAACTGCCGCAGCAACGTGGTCTACAAGGGCGCGCTGCAGGGCGAGGGCGCGCACACCGTGTGGATCGGCGACGTGCTGATCCGCGTGGCGGCCGAGGGCACCGAGACCTTCGAGCTCAACCGCAACCTGGTGCTCACCGACGGCGCGCGTGCCGACTCGGTGCCGAACCTGGAGATCGAGACCGGCGAGATCGAGGGTGCGGGCCACGCCAGCGCCACCGGCCGGTTCGACGACGAGCAGCTGTTCTACCTGCAGGCGCGCGGCATTCCGGAGGAGCAGGCACGTCGTCTCGTCGTGCGCGGCTTCTTCCAGGAGCTGATCGCGAAGATCGCCGTCCCCGAGGTGCGCGAGCGTCTCGAGGCCGCCATCGAGGCAGAGCTCGAGGCGGTCGGGGCGTGATCCGGGTGTGTGCACTGTCCGATCTGGACGAACGCAAGCCTTTCGCCGCCGAGGTCGACGACACCGCGATCGTCCTGGTGCGCAAGGGCGAGCGGGTGCACGCGCTGGCGGACGAGTGCTCGCACGCCGCGGTGTCGTTGAGCGAGGGCGAGGTCTCCCGCAAGGGGATCGAGTGCTGGTTGCACGGGTCGTGCTTCGACCTGGAGACCGGCAAGCCCTCCTCGCTGCCCGCCACCGAACCGGTCGACGTCTACGCCGTCGACATCCGTGACGGAGACGTCTTCGTCGATGTCACCGTCACCACGAACTGACTTCAGCACCAGGAGATTTAGGTAGTCATGGCCACGCTTGAGATCAAGGACCTGCACGTCTCGGTCGTCAGCGAGGACGCCCCCAAGGAGATCCTCAAGGGCGTCGACCTGACGATCAAGGCGGGCGAGACCCACGCCATCATGGGCCCCAACGGCTCCGGCAAGTCCACGTTGTCGTACGCGATCGCCGGTCACCCGAAGTACACGATCACCTCGGGCACCGTCACGCTCGACGGCGAGGACGTCCTGGAGATGTCCGTCGACGAGCGCGCCCGCGCGGGCCTGTTCCTCGCGATGCAGTACCCGGTCGAGGTGCCCGGGGTCTCGATGTCGAACTTCCTGCGCACCGCCGCCACCGCCGTCCGCGGCGAGGCCCCGGCCCTCCGCCACTGGGTGAAGGAGGTCAAGGGTGCGATGGCCGACCTCGACATCGACCCGGCGTTCGCCGAGCGTTCGGTGAACGAGGGCTTCTCCGGCGGTGAGAAGAAGCGCCACGAGATCCTGCAGCTGGGCCTGCTCCAGCCGAAGATCGCGATCCTCGACGAGACCGACTCCGGTCTGGACGTCGACGCGCTGCGCGTCGTGTCCGAGGGCGTCAACCGCTACAAGGCCTCCGGTGAGGTCGGCGTCATGCTGATCACGCACTACACCCGGATCCTCAAGTACATCTCGCCCGACTTCGTGCACGTGTTCGCGAACGGCCGCATCGTCGAGTCCGGTGGTCCGGAGCTCGCCGACGTGCTCGAGTCCGAGGGTTACGTGAAGTACACCGGGAAGTCGGAAGCAGCAGCCCTTTCCTGACGTTACAGGTGTTGAGAGGAGGCGCTGTGACCACCACCGCAGCACCACTGGACGTGACCGCTCTGAGGGCGGACTTCCCGATCCTGTCTCGCACCGTTCGTGACGGGAAGCGCCTGGTCTACCTGGACTCCGGCGCCACCTCGCAACGCCCGACGCAGGTTCTGGACGCGGAAAAGGCGTTCCTGCAGCAGCACAACGCCGCTGTGCACCGCGGTGCCCACCAGCTCGCGGAGGAAGCGACCGACGCGTACGAGGGTGCGCGTCAGCGCATCGCGGACTTCGTCGGCGCCGACTTCGGCGAGCTGGTGTTCACCAAGAACGCCACCGAGGGCTTCAACCTCGTGGCGTACGCGATGGGCAACGCCGCCACGTCCGGCCCCGAGGCCGCGCGTTTCGTCGTCGGTCCCGGCGACGAGATCGTCGTGACCGAGATGGAGCACCACGCGAACCTCGTGCCGTGGCAGCAGCTCGCGCAACGCACCGGCGCGACGCTGAAGTGGTTCAAGCTCACGCAGGACGGTCGTCTCGACCTGTCCGATGTGGACAACGTGATCACGCCGCGCACCAAGGTCGTCGCGTTCACGCACCAGTCGAACGTGACCGGCGTGATCAACCCGGTCGACGTGCTCGTCGCCGCGGCGCAGAAGGTCGGCGCGCTCACGGTGCTGGACGCGTGCCAGTCCGTGCCGCACGGCCCGGTCGACTTCCACGCGCTGGGAGTGGACTTCGCGTCGTTCTCCGGGCACAAGATGCTCGGCCCGTCCGGCATCGGTGTCCTCTACGGGCGTCGTGAGCTGCTGGAGGCGTTGCCTCCCTTCATCACCGGCGGCTCGATGATCGAGCTGGTGAAGATGGAGGGCTCGACGTTCGCCCCGCCGCCGCAGCGCTTCGAGGCCGGTTCGCCGATGACGTCTCAGGCCGTCGGTCTGGGTGCTGCGGTGGACTACCTCAGCGTCGTGGGCATGGAACGCATCCACGCGCACGAGCACGCGCTGACCGTTGCGGCGCTGGAAGGTCTTTCGGGCATCAAGGGTGTCCGGCTGCTCGGCCCGCAGGACGCGGTCGACCGCGGCGGCGCCGTGCCGTTCGAGATCGAGGGCGTCCACCCGCACGACGCCGGCCAGGTGCTGGACAGTCTGGGCATCGCGGTCCGCGTCGGTCACCACTGCGCGTGGCCGCTGCACCGCTGCCTGAACGCCCAGTCCTCCGTGCGCGCGTCGTTCTACCTGTACAACACGCTGGACGAGGTCGACGCACTGGTCGACGGCGTCCGCGAGGCGCAGAAGTTCTTCGGGGTGGCCTGATGCAGCTCCAGCAGATGTACCAGGAGATCATCCTGGACCACTACAAGAACCCGCACGGCCGCGGCCTGCGCGACCCGTACGACGCCGAGTCGTTCCAGGTCAACCCGACCTGCGGCGACGAGGTGACGCTGCGGGTGCACGTCGTCGACGACGTGGTGCAGGACGTCTCCTACGACGGCCAGGGCTGCTCGATCAGCCAGGCCTCGACGTCGGTGTTGACCGACCTCGTCGTGGGTAAGCCGGTGGGCGAGGCCTTCAAGAAGATGGACGCGTTCGTCGAGCTGATGCAGGGCCGCGGTCAGGTCGAGCCCGACGAGGACGTCCTGGAGGACGGCATCGCGTTCGCCGGTGTCGCGAAGTACCCGGCACGCGTGAAGTGCGCGCTGCTGGGCTGGATGGCGTTCAAGGACGCAGTCGCACGAAGCCAGGGAGCAGCATGAGCACCGAGTCGGAAGAGGTCGTTCGCGGCGCGGAAGGCATGCCGGTCTTCGAGCCCAAGGCCGACGTCGCCGCACTGGACGACGTGGAAGAGGCGATGCGCGACGTCGTGGACCCGGAGCTCGGCATCAACGTCGTCGACCTCGGTCTCGTCTACGACATCCACATCGACGAGAAGAACGTCGCCACCATCGACATGACGCTCACGTCGGCGGCCTGCCCGCTGACCGACGTCATCGAGGACCAGACCCGTGCGGCGCTGACCGGCGGTACGGGAGGCGGCCTGGTGTCGGACTTCCGCATCAACTGGGTGTGGATGCCGCCGTGGGGCCCGGAGAAGATCACCGACGACGGCCGCGAGCAGTTGCGGGCGTTGGGCTTCACCGTCTGATTCCTGAATTTTGTCGAACGGCGCGCATCCCCCAGGTTGCGCGCCGTTCGCCATTCGGGCCACCAGGGGAGCGACCCGGTGCCAGGATGCGTGGCCGAGCATGTGAAACGCTCACAGGTTTTCTGTACGGCGCTGCTCAGGCCACTATGTCCGGGGGCCACGAGGAGGCGATGGGTGTGCTGGTGCGTCTGCTGGGCGAGTTCAGCGCTGAGGCGGACGGACGGCCGGTGGACCTGGGCACACCGAGACAGCGCTGCGTGCTGGCCGCTCTGGCGGTCGACGCCGGGCGGGTCGTACCGGTCGACCGGGTGGTCGAGCGGGTCTGGGGCGCCGACGCGGAACCGCGGACGCGGTCGACGTTGCACAACTACATCTCCCGGCTGCGCCGAGCGTTGAGCGGCCCCGACGGCGTGACGATCGTGCGTCGCTCCGGTGGCTACGCCCTGTCAGAGCCCGTGACGGACCTGCACGGGTTCCGCGACCTGCGTGCTGCGGCCGATGCGGAAGCCGACGACGAGCAGACGGCTCAACTGCTGACTCGCGCGCTGCAGCTGTGGCGCGGACACGCGTTGACCGGCGTGCACGGCGAGTGGGCCGAAGCGGAAGGCGACCGGCTCGAGCAGGAACGGCTGGCCGCGCAGCACGAGCTGACGAACGTGCGGCTGCGCCTGGGTCAGGGCGTCGACCTGGTGGTCGAGCTCGCCGCACGAGCCGCCGAACATCCGTTGGACGAACTGGTCGCGGGCCAGTTCATGCTGGCGCTGCACCAGGCAGGGCGCACCGCGGACGCCCTGGAGCACCACGAACGGCTGAGGAAACGGCTGGTCGAGGAACTGGGCGCCGATCCCAGCCCCGCGCTCCAGGACGTGCACCAGCGGATCCTGACTGCCGATCCCGCCCTGTCCCTCGTCGCGGCGGGAACGCGCCCGCCCCGGGTGGTGCCCGCCCAGCTGCCGGCCGCACCGACGCGGTTCGCCGGCCGCGTGGCCCAGCTGGCCGAGCTCGACCGCGCCCTCACCACCGCGATCAGCGGCACCGGTGGCATCGGCAAGACCTGGCTCGCTCTCACGTGGGCACACCTCAACCTGCACCGGTTCCCCGACGGGCAGCTGGCGGTGGACCTGCGCGGCTTCAGCCCCGGTGATCCCAAGGACGCCACCGACGTGCTCGCCGGCTTCCTGACCGCACTGGGCGTCGACCGCCGGCACCAGCCGCAGGACCCGGACGCCCTCGCCGCGCTCTACCGCAGTCACACGGCCGGCAAACGGATGCTGGTCCTGCTGGACAACGCCGCCGCTCCCGACCAGGTCGTGCCGCTGCTGCCCGGCGGAAGCTCCTGCACCGTCCTGATCACCAGCCGCCACCGGCTCACCGCGCTGCTCACCCGTCACGGCGCGCACCCCGTCAACCTCGACGTGCTGACCGACACCGAAGCCCGCGCCCTGCTGAGCACCGCGATCGATGACGGCGAAGCGATCACCGAACTGATCGGCCTGTGCGGTGGGCTCCCTCTGGCACTCGGTCTGGTCGCCGCCCGCATCCGCAGCCAGCCGGACCTGCTGAACGACCTCGTCACCGAACTGCGCGACCTCGGCCTGGCCGCCCTGGACTCCGACGACCCCGACGCGAGCCTGCCCACGGTCCTGTCGTGGTCCCTGCGGCACCTCACCGACCAGCAACGCACCCTGTTCGGACTGCTGGGCATCGCACCGGGCCCCGACACCACCCTGTCCGCCGCTGCCGCTCTCACCGGCATGCCGCCGGCCGCGGTGCGCAAGGCGTTGTCGGCGCTGGAGGAAGCGTCGTTGCTGGAACGGCGGCCGCACGGGCGCTACGGCATGCACGACCTGGTCCAGGAGTACGCCGCCACCATCGCTCACGAACTGCCCGACCACGTGCGGGAAGCGGCCCTGGCGCGGGTGATGGACTTCCACCTGCACACCGCCCACGCCGCCGACCGCCTCCTGGAACCACACCGCCAGCCCGTGGAACTCGACCCACCGGCCGTCCAGCCGCACCCGCTGCCCGACGCCGCCGCCGCGATGGCCTGGTTGCAGGCCGAATACGCCACGCTGCTGGCCACCCAGCGCACCGCGATCGCCCGCGGCGACCACCACACCGTCTGGCACCTCGCGCGGACGATGGACACCTTCCACCTCCGGCGCGGGTACGTGCACGACGCGATCGCCGTGTGGCGAGCGGCCCTGGACGCCGCACAGCACCTGCCGGATCCCGCCACCCGCAGCCGCGCCTTCAGAAACCTCGGCCGCGCCCACGCCCGGCTGGGCTCGTACGAAGAGGCCATCGGTCACCTGGACCAGGCTCTCGCCGTGGCCGCGCTGCACCGGGACGTTCCCGAACACGCGCTCACCCACCGGGTGCTCGCCGTGATCTGGGGAGAACTGGGCGACGACCGGCGAGCCATGGACCACGCCCGCCGCGCCCTCGACCTCTACCGCACCATCGACGCGCCGGTGTGGGAAGCCCACGCGCTCAACGCGGTGGGCTGGCACGCCGCACACCTGGGCGACTTCGGCACCGCCCACGACCACTGCAACGCCGCCTTCGCCCTGTACCAACGCCACCGCGACGCCACTGGTGAGGGCGCCAACCAGCACAGTCTCGGGTTCATCGCCCACGGCCTCGGCGACCACCGGCAGTCGGTCGCCCACTACCTCCAGGCGCTCTCGCTGTTCAGGGGGATGGGCAACGACTACGTGGCGGCGGAACTGCTCGACAAGATCGGCCGGCCCCACCTCGCCCTCGGGCACCACGACCAGGCCCGCGAAGCGTGGCGCGAAGCAGTGGAGCTGTACCGGCAACAAGGCCGCGACGACGCCGCCGACCGCTTGCAACGCCAACTCGACGATCTCGGCGAGAATCCACTGTCTGGAACGCGTTTAAATGCGTTGCACGGCCGTCCGCCCGTCACATAACTTGGGCCCATCAACACAGCGAGAGATCAACCGGAGGAAGACATGCTTGCCAAGGCGGAGCTTGCGGGATGGCGAATTCTCGCCCTCATCGCCGGCGGTCTGCTGGCGGTGGCGTGGGGCTCCACGCCATGACCTGATCCCCAGGTCATGACCTCGGAGCCGCCCACGGGAAACCCTGGGCGGTTTTCTTTTTGTGCTACCCACAATGCCGACGAGCTTCGGAAGCGGAACGGATTCCAAACCCGTTTCCCGAGGGTTCGACTCCTTCCGTCGGTGCTGCCAGAAAAACACGCGGTCGTGGTGAACTTGGCGGACACGTCGGTCTTCCAAACCGAAGCAGAGGGTTCGATGCCCTCCGGCCGCTCGCTCGAAGTGGATCTAGCCCAACTGGTAGAGGCACGTGGTTGAGGGCCATGACAGTCGGGGTTCGAATCCCCGGATCCGCACGCCCCTGTAGCCCAACGGAAGAGGCAACGCGCTCAGAACGCGTCCAGTCCAGGTTCGAATCCCGGTGGGGGCACGCAGACAACTGAACAACGGGGGACGCGCCGGTGCGCAGACGATCCTTGCAAGATCGCCGTGGAGGGTTCGACACCCTCGTCTTCCACTTCCGTCCCGTAGCTCAGCCGGTGAGAGCGTCCGTCTGATACGCGGCAGGTCCCAGGTTCAAGTCCTGGCGGGACGACCAACGTACAAAGGAAGCCGTGGATCACAGCAGCAGACCGATCTCCGCGGCCGGCGCCCTGTTCTTCGACGAGGCAGGGCGCATCCTGCTGGTCGAACCGACCTACAAGCCGAACTGGGAGATCCCCGGCGGCGTGATCGAGCACGGCGAGACTCCGAGCGAAGCCTGCAGACGCGAGGTCGAGGAAGAGCTGGGCCTCGTCAGGGAACCCGGCCGCCTGCTCGTGGTCGACTGGGCGCCGGGCAACGACGACGACCGCGTCCTCTTCGTGTTCGAAGGCGGTGTCCTCACCGCTCAGGACGAAATCCGGCTCCAGGCCGAAGAGCTGAAGTCGTACGAGTTCGTTCCGCCGGAAGAGGCCGGGCAACGCCTGATCCCCAGGCTCGCGCGCCGCGTCACCCAAGCGCTGCTGGCCCGGGAATCAGGCGAAACCCGTTATCTCGAACACGGCGTCAGCCTGCCGGTGTCCATGACGGCTCCCAGCGGGGAGTTGCCGACCTGTCCGAACGCGACTTCGCTCGGACCTGTCAGGCCCAGGTGGCTGACCCAGTTGTACAACGGCGAGTAGTGCGGTTCCTGCCACGCCGCCGACGTGACGACTTCCGCGGTCCACGACACCAGCGGGCCGAGGAAGATCAGGAGTGCTCCGGCGCGGGCGGTGGGGCCGGAGCGGACGATCGGCCTCACCTGAGTGCCATTCCCGGGACACGGGCGCGGATGGCGTTCATGGTCGCCTCGTCGGAGACGCCCTGCCAGTCGTAGCGCGGGGTGTAAGGGGTGGTGAGGGCTCGCACGTCGTCATCGGTGAGGTCGACGTCCAGCGACGCGATCGCGTCGTCGATCTGCGCGATCGACCCGGCGCCGACCAGCGGAGCGGTGACCACCGGCTGGCGGTGCAGCCAGGCCAGTGCGACGGCCGCGCGACTCACGCCGTGGGCGGCCGCGACCTTGCCGACGGCGTCGACGATGGCGTGGTTCGACGCTTCCTGCTCCGGTGAGTAGAGGAGGTCCGCGTAGGAGGCATCGGTTTCGGAACGGGCGGTGGACCTCGCATCGTCCCAGCCGCGGGCGAGCCGGCCGCGGGCGAGAGGGCTCCAGATGATGGTCCCGACCCCCTCGTCCAGGCAGAGCGGGATCATCTCGCGTTCTTCCTCGCGGGCGAGCAGGTTGTAGTGGTTCTGCATGGAGGAGAACCGGGTCCAGCCGTGGAGCTTCTGCAGGTGCAGGGCCTTCGCGAACTCCCAGGCGAACATCGACGACGCCCCGAGGTAGCGCACTTTGCCGGCCTTCACCAGGTCGTGCAGCGCTTCGAGGGTCTCCTCGAGCGGCGTCGAGTGATCGTTGCGGTGCACCTGGTAGAGGTCGATGTAGTCGGTGCCGAGTCGACGCAGCGAGTGGTCGACCTCTGTCATGACCGCCTTGCGGGACAAGCCTTTCCCGTTCGGGCCTGGGCGCATCGGGTGGCGCAGCTTGGTCGCGATCACGACGTCGTCGCGGTTCGCGAAGTCGCGCAGCGCACGTCCGAGGATCTCCTCGCTGGAGCCGTTCGAGTACATGTTCGCGGTGTCGAAGAAGTTGATGCCCGCGTCCAGGGCGTGCCTGATCAGGGGGCGGGCGTCGTCCTCGCCGAGTGACCAGACGGGGTGGCCGCTTCCGGGCTCGCCGTAGGTCATGGCGCCGATCGCGACGGGGGAGACGTCGAGGCCCGTGCTCCCGAGTTTCACGTAACGCATGGAGGGTGCCTTCCGAGAGACCGAACACGCGGAGGATTCTCCGCGAGTGGTCGCCAAACTAGCGGAGGATCCTCCGCGAGTCAATCGGAGGGCATCATTGGGCCATGACCGACGAGACGCCGAGCACCTACGGCACGCAGCGCAAGGCCGCCGCGCGCAACCGTGTCGCGATCATCGAGGCTGCTCACGAGCTGTTCGCGGACAACCCGCTCGTGCCGTTGAGCGAGGTCGCCAAACGCGCCGGGGTCGGAGCGGGAACGCTGTACCGCCACTTCCCGACCCGCGAGGACCTGATCCTGGCGGCCTACCAGCACGACATCGAACGTCTGACCGTCGCCGCCGACGAGGTGCTGACACGTCACTCGTCGGCCAAGGCCGCGTTCGTCGAGTGGTTCGAGACGCTGTCGGCCTACATCCGCATCAAGCACGGCCTCGGCGACGCGCTGCACAGCGCCGCGGCCCAGGAAATGATCAACGCCTCGTGGGGGCCCGCCATCGCGGCGGTGACGAAGCTGGTCGACGCCTGCGTGGCCGAGGGCACCATCGCCCCCGGCCACGACCCGGCGGACATCATCATGCTCATGAGCTTCTTGTGGCGCGTCCCGAACAACGACGACGGCGTGACTCAGGGCCGGCGTCTGATCGCCGCCGTCTTCTCGGGCCTGAAGGAATCGCCGCAGCCCTTCGTGGCTCAGGCGTAGACGCGTTCCACGAACGACGCCAGCTGGTCCTCCGGCAGGTGCCGGGCGAGGTCCGCCTCCGACACCATGCCCACCAGCCGGTGGTTGTCGATCACCGGCAGCCGCCGGATCTGGTTGTCTCCCATCGTCTCCAGCACGTGCGCCAGCGAGTCGTCCGCGTCGACCCAGTGCACGTGCCCGCCGAACTCGCTCACTCGGGTCGTCGCCAGGTCCATCCCGGCGGCGACGGCCCTGATCACGATGTCGCGGTCGGTGATGATTCCGTGCAGCCGGTCGTCCTTGCCGCAGATCGGCAGGGATCCGACGTCGAGGTCCCGCATCATGCGAGCGGCCTCGACGAGGCTCGCGTCCTCGTCCACGCACTGCACTCCGGGGTGCATGATCTCGCGTGCTGTGGTCACAACCTCCTCCTTTTCTCCGCCCGTTCCACAGGATCCGCCCGGCCAAACCACCCTGCAGGGTGGACCGCTGAACGGCCTAGACCCTTGCGGGCTCAACGGCCCAAAGTGCTACTCTCTGTGGTCCTACGGTTACGCAGTTGCTATCTCCGGGGGCCCGCGATGAGGCTGTTGGCGGAACTGACCGACGATCCCTGGAGCGGCCTTTCACCGTCCGTGTACGAGACGGGCAGGCTCGTCGCCCTCGCGCCCTGGTTGACCGGCCACGACGCCAGGGTCCGGTACCTCCTCGACACCCAGCACGCCGACGGCACGTGGGGCGGTCCCGGCGAATACGCGCTGGTCCCGACGTTGAGTGCGGTCGACGCGCTCCAGGACCACCCGGCGGCGCGCCGAGGACTCCAGGCGCTCCGCAAACTCCTGACCCGTCCGCTGAAGCTGCCGGACACGGTCGCGGTCGAGCTCATCGTCCCCGCCCTCGCCGAGAGACTCGGCCTGCGCACGCCGCTCGATCCGCGTCCGCTGCACGCGCTGAGACAACGTCCGCTGCCCGAAAAGCTCTGGCACACACTGGAGATCTTCGGCCCGCGCCCCGAGGTGACCGCCGTCGACGGCATCGTCGCCGCGAGCCCCGCCGCGACCGCCGTTGAGCTGGGAGGTCCCAGACCGGGAAAGAGCCTCGACTACCTCGAAGCGGTCCAGCGCAGCCACGGCGGACCCGTCCCCGCCGGCGTGCCGGTTCCGCTGTTCGAACGTTCGTGGATCATCGTCGCCCTGAAGTCCGCCGGTCTCGACGTCCCGGACGCGATGACGGACCAGATCAGAGCCGCGTTCACCCGGCACGGCGCGGCCGGCGGACCCGGACTTCCCGCCGACGCCGACGACACCGCCACCGCGCTGCACGCCCTCGCGTTGTGCGACAGCCCGCGCCCCACCGAAACCCTCGCCCGCTACCGCGAGGCCCGGCACTTCGCCTGCTTCCCGAACGAGCGCACGCCGTCGACCAGCACGAACGCCCACGCGCTCCAGGCGATCGGCCACGACAGGCAACTGGAGGAGTGGCTGCGCGACATGCAGGAACCCGGCGGCTACTGGCTCGACAAGTGGCACGCCTCGCCGTACTACGCCACGGCGTGCGTCACGAACGCCTTGCGAGGCAACGACAAGGCCGTCGACTGGGTCCTGAGCACGCAGAACGCCGACGGCTCGTGGGGCCGTTGGGAAGGCACCTACGAGGAAACCGCCTACGCCATCCGGATCCTGTCCCACTCCCGCGCCGACGTCAGCAGGGCGATGGCCCGCGGCGCGAAGTTCTTGCAGGAGTGGGGAAACCGGCCGCACCCGCCCTTGTGGCACGACAAAGACCTTTACACCCCAACGAGAATCGTGCAGGCCGAAGGTGCGGCCGCGCTCCACCTCGCGTGCGCGGTGTGCCGATGAACCGGACCGGGCTGAGGTTCACGCTGCGGCTGATCCCGTTCCTGGACTCGGTGGAGGGCTTCGAGGACGGCCTGGTCAAGCTCGGGGACCGGCGGTGGCTCGCCTGGCACCCGGACGTCGTGTCGGCCTTGTTCCGCAACGACCGCGCCCTGAGCCACCCGCCGAGTCGCACGCTGAGCCCGTTGCTGGGAAACCGATCCGTGCTCTGGTTGGACGGCGCCGAGCACGCCGCGTACCGCCGCACTCTCACACCTTTGTTGCGCGGCAACAGGTATCAGGCGCTGGTCGACGACGTGGTCGAACGTGCGATCGCCGAGCTTCCGAGCGATCCCGTCGGTCTCGCCGCCTGGACGCGCACCCTCACGTTGCGGATCATCGGCCGCATCGTCTTCGGTGTCGACGACGACGAGCTGCTGGCCGCGTTCACGCGCTGGCTGGACCGCCGCCTCGGCAGCCGCGTCCGCACGCTCGCGCACCGCTACCTCGCCCGCGGCACCACCAGGTTCGACCCGCACCTCGACCGGATGCTGCTGCACCGCGCCCGCACCGCGGAACCACCGGCGCTCGCGGCCTGTCTGCCTGAGGAGGACCTGCGCGACCAGGTCGTCTCGCTGCTGTTCGCGGGCCACGAGACGACGGCGTCCGCGACCGCCTGGACGTTGTACTGGATCGACCGCACGCCCGGCCTGGCCGAAGAGCTCACCGACGAGGCGTTGCTCGACGCCACGATCGCGGAGTCGCTGCGGCTGTCCCCGCCCGCGACGCTCGCCGGCAACCGGATGAGCGGAGAAGGCATGGTGATCACCCCGAGCATTTACCTCGCGCACCGCCGCGCCGCCACCTACGCCGACCCGCACGTCTTCGACCCCGGTCGCGCACAGCCACCACCGGGCGCGTTCTTCCCGTTCGGCGGGGGAGTGCGGCGCTGTCCCGGCAAGGACCTGGCGCTGCTGGAGATCCGCACGATCGTCACGGCTCTGCTGCGGCACCGGCACGTCCGGCTCAGCTCGGCCGACTGCACACCCCAGCTGCGGGGCGCCGCGATGGCACCACCGCCGAGCGTGGCGATGGTGGCCACGTGCCGGCGTTGACCTACCTCCACCGCCTGGAGCACCCGTTCGGCATGCACTACGCGTGCTGCGCGGCCTGGGGTGCCTGCTACGCGACGAGGTTCGACCTCGCCGTCGTGATCGCGGTGCTCGCGAACTTCGTCGCGATCATCTCCGGCAACCCGCTCAACGCCTACGCCGACGTCCGCAACGACATCCACACCGACGAGAAACGCCATCTGGCACAGGCGGTGCAGGAGATCGGTGCCGGCAAGGTCCTCGCGCTGGCGATCTTCGAGATGATCTTCGCGATCGCGCTGGCGATCGCGGTGTCGTGGAGGGTGGCGATCGGTGTCGGGCTGATCCTGGTGCTGTACCTGGCTTACAACCTCGAACCGGTCAGGCTGAAACGGCGCGGGTACTCCGGCCCGGTGGTGCTGGCGATCGCCGCCGGGCTGCTGCCGAGCGTGACCGCCTACGCGGCAGCCGGGGGACAGGCGGACCCCGCGGTGTGGCTGGTCTTCTCCGGTGTCGCCGCGCTCGCGACCGGCCGGGCGCTGTGGTGGGCCGTTCCCGACCGCGCCGGCGACGCCCACGTGGGCTCACGAACTCCGGCCGTCGCGTACGGCACAAGACACGCGATCAACGCGACCACGCAGCTCACCGTCGGCGGGTTGCTGCTGGTCGGAGGCGGTCTGTGGTTCCGGTTCGGGCTGGTCTGGGCCGCGGTGGGCGTGGCGGCGTGCTCGGCGTTCCTGATCGCAAGGGACATGCCGACGGCCAGGCAACAGCTGCGGTACGGCATGTCCATGGCCGTCATGGCGACGATCGTGCTGGCCGCGATCCCTTTGCTCGCCTAGATCTTGCGCGCGAGCCCGCCGCATCCGTGGAAGTTCTCCGGGTTGCGGTCCTGGATCTCGCCGGGATCCGGTTCCCACAACGGAATCGGCACCACCCCCGGCGACAGGATCTCCATGCCGTCGAAGAGCTGCACGACCTGTTCCGGGTAGCGGAACGTGAACGTGGGCAACGGCTGGTCCCCGTACATCGCGCCGAAAAGCCCTACCGCGGCCAGCATGAACGGGTCGCGGCACGTGTGTGAGAGCCCGAGGTAGCTCCCCGGCGCCAACGCGTCCATGTAACCGGCCAGCACCTTGTGCGGTTCGGCGCTGTCCGGGACGAAGTGCAGCACGTCCAGCACCAGCACGGCGACCGGCTCCGACAGGTCCAGCGTCGTGCGGACCTCCGGCGAGCCCAGCACCTCCTCCGGGTCGCACAGGTCCGCGCACAGGTAGGAGACGTCCGGGTGGTCCGCGACGAGCTCGCGACCCTCGCTCGCCACAGCCGGGTCGATCTCGACGTACACCACGCGCGCGTCGGGCGCGACGAGGTGCACGTTGTCCGCGGTGGGCAGGCCGGAACCCAGGTCGAGGAACTGGCGCACGCCCAGCGAGGTCAGTCTCCTGACGACTCTGCCCAGGTACGAGCGGTGCGTGCGGCACAGGTACGGCAGGTGCGGCGCCGCGGACACGAGGTGGGCCGCCAGCTGCTGGTCGGCCTCCGTGTTGTGGGTGCCACCGAGCCAGTAATCCCTGACCCGTGCGGTGTTGGGTTTCTCCGGACCGTTCACTCCCGGTGCCCAGATGGGGGTGGCCACGTGCACTAACTACCGGATCCCGGCTTGGAGGCACACCAAGCCGACCCGAGGTGTACACGATCGTATTAATCGCAGTCGAATGGATCTCAGACCGGCGAGGTCTGTGCTACGACGAACCCCACGACGTCGTCCAGCCTGCCGCGACGTGCGAACGCCCTGCGCTGCCTCGCCGCGCCCGTGCCGTCGAGCAGCAACCGGTCGATGCCGTCGCTGACCATCTCGTAGTCGCCGGAGAACTCCAGCGCCGGGCGCACCCACCGCAGCAACGACGCGGCGATCGTGGACGCGGGCGTCGGCGAACCGGCCACCGGGTCGATGCCGAAGCCCTCCAGGCCGTCGCGCGCCGCACGCCACATCGCGACCTTCAGCAGGTGCGGCGGGATCTTCGCGGGCGCGGCACCGGAAGTCAGCGCCGTGGAGGCGATTCCACGCACGAGGGCGGCCATCAGCACCGCTTCCTCCACCGTCGGCGCGACGTCGGACACCCGCAGCTCGAGCGTGGGGTGGCGGGCGGAGAGCCGCACGTCCCAGTAGAGCATCCCGGCGTCCATCGCCGCGCCGCTCGCGACGATCTCCTCCCGTGCCGCGTAGTACTCGGCCGCGGAGTCGAAGTGCGGCGGCGCACCCGAAGTGGGCCAACGGTTCCAGACCACGTAACGCCAGCTCGCGTACCCGGTGTCGCCGTCCAGCCAGTACGGGGAGTTCGCGCCGAGCGCCAGCAGGGTCGGCAACCACGGCCGCAGGTGGTTGCTCACGAAGATCTTCGACTCGTCGTCGGGCAGCCCGACGTGCACGTGACACCCGCAGATCGCGAGGTCGTTGGTGAGCGCGCCCATCTCCTGCGCCATCCGGTGGTAGCGCGGGGAGTTCGTCAACGGCGTGGGCATCGTGAGGCCCAGCACCGGCGTTCCCGTCGCGGCGAGCCTGGCGTCGTGCCGGGCGGCCCGTTCGATCAACGCACGGCGCGCGACGGCGAGCTCGTCCCGCAGCACGCTCATGTCGGTGCAGATGCCGCTGGCCGATTCCACCTGGTACTGCGCAATTTCCGGCTGCAGGTCGACCTGGTAGCGGTCGGCTCCGGTGAGCACTTCGTTGGCACGGTTGGCCAAGTGGCCCGTGGAAGCCTCGACGAGAACGAATTCTTCTTCCACCCCAACGGTGAGGAGGCCGTCCATGCTCGTGCGTTGCGCGGGTACCGATTGAGTTCTGCTGCCGACCTGCACGCCGAACCTCCTGTGCGCTGAGTAGCGACAACGATGCTATGAGTGATCAGCTCGTCGCACATGAGGCGTTTGGTTGTACTTGTTCAACTCACCGCGCGTTGCGCGACACCACGCAGCACGTCACGTCGTTCACTGCCTGGGCGTCCCATGACCCAGCTGGACCCGGCGAGCGACTTCGCGTGCTCCTTGACTGGTGCCAGCAACCGCGACACCTCGCGATACGACCCCACTGACCCCGCGGCACAGATAAGGGTCGCAAGAGAGAGGGTGATGTGTCGTCCCTCCGCCGTGTACGGCTTGTCGAGCAAACGGGCGGACAACGGCACCGTTTCGTCGAGCCCGGCGAGGACGAGGAAGTCGTCGCCGCCCACGTGGCCGACCTGCACACCGGGAAACGCGTGCGCGAGCTCGGCCAGGTCGTGCCCGATCTCGCGGATCAGGTCGTCGCCCGCCGCGAACCCGACCGTGTCGTTGACCAGCTTGAAGCTGTCGACGTCCAGCCACGACACGGCGAAGATCTCGCCGAGCCCGATGCGCCGGTCGACCTCCTTCGCGATCGCGTCGCTGCCGGGCAGCCGGGTCAGCGGGCTCAACGCCGCCGCCTGCTCCACCTTGAGCTCAGCGACACCACGTACAACGTCCGCAACGCGCACAACACCCATGCACCGCTCGTTGTGGTCCACGACGATGAGGTCGTCGTTGGTGCGCTCACGGTTCGCACCCGCCACGACGTCGAGCAGGTCGAGCGCCGACGCCTCGGTACCGATGATGTGGGGCTTGTCCGCGAGCCGTGCGGCTTCTCGCTTCGCGTGCAGTGCATGCCCGTATGGACCAGTAACGGCGAGAAGGAACCTGTTGCGGTCCACGGACCACTTGGGGCGCCCCTCGTCGTCGACGAGCACCACGCCCGTGACGGCAGGTTGGCTCGCCAGCACCTCACGCACCTCTTCGCTCGTGGCGTGTTCGGGCAGCGTGGTGGCGGGGTGCAGGAAGTCGGTGACCCTGGGGCCGGCGCTCCGGCGGATCTCACCCGTCTCCGTGACGGCCTCGGGCGCGATGCGGGCGTTCACCGCAGGTCTTCGCTGCGGCGGCGCGAGCATGTTGCCCTGCGCGTGCCCGACACCGAGTTTGCGCAAGTAGGTCAGTTCCGCCTCGGTCTCCACCCCCTCGGCGACGACCTGGCCGCCCGTGTACTCGCCGAGGTGCACCAACGACCGAACCAGCGCACCGCGCGCGGCATCGTCGGGCAGCGTGCGGACGATCTCGCGGTCGAGCTTGATGAAGTCCGGCGCGGCGCTCGTGAGCAGGCCGAGCGGCACGTCGCCCTCGCCAACGCAGTCGAGCGCGATCCGGAAGCCGTTGTTGCGCAACGTCTGCAGGCCGCGGGCGAGCCGGGCGCGGTTGGCCCGCGAGTACGGTTCGCCCACCTCGACGACGATGCTGTCGGGGGAGCGGCGGGCGTCCCTGAGCGCGCCGTAGAGAGGCGCCATGATCTCGGGCTTGTCCGCCACCGTGATCGCGAGCAGGTTGACGTGCAACGGCAGCATGAGGTCGAAGTCGGCCGCGGAACGGATGGCGCGGCAGGCGAGGCCGACGTCGGCGTTCGCCAGCAGACCGGCCTGGAAGGCGGCCTGGAGAAGATCCTGCACGCTGCCGTCGTGCGGCCGGGCGAGAGCCTCCACCGCGACGACGCCCCCGGTGTTCAGGTTGAACAGCGGCTGGAAGGCGAACCTGACGTCATCCAGCAATGCGGGCACGTCTCAGATCGTGCAGGCACGAATGAACAGCTCCAAGCGGGTTCACCAGGTGTTCATCATCTTGGCGCGAAGACGCCACGGTGCCGCGCGGAACAACGCTGCCATCGCAGCCGCCGTACCGCGTACGTCCTCACGGCCGGACAGGTAGGCACGCTGCAGTTCTTCTTCGAGTTGGAAGAACAGCTCGAAGAAGTCCCTCGTCTCGTTGGCGTCCATGCGGAGCAGCGCTTCCAGGCCACGTTTGCGCAGTGTGTGCACCACGCGCGCGTTGCGGGACCATATGACGTGCTTGGGGTCCTCGCCTGCCTTGATGGCCTGGGCGACCTTCGGGGCGAGACTCAGCGAGGTGGCGACGCTGTAGCCGGTCGCCGGGTGGATGAAGCCTGCTGCCGCGCCGAACGCACGGCCGTTGGCTCTCGGTGCGTCCAGGGGGAAGCGGACGCGTTCCTCCTGCCGGCCTGGCTCGAGCCTGCGGTGGAGACGTTCGCGCAGCTGGTCGAGGGGCATGCCGGGCCGGCGGGCCAGACAGGTCTCCTCGATCAGGCGCCGGTTGCCGCCGAGCGGGACCTCGTAGAGAAACGTGTCGCCATCGCGCCAGTCCATCAGCGTCGTATCGGTCCTGTCCGATTCGATGGCCGTGCCTACGGCTGTTTGCTCGGCACGGCCCTTGCGCGCGCCGGTGGCGTTGAACGTGTAGCGCGCGTCGGTGGGGCGCTTCAGGACCGTGACGGTGTCGGGGAGTTCGTGCAGCCGTGCGTTGTCGAGGACGACATAGGTGCGCGGGATCAGATGCTCTTCGTGCGCGTAGGCACGCACCACTGTGCTCGTAGCGGCTACCGGTGTGTGTAGGGGGAGCTCGTCGGCCCACGCGCCGTAGGTCGCTGTCCACACACGGTCCTGGCGATCGACGATCGCGGTGTCAAGACCTTCGTGCGCGCACGCGCGGGCGAGCGCACGACCTGCTGGGCCGCCACCGATCACAAGGACGTCGTACACAGGTCCATGATTGACCTTGTGGCCAAGACCTACCGTCAGCACCTCATCCGCCGCGTCGGCAACGTCGTCGTGAGTCGCGCCGTCTCTCTCGGGATCGCTCCCTCCTACTACGTCCTCCTGACCATCCGCGGCCGTCGCAGTGGTCAAGAGCGGACGATCCCTATCCGCCTGATGCGCCACGACGGGCAGGAGTGGCTCGTCGCGCCGTACGGCGTTCGCGACTGGGTGCGCAACGCACGGGCAGCCGGCGAAGCGGTCCTGCGAAGGGGACGCAGGTCACGTTCAGTTCGTTTGACGGAGGTTTCCGCGGCCGTCGCGGCGCCCGTGCTGGCCGCGTACGTGCGCAAGGAGCCCGTGACGAGGCCTTTCTTCGACGCGAAGGTCGGTGACGCCGTCTCGGCGTTCGAAGCGGAGGCCGGCCGCCATCCGGTCTTCCAGGTGACGAACGTGCAGGTCAGCGGTGGTGCAGACGCTTAGGTGACCCCCCGATTTGGAGATCGAAACACCCCCGTGTAATGTTCTCCAAGTCAGAGCGACACGGGCCGGAAAACAAGCCGGAACGAGCCTGGCAACACAAAGCCCCGGAAGTAAACCAGCGAAAAGCTGGTGTGACTGCGGTGAGCGCGTGTTCTTTGAGAACTCAACAGCGTGCCGAAACACAGCCAGTAATATGAA
>NZ_JBHRZI010000042.1:0-943 GCF_042649515.1 Lentzea rhizosphaerae | reverse complement strand
GGACAAGGTCACCGGCGCCAAGTACGAGGCACTGCTCGATCCCTTGGCCAAGCCCCGCCCCGACACCGGCGAAGGCCCGGACCCGCGCACCCTCTCCCAACGCGAAGGCGACGCCCTGGCCGAACTGATCGAGCTGATGCTGCGCGCCGACCAACTCCCCGAACACGGTGGCGAGCCGGTCACGATGACGGTGACCCTGCGCTACGAGGACCTGGTCCAGCAGGTGGGCGAGGCGATGCTGGACACCGGCCAGCACCTCCCCGCCGACCAGCTCCGCCGGGTGGCCTGCGACACGGGCATCATCCCCGCCGTACTGGGCGGCGAGGGCCAGCCGCTGGACATCGGCCGCAAAACCCGCACCTTCCCCGCCCGCATCCGCCGCGCCCTGGTCCTCAGGGATCGTGGCTGCGCCTTCCCCGGCTGCGACAGACCGCCCCGGCACTGCGACGGCCACCACGTCCGCCACTGGGCCGACGGCGGGGACACCTCCGTCGACAACGCGGTGCTGCTGTGCCGCCAGCACCACACGCTGATCCACCAGAGCAAGTGGGAAGTCAAGATGATCAACGGCATCCCGACCTTCTACGCACCGGCCTGGCTCGATCCCCAGCGAACGCCCAGACGCAACCTGATCAACACCGCCTGACCACGGCCAGGCGGTGCCGATGAAGGCCGCCCCGGACACGGCCAGGCACTCTCGCTACCGCTGGCGGGCCATCGCCAGGCACCCTCGCCAACGCCGAGAAACCAACGGCGGCATGGGGCGGTCGTTACCCCCTGCCTCGTGGTACTACAGCCGCGTAGAGACAATTCCGGGAGGCGATTCCCGCGAGGCTAATCCGGCGAGGGCAATCTCCCGAGATCAATCCTGCGGAGCTAGTCCCAATGCCGTGTAGTTAAGGCGTGGGCCTGGCTGTCAAGGCGGCTGAAACGAGGCAACGGA
>NZ_JBHRZI010000041.1:0-598 GCF_042649515.1 Lentzea rhizosphaerae | reverse complement strand
AACCACTTCACGGCCCTACGTCGCCACATTCAAGATCGCTAACTTAGCGGCATTGGGGTCGAGCCAGGCCGGTGGGTAGAACGTCGGTATCCCGGTGACCAGCTTGACTTCCCACTTGCTCTGGTGGATGAGGGTGTGGTGGTGGCGGCAGAGTAGGACGGCGTTGTCGACGGAGGTGTCGCCGCCGTTGGCCCAGTGGCGGATGTGGTGGGCGTCGCACTGTCTGGGTGGTCTGCCGCAGCCAGGGAAGGCGCAGCCTCGATCTCTGGTGACCAGGATCCTGCGGATTGCGGCGGGGAAGGTGCGGGTTTTGCGGCCGATGTCGAGTGGCTGGCCTGCGCCGCCCAGGACCATGGGGATGATGCCCGCGTTGCAGGCCAGTTGACGGGCCTGGTCGGCTGGGATGTGGTCGCCGTTGTCGAGGGTGGCGTGGCCGACCCTGTTGGCGAGGTCTTCGTAGGGCATGGTCAGGGTGAGGGTGACTGGTTCGCCGCCGTGTTCGGGCAGTTGGTCGGCGCGCAGCATCAGGTCGATCAGCTCGGCGAGGGCGTCGCCTTCGCGTTGCTCGCGGCTGCGCAGGTCCGGGCCTTCGTCGGCG
>NZ_JBHRZI010000040.1:26722-166653 GCF_042649515.1 Lentzea rhizosphaerae | reverse complement strand
GAGATCCCAGCGGACCGCGTGCCGCAACACCTGAGCCAAATCCTTGTAACCCAGCTCGCTCGCGGCTCCGCGCCGATCCAACTCGGCAATTTCCTGCATCATCTCGCTCTCGCGCACCCGAATCTCCGTCACCTTGCTGACGACACTGCGAAGCAGCTCGTCGGTGGGGAGGAGTCGGGTTTCGATCACGTGTTCTAATCTACCGCAAGATCACAACTAGATAACGGGGAAACCGGGACACAATCGAGTGAATCACCCAGTGGACCCACCCGCCCGCGAACGCGATGCCAACGGTGAGCCGGACAGGGCTATGCCAACGCGGGCAAGCGGTAATGAGGTGAGCCGAACAGCAAACGCAACCACGCACGCTTGCGATTGGGGCTTGACTTTGGGAGCGAGGTGCTACGCTGGTTGGATCGGCCGGGCTCTTATTGCCCGGCTTTTCAAGGCCGATGAGCGCCTCGCAAGGGCCCCGAAGTCAAGCCCCAATCGCAATCGTCGCGAAGCGGCGATGAAATGACCCAGCTCGTCAGAATCCGCGCAACCACCTACGCAAGGTGAGATGACCGCATAGGTGACCCCTTCGCTGGAACCCGCGCCGAACCACTCCAGGCTGACCCGCGCACACCCAACGCAAGCCGACCCCGCGCAGGGCCCGACAACCACACAGCCCGCTCAATAGCTTCAGTGTTTACTGAAGTTAATCTATCTCGGCGGCGATTGTCGGTGTGATGTGAAAGCCTGAAGAGGTGTCAAGTGCTTCGCGGTCCCCGGCCGAGGCCTACGCCGAGTCACGGCGTCGTGCCGAACGGCCCAAGCTGACCGACTTCGGCTCCGTCATCTCGTTCGAGCTGGACCCGTTCCAGCGCCAGGCCTGCGAGGCCCTGGAGGACGGTCACGGAGTGCTCGTCTGCGCCCCCACCGGTGCCGGTAAGACCGTGGTGGGCGAGTTCGCTGTGCACCTGGCCCTCACCGAAGGCCGCAAGTGCTTCTACACGACGCCGATCAAGGCGCTGTCCAACCAGAAGTTCGCCGACCTCACCGCGCGGTACGGGGCGGAGAGCATCGGGCTGCTCACTGGTGACACGAGCGTCAACGGCAATGCGCCGGTTGTCGTCATGACCACCGAGGTGCTGCGGAACATGCTGTACTCGGGTTCGTCCACTCTGGACGGACTCGCGTACGTCGTGATGGACGAGGTGCACTACCTCGCCGACCGGTTCCGCGGGCCCGTCTGGGAAGAGGTCATCCTGCACCTGCCTGAGCACGTGCAGGTGGTTGGTCTGTCCGCGACGGTCAGCAACGCCGAGGAGTTCGGCGAGTGGCTGGTCGAGGTGCGCGGGGACACGGCGGTTGTCGTGGACGAGCACCGGCCCGTGCCGTTGTGGCAGCACATGCTGGTGGGCAACCAGATGCTCGACCTGTTCGAGGGCGATGAGACGCATGCGCGGATCAACGCTCAGGTGTTGCGCAAGACCGAGGAGTTGGCGCGGTACCACGTGCCGTTCAGCCGCGGGCGCAACCGCAACGCGAACAACGCTCGGGCTGGGCGCAACTCCGGGTTCAAGCCGCCGAGCCGCATCGACATGATTCAGCGGCTCGACAACGCGAGTCTGTTGCCGGCGATCGTGTTCGTGTTCAGCCGGGCCGGCTGTGACGCGGCGGTCGCGCAGACCGCGCGGGCCGGGCTGCGGCTCAACACGCCGGAGGAGACCGAGCAGGTTCGGCGGATCATCGACGAGAAGACGCGGGACCTGCCCGAGGCCGACCTGATGGTGCTCGGGTTCTGGGAGTGGCGGGAGGCGTTGGAGCGAGGCATCGCGTCGCACCACGCCGGGTTGCTGCCGGCGTTCAAGGAGACCGTCGAGGAGCTGTTCGTCCGCGGGCTGGTCAAGGTCGTGTTCGCCACGGAGACGCTGGCGCTGGGCATCAACATGCCCGCGCGCACGGTCGTGCTCGAGAAGCTCGTGAAGTACAACGGTGAGGCGCACGTCGACCTCACACCGGGCGAGTACACGCAGCTCACCGGTCGTGCGGGGCGTCGTGGCATCGACGTCGAGGGGCACGCGGTCGTCGTCTGGCAGCCGGGGATCGACCCCAAGGCGGTCGGCGGGCTCGCGTCCACGCGGACGTACCCGCTGCGGTCGTCGTTCCGGCCCGGCTACAACATGGCCGTCAACCTCGTGCACCAGCTCGGGGCCTCCGCCGCGCGCGAGATCCTGGAGCAGTCGTTCGCGCAGTTCCAGGCGGACCGGTCGGTGGTGGGGCTGGCGCGCCGCATCGAGCGCAACAAGGACGCGCTGGCGGGCTACTCCGAGTCGATGACGTGCCACCTCGGTGACTTCGCCGAGTACGCGGGACTGCGCCGAAAGGTCGCGGACCGGGAGAAGCAGCTCGCGCGGCAGAACACGAACTCGCGCCGCATCGAGACGGCCAAGTCGCTCGAGACGCTGCGCAAGGGCGACATCATCGCGGTGCCGTCCGGGCGCCGGTCGGGGCTCGCCGTCGTCATCGACCCCGGCATCGAGCCGCTGGGGGAGGCGCGGCCGTTGGTCGTCACCGAGGACCGCTGGTCGGGCCGGTTGACGAGCGCGGACTTCCCGGCGCCGGTCGAGGTGCTCGGCCACGTCCGGCTGCCCCGGCAGGTGGACGTGCGGTCGCCCAAGTCGCGGCGCGACCTCGCGTCGACGATCCGCAACACCGGCATCGCCGTGCCGTCGCGCGGCCGCAAGAAGACCACGGCGGACGACGACCCCGAGCTCGCGACGCTGCGCCGTGCCCTGCGCGCGCACCCGTGCCACGGCTGCGACCAGCGCGAGGATCACGCGCGCTGGGGCGAGCGGTACCACCGGCTGCTGGCGGAGACCGAGCAGCTGGAGCGCAAGGTCGCGGCGACCACGCACTCGCTGGCGCGGCAGTTCGACCGCATCCGGGCGTTGCTGCGCGAGCGCGGCTACCTGTCCGAGGCGGACGAGGTGACGCAGGACGGCAAGCGTCTGACCAGGCTCTACAGCGAGTCGGACCTGCTGGCCGCCGAGTGCCTGCGCCACGGCGTGTGGAAGGGCCTCAAGCCGGAGGAGCTCGCCGCCGTCGTGTCGTCGCTGGTCTACGAGGCGCGCCGGGACGGTCCCGTCGAGGCGCGGCTGGCGCAGGGCCCGGTGTCGGACGCGATGCTCAAGACCGTGCGGTTGTGGGCGGAGATCGAGGACGACGAGCGCCGTCACAAGCTGGAGCGCATCACGCGTCAGCCGGATCCGGGCTTCGCGTGGCCGGTGTTCCGCTGGGCGCGCGGCGAGTCGCTGGAGAAGGTGCTCAGCGCGGCCGAGGCGGGTGGCAACGAGCTCGGCGCCGGCGACTTCGTGCGCTGGTGCCGGCAGGTGATCGACCTTTTGGACCAGATCCGTGAGGTGGTCGGCCGACAGGACCCGGTCGGTTCGGCGGCGGCCAAGGCCGTCGACGCGCTGCGCCGCGGCGTTGTGGCGATGATGTGACATGAGCCTGACGAAGGTTTTGCGAGTCGGAGTAAAGACTGACGTCAACGGTGTGATTGGATTTCGCCGCAACGTCGTACACACGGAGGTCGACAGATGAGCAGCCCGTACGGACCGTCCGGAGGGAACGATCCGCAGCAGCCCTGGGGCCAGCCGCAGCAGCCGCAGCAGCCCTACGGTGGCGGTTTCCCTCCCGGCACCCCGTCCGGCGGCTTCCCGGCTCAGAACCCCTACGGCCCGCCGCAGCCCCAGCCGGGCCAGCAGCAGCCGTATCCGGGGTTCGACCCGTCGCAGCAGCAGACGCAGCAGTACGGCGTGCCGCAGCAGCCGCAGTCGAACCCGTACGGCCAGCCCGTGCAGGATCCCTACGGCCAGCAGACGCAGCAGTACCCCGGCCAGCAGCCGAACCCGTACGGGCAGCAGCCCGGCTACGGCCCGCCCGTGCCGCCGAAGAAGAAGTCGAGCGCGGCCATCTGGGTGGCCGCGGTGGTCGTCGTCCTGCTCGTCGGCGGCGTGCTGTTCACCGGGTTCGTGTCGCCGGCGTTCTTCAAGAAGAAGATCTTCGACAACACGGCCGTGCAGAACGGCATCGTCCAGATCCTCAAGGACGAGTACAAGATCTCCGACGTCGGCGCCGCGACCTGCAGCGGTGAGAACGAGGTCAAGCCCAACACCTCGTTCGAGTGCAAGGTCCAGGTCGGCGGCAAGGACAAGAAGGTCAAGATCGTCGTCAAGACCGAGGACGGCGAGTACGAGGTCGGCCAGCCCACCGGCTGATCACTTTCTCCGTTGACCTCCCCCAAGGACTTCGTGACCTTGGGGGAGGTTTTCACGTCCGAGCAGTGGGACTTCGCGACCGAGGACGGCTGGTCCGACACCGACGTGCTGTGGCAGCGGAAACTGAGGTGCGCCCGCGGTCGTGCTGCGACACGATCGCGGGCGTGACCGAGATCCGCGTTCTTCACGACGAAGCGCAGTTCCGCGCGCACACCACCGTGTTCCGCCGCGCGATGCACATGGGCCCTCCGTCGGACGACGACTGGAAGGTCGTCCTGCCCTCCTACGAGCCCGAGCGGGTGCTGGCCGCGTTCGACGGCGACGAGATGATCGGGACGACCCAGTCGTACGGCTCCTCGTTGATGGTTCCCGGTGGGGCCGTCGTGCCGCATGCAGCCATCTCGCGCGTTGGCGTGCGCGCGGACTACACGCGCCGTGGTGTGCTCACCGCTCTGATGCGCGAGCAACTCTCGAAGCTGCCCGATCCCGTGGCGACGTTGCGTGCCTCGGAGGGCCGCATCTACGGCCGTTTCGGCTACGGGTTGGCCGGTCGCTGGCGGACGGTGGAGGTCGACGCCAAACGTGCGGTGATCGCCGGCGCGATGACCGGCCGGGTGCGGATGCTCGGCCAGGACGAGGCCGACAAGCTGTTGCCGGAGCTGCACGAGTCCATCGGACTGACGAGGCCGGGACAGATCAGCCGGTGGGCGGGCTGGTGGGCGAGGGCGCGCGATCGCAAGACCGAGGCGGAGAACTCGGTCACCGTCGTCCACAGTGGACCCGATGGTGACGACGGGTTCATCACCTACAAGGTGACCACGGACAAGAACTGGAAGCACGAGATGTCCATCAAGGACTTCGTGTGCGCCAACGAGGACGCGTGGCGCGACCTGTGGATCTACGTGTCGCGAGTGGACCTCGTCGACCAGATCGAGGTCGACGTGGCGCTCGACGACCCGGTGTCGTGGCTGTTCGAGGACCCGCGCGTCGTGCACACCAAGGACATCTTCGACGAGATCTGGCTGCGGCTCGTCGACGTCCCGCGCATGCTCGCCGCCCGCACCTACGGCCCCGCGGAACCGGTCGTGATCGAGGTGCGCGACACGCTGCTGCCGGCCAACGACGGCCGCTACCGGGTGGCGCCGGACGGGGTCGAGCGCGTGGAGGACCAGCCCGACATCACGATCCCGGTGGACCTTCTCGGCGCGGTGTACTTCGGCGACACGACGTTCTCTCAGCTCGTGGCCACCAAACGGATCGAGGGAACCCGTCTGGCAGACGCCGACGCGTTGTTCGCGGTGCCGTGTAAGCCGTTCTGCGGGACGTTCTTCTAAGTCTTGCGCACCGCGCCGGTGAAGCCGGCGATGAACAGCGTCGCGAAGGCCCACGCCATCAGCCGGAGCACCCAGCCGGTGATGGTGAGGGCCTGTCCGGCGCCGGTGTTCGTGGCCTCGCACCGCAGACGGGCGGGTGTGCTGATCAACGGCGTGCCGAGCTCGAGGCCGACCGCGATCCGGTCGATCACCGGGCACGCGGTGGGTGCGGCTCCTGCCCGCACCTGGGCCAGCCCGGTGCCGCCGAGCACGACCGCCAGCACCCCACCGGCGACGAGAACCACGAAGAGGCCCAGCAGCGCGCGCCAAGGCTGGTAGCCGTAGCCGAGCACGAGGCCGGTGAAGCGTGCCCAGGCGCGTTCGGCCCGGCCGTTGAGAGCCCGCCGGATCTGGTCCCGCCGCTGATCCATCAGGATCCGGCGGGCCTCGCGGTCGTGCCCTGCGGCGCGTTGCGCTGCTGCCAGGTGCTGGTAGGGCTGAGCCGCATAGCCGAGCGTCCCTTCACGCAGCAACTCCAACCACTCGACCCAGCCGATGCCCACCGGCAGTCCGCGGTACGTCAGCTCGTCGAGACTGATGCGCGCCTGTGGGTTGGTGAGGTGTGTCAGCCGGGTGGGCTGGAAGGAGAACGCGCCTGAGATAGTGATGTCGTTCAGATCGATCACGGACTCGTTTCCGCCGCCGACCGCGGTGAAGGCGCCCAGCGCGACGTCGCTGTCGACGCGCATCGTGCCGGCGACCAAAGCCGGACCGATCTCGTTGCGCATCGTCGTGCCGTCGCACTCCCAGCCACCCAGGTGTGCGCCGGGGATGAGCACCGCCCCGTCCCCGCTGCGGCCCTCGGCGGTGAACCCCGGGCCCCAGTACATGCGGAGCCTCACCGTAGCTCCCTTGGCGACGAAGGCCGGGCCGGTCTCGTTGCGCATCGTCGCGTCGTCCACGCTGATCGTTTCGGCGACGCGGGCGACGGACATGTTCACCGCGCCTTCCGGTCCGGCGCCGATGGCCTCGAAGCCGTCGCGCAGGAACACGTCGCGACCGACCTGGAGGCTGTCGGCGTTGATCGCGGGACCCTTGTCGTTGCGGATCCGGGCGCCGCCGCAGTTCAGGCTGCCACCGATTTCGGCAGCCATCAGCCTGACCGTGCCGACTTCTCCGCTGGCGGTCGCCTTGAAGCCCCGGGAGAGCCACACGTCGAGCTCGATTCTGGCGCTGTGCAGGTCGAGCGCGGGTCCGTCGGCGGACTGGAGGACTGCGTTCGAACAGTCCAGCTCGCCGAGGTGCGTGCCGGACAGGTCGACCGCCGTCGGGCCCTGTCCTTCCACCGATGTGCCCTCGTTGATCCAGAGCAGGTCAGCGGTCATCCTGCAGGCGCTCAGTACGTCTCCGGTGGACCGTTCGAGTCGGCAGCCGGACAGGGCGATGCCCGCGAGACGTGCGTCGCGGGCGTTCAAGCCCTCGTCCAGGAAGCACTGGTAGAGCTCCAACCAGACCGAGCTGATGACATTGCCGAGGTGGAGACGACCGGTGATGCGGGCACCTCGCAGCAGCAACCCGCGCGGGTCGGGTTCGGGCGCCAGACGTCCGCGCATGATGTCGCGGACGACCCAAGCGCGGATCGTGCGCGACTCGTCCCAGCCGCGCATCGCCTCCTCGTCGACGGGTGAGTCACCCGCCAGGTCGAGCAGCTCCCCGCGCTCGACGTGCTCGACCAACGCCTGTTCCACCGGCCGCAGCGCATCCGTCACGTCTGCGGTGTCGTTGGGGGCGAAAAGACGTTACGCGCGGCGCTCCATGGCGTTCACCAGACGCGGCACCGAGCTGCCCAGGCCCCAGCGTTGCGTGAGCTCGCGCAGGCGCTCCGGGTCGGCGGGCTCGCGCGGCACCTCGTCGGAGCGGTCCAGGACCACCGGGGCGTCCAGGGCGGTGCGGACGACCACCGGCGCCACCGCGAGGTACTCCTCGGCCGCGATGAGGGCGTTGCGGGCCTTGGTCGTGAGCTTGCGGTCCATGGGGTCGGTGACGGCGGCGAGCACCGCGTCGAGGGAGCCGAACTCGGTGATGAGCTTCGCGGCGGTCTTCTCGCCGATGCCCGCCACGCCCGGCAGGCCGTCGGAGGGGTCGCCGCGCAGCACGGCCATGTCGGCGTACGCGGAGCCCGCGTTGCCGACGGGCAGCGAGTACTTGGCCGCCAGTTCCTCCGGGCCGAGGACCTCGGCCTTGTTCCAGCCGCGGCCGACGTAGACGACGTGCACGGGCGTGGGCTCGAAGCGCACGACCTGGAACATGTCGCGGTCACCCGTGACGACCTCGACGGGGGAGGTGGCCTCGCGGTGGGCGAGCGCGCCGATCACGTCGTCGGCCTCGTAGCCCGCCGCCTCGCCGGTGCAGATGCCGGCCGCGTCGAGCACGTCGAGGATGATCGGGATCTGCGGCGTGAGGGTGTCCGGGACCTCCTCCTCGCCGTCCACCGCGTCCTCGGCGACCCGGTGCGCCTTGTAGGACGGCAGCGCCTTCACGCGGAACTCGGGGCGCCAGTCGGCGTCGAGGCAGGCGACCAGCCGGGCCGCGCCGCGTTCGGTGATCACGCGGGCAATCGTGTCGACGAACCCGCGCACGGCGTTCACCGGCGTGCCGTCGGGCGCGGTCATCGAGTCCGGCAGCGCGTAGTACGACCGGAAGTAGAGGCTCGCGGAGTCGAGCAGCACCAGGGGAGAGCTCACGAGTGGACAAGCTACTAGGCTTCGGTCCATGGCAACGATCACCGGGCCCATCGACGTGTCCGCGCTGCGTGCGCGGCTTGACCGCGCCTCCACAGCCGCCGAGCAGGCGGGCGTCGACGCCCTGCTCATCTCGCCCGGCTCGGACCTGCGGTACCTGATCGGTGCCGGTGGCGACTCCTTCGAGCGCCTCACCTGCCTCGCGCTGCCCGTGGGCGGCACGCCGACGCTGGTCGTGCCGAAGCTGGAGCAGCCCGGGTACGCGGGCATCCCGACCGACGAGCTGGGCGTCGAGGTCGTCACCTGGGTCGACGGCGAGGACCCGTACGCGCTGGTCAAGGCCGCGGTCAAGGGCGACAGGACGGCCGTGGCCGACATGATGCCCGCGCTGCACACCATCAAGCTCGGCAACGCGATCGGCGGGAAGCAGAGTCTCGCCGGGCCGATCATCCGCGAGCTGCGCATGCGCAAGGACGCGAGTGAGATCGACGCGCTGCGCAAGGCCGGGCAGGCGATCGACCGGGTGCACGCGCGCATGGGCGAGTTCCTGCGTGTCGGCCGCACCGAACGTGAGGTCGCCAAGGACATCGCCGCGGCCATCGTCGAGGAAGGCCACACCTTCGCCGACTTCGTCATCGTCGGCTCCGGGCCGAACGGTGCCTCGCCGCACCACCGCGACTCCGACCGCGTGATCGAGGCCGGCGAGGTCGTCGTCATCGACATCGGCGGGCCGGTCGCCGAGGGCTACAACTCCGACTCGACCCGCACGTACGTGATGGGCGAGCCGAAGCACGACGACGTCTGGGACACCTACGCCGTCCTGCAGGCCGCGCAGAAGGCCGCCGTCGAGGCCGTGAAGCCCGGCGTCACCTGCGAGCAGATCGACGCCGTCGCCCGCACGGTGATCGCCGACGCGGGCTTCGGCGAGTTCTTCGTCCACCGCACGGGCCACGGCATCGGCCTGGACGTGCACGAGGAGCCCTACATCGTCAGCGGCAACGCGCTGCCGCTCGAGGCGGGCATGGCGTTCAGCGTCGAGCCCGGCATCTACCTGCCCGGCCGCTGGGGCGCGCGCATCGAGGACATCGTCGTGGCCACCGAGAACGGCGTCGAGTCCTTCAACAACCGACCTCACGAACTGGTGGTGCTTTGACCCTCGAGCAGATCGACAGGGCGATACTGAAGGAACTCGCGTCGGACGGCCGGTGCAGCTTCACCGACCTCGCCGAGCGCGTGGGCCTGTCCGTCTCCGCCGTCCACCAGCGCGTGAAGCGGCTGGAGCAGCGCGGCATCGTGAAGGGCTACGCCGCTCGCCTGGACGGCGCGGAGATCGGCCTGCCGATGTCCGCGTTCATCTCGCTCTTCCCGATCAACCCCGCCGAGCCGGACGACTACCCGAAGCGGCTCGAGCACCTGTCGGAGATCGAGGCCTGCTACTCGGTGGCCGGTGACGCGTCGTACGTCCTGCGCGTGCGGGTCGCGTCACCGACGGCTCTGGAGGAGCTGCTGCAGAAGATCCGCGAGTCGGCGAACGTCTCGACGCGGACGACAGTGGTGTTGTCCACGCCGTACGAGGACCGGCCGCCCGCGGTCTGAGGCTCAGTGACGGCGGTCGACCGCGATCCAGTTGGTCTCCCAGGTCGCGCCGCCGTCCGGCGAGAACGCCTGCTCGAACGTCGCCCGGTCCGTCCCCTGCCGGCGGATCAGGAAACGCACCTTGATCGGGCGTCCGCCGAGCTGGTCGTCGCCGTAGAACTCGCCGGCGCCGTCGTGGAATCCGCCGTACACCGACGGGGTGAGCAGGCCGTCGCGGATGTTGACGAACGTGAGGCTCCAGCGCTTCGCCTGGGGTTCGTAGAGCCGCATGTTGAGCCCTTCGATCCGCCCGGCGGAGCCCGAGACCTTCAGCTCGACGACGTTCGACCGCCGGTCGAGCAGCGGGCGCACGACGGACGTGCCGGAGAAGGTCAGCCACTGGTCCTCGGTCTCCGACAACGGATCGGCGAGCACCCGCACGTCCGTGTGCCAGGTGCCGAGCTCCCAGTCGAAGTCGCGTTGGCCGTCCGTGAGGACATCGGCCGACGCGGACCCCGTCAGCGTGAGAAAAGCGAGCAATGCGGCCAGAATGCGCTTGTTCATGACTCGACTGTCTGACGAGGGGACGACCATGAACAAGAAGGCACCTGCAGGTAACCTCACGCGCCCCAACCCGCTGCCGGGCTGTCCGATGGCGGCGGCGTTCGCGGCGATCGGCGGCAAGTGGAAGCTGACCCTGGTGTACTGGCTCGCGCACGGCGAGTCCCACTTCGCCGGGTTGCGCCGCCGGGGCGCGCCGATCACGTCCAAGGTGCTGGCCGAGCAGCTGCGCGAGCTGGAGGCCGACGGGCTCGTCGAGCGCGTGGTGACCGGACCGGTCCCCGCACCCGTCATCTACCGTCTCACGCCTTACGGGACAACGGTTCTGCCCGTCGTGGAGGGTGTGCGGGTGTGGGGCGAGGCGCACCTGGAACGCACCCGCGGTGAGATCGCCGCGGACGAACCGATGGCCTGCGCCCGCCCGGTCAGCCTCGAACCTTCCCGTCTGCCAGCAGAAGCACCCGATCCGCGACCTCGTGCACAGCGTCGTGGTGCGTAGCGATCAGCACCGCTGTGCCGTCGTCGGCCACGCGCCGCAACAACCTCACGGCGGCGACCGCGCTGGCGGCGTCCAGGTGAGCCGTGGGCTCGTCCGCGAGCAACGCGGCAGGTTTCGCCACCACCGCACGTGCCAGCGCCGCGCGTTGCTGCTGCCCGAACGACACCTGCGCCGGGTACCGCGCTCCCAGAGACCCGATTCCCAGCTCTGCCAACAGCTCTGACACGCCGGTCACCTCGCGGCCCGCCAGTCGCAACGGCAGTGCGACGTTCTCCTCCAGCGTCAGCTCGGACGCAAGGCCCAGCGACTGCGGCAGCACCGCACACGCCGACCACGAGGCGGGCCCCGGCAGAACCGACCCGCTGTCCGGGAAGTCGAAGCCGCACAACAACGACAGCAACGCCGTCTTGCCCGATCCCGACGGCCCGCTCAGCGTCACGAGCTCCCCGGCGGACACCGCGAGGTCGACGCCCTTCAGCACCGAGACGCCGCCGAACGTCCGGTGCACCCCCGACGCCTTGATCATGACGCGGCCAGCGGGATGCACAGGTCCGCCAACTCGACCAGTCGTGGATCGTGCGAGGCCACCACGGCGGGCACCGGCAACGACGACAGCGTCTCCAGCACGAGGTCGGCCGAGCGGACGTCCAGTTGGGACGTCGGCTCGTCGGCCACCACCACGGAAGCTCCGCGCGCCAAAGCACACCCGAACGCCAGCCGTTGTTGTTGCCCCCCGGACAGAGCACCGATCCGCCACGTGCCGGACCCGCCCAACCCCAGGCGGTCCAGCAGGGACAGGTCTCCTGCCCCGGCGGCACGCAGGTTCTCGCCCACGGTCAGGTGGGCGATGAGGTTGTCCGCGGGGTTCTGGAAGACGACAGCGATCTCCTTGCGCCGCAACAATCTCAGCTCCGACCACGACATCGCCGACGTCGGCGCATCCCGCACGAACACCTCTCCCGTCGACGGCCGTTCGACCAGTGACAGCACCCGCAACAACGTCGACTTGCCGGAACCGGAAGGGCCGGACAGCACAGTGAGGCCGGGCGCGATCGACAGCGTCATGTCCGACACGGCCCGCACCGAACCGTAGGACACCCCGACGCCACAAGCGCGGATCACCTGAGCAGCTCTCCCATCCGCGCGGTGCGGACACCGCGCAACGCGAGCCACGCCGCCGCGACGACGACGATCAGCCCGCCCGACACCATGGAACCCAGCAACGGCACCAGATCCGGCAACACCGGCGCCGGTTTCAGCCACGGCGCCGGATCCAGGCGCGGCACCGCCACCCCGGCGCTCAGGAACGAGGCCAGCGCACCCACCAGCAGGGCCAGCAACGCCAGCGCGCCCACCTCCAGCAGGTGACTGGACCACAGCACGGACGGCCGCATGCCCATGCGTGTCGACAGCGCACCGGAAACGGCGTTCTGGCGCCGCCGCACCTCGATCGCCAGCAACAGCGCCACGGCGGCCACCACGGCCAGCACGAAGCCGATCGCGGTGACGAAGCCGAACGTCCACTCCACGGTCAGGAACGGCAGCCCGTCGAGGACGCGGGCGCGGTCGGCGACGTTCGTGTAGTGGATTCCCGCCGCCTGCAAGGAAGACGTCAGCGACGACAACGGCAGCGACGACCACAGGTGCCACGACCCGACCTGTTCGGCGGCGGGCACCGAGTCCTTCGGCACGACGTAGCCGCGCGTCCCGAGCTTCGGGAACGACGGCAGCCACGCCACGGGCTTGAGCAGCGGCAAGCCGGCGACCTGGGTCTCCTGGTTCGCCGCGCGGCCGATGCGCAGCGCGGGCGCGATCTCGCCGGTGCGGCGCAGGTTCGACAGCAGCGACCGCACCTGCGCCGGGTCGTCCAGCACGGCCACGTCGGTGAACGTCGCCGGGTCCACGACCAGCGCGCCCGTGCTCACCCCGACGAGCGTGGTGGTGCCCTGCAACGACGACGGCAGCGCCACCTTGCCGAGCGCGACGTCCTGCGACACCTGCACCGAGCTGTTGGCGCCGACGAACACCCCGGACTTCGAGTCCAGCGACGACTGCTGCGCACCCGCCACCGCGCTGCCGACCGCGATGGTGCCGACCGCCAGCACACCCACGAGCACCACGCCCGTCACGGGTCCGGCAGCGGCGGCCAGGCGGCGCAACGCCAGCTGCGCGGCCGGGACCTGCCACCACTGCACGCGATGCGACCACCCGAGCGACCACCGCAGCAGCCGGGTCGCCAGCAGTGCCGCCGCCAGCACGACGAGCAACGGGAACGTCAGCGCGGCCACGTCGATCCGCGGCAGTTCGGCGCCTTTGACCGCGGTGCCCAACCCGTTGCGGGACAGGCGAACCCACGCCAGCACGGCCAACCCGGCGACGACGAGCTCCCACGGCACCACCGCGAGCCGCCACGTCCGCGCCCGCCGCTGGAACGTCCGGTGCACCCGCCAAGCCGCGACGAGCACGGTGACCGACAGGCTCAGCAGCACCACGAGCATCACGAACCCCAGCGCCACCCACAGCGTTCCCGGCGCCAGCACGACTCCGGGTCCGTACGCGGGCAACAACAACCGCGCGGCGAGCAACCCGAGCATCCCGCCGATGACCAGCGGCAGCCCCAGTTCCAGCACGCCGCGCATGCCCAGCGCGAGCGGACCCGCCCCGCGCACCCACAGCAGCCGCAGCTCGGAATGGCGGCGCTGGGCCCACTGCACGGTCACCGTACCCACCCCGGCGAGCCCGACCAGCACGCTGATGATCACCAGCGGCAGCAGCGCGGACGAGACGTTGCCCTCTGCCGTCCGCGCCGCCGTGATGGCCCCGGCCAGCGGGTCCGACCGCGTCAACGGCAGGCCGAGCGAGGTCAGCAGCGCGTTCCCCTTCTCCCGCAGCGCTTCCGCGTCGGCCAGCGTCGTCGGGAGCTCGGTGGGGAACCGCAACGTCGCCGTCGCACCGGATGAGAACTCCTGCGGCAGCAACGCGAGGTCGGAGGACTGCGAGACCCAGATCACCGACGTGCTCTCGCCGTCGCCGCCCAACGGGTTCGGCACGACGGTCTGCACCTCCGAACACCACCAGCCGGACACGGGATGCGCCAGGTCGCTGTAGATCGCGCTCACGACCAGCGGCGAACCGGTCAGCTTGTCGCCGACCTTCACGTGCGCGGCGGTGGCGATCGTCTGCGGCACCCACAACCCGGTGCCGCCGCCCTCGACCACCTTGAGGTGCGCCAGCGCGTCCGGCCGGTAGCCGAACCTGCCGTAGGTCGCGATGCCGGAGAAGTCGGGCCGCCCGATGCGCGTGTACGCGGCGCCCAGATCGCTGCGCGCGGCCATCGAGACGGCGGTGGACAGCGGCAGGCCGTCCCCGTCCAGCGACGGGTGCACCGACTGAGGACACATCCGGCTCTGCTGGTAGGCCAGCGCCGCGCTGCCCGCGGAGGACGAGTGCAGCACGGCCGCGGCCACGACGAAGCCCAGCAGCAACGTCGTCACGATGCTCACCAGCAACGTGAGCGGGCTCGACAGCGCGGCCTTGGGGGCGGCTCTCCACGGCAACTGCACCTGCGCACGCTAACCGGCGCCGCGACGTTTTGGGAGCCTTTAGGGCGTAACCGAACGCATGACGCCGAACCTGGCTCCGAATGGATCAACACCGACCGCGATCCGGCCGACTTCGTCCAGGTCGAACGGCTCGTCGGCGAACTGTGCGGCGGCCGCGGCGTGATCCACATCGGCCACCTCGAAGTACGGCAGTCAGCAGGCGTCCGAATCCGCGACGATCGCGCCGAACAGCCGTCCGGGACCGGTGCCGGCGGGACGGAGGAACTGTCCTGGCGCACCGGGAATCACCTGGATCTCCCAGGAGAGGACCGAGCGGTAGAACGCTGCTGACGACTCGGGTTCGGGGGAGTGGAGTTCGAGCCACGTCAGGGCACCGGGAGTCGACACCGCGTCGAGCCCTTCCGCTTGCCACACCCCGAACTCGACGCCGTGCGGATCGGTCAGCCGTGCCGGCGGCGACCCGGCGAAGTGGACGGTCCACGAGCCGGATCCCGACGGCACGTGTGCGGCGACCGTGCGTCCGTCGCAGGTGAAGAGACCCGCGCGGTGTTCCCAGCCGAGCACGCGGCCGTAGAACTCCGCGGCACGCGCCCGGTCCGGTGTGCCGAGCTCGATCCACGCCGGCGCGCCCGGCACGAGGTCGGTGGTGAGCATCAGGCCCACCGCCAGCGGATCCCGACCCAGTTCACCGACACGTTCGCCTCGAAGTGGTGCACCGAGTTCGTGTGGTCGAGCGCCAGGTCGATCGTCCGGTGCGGCTCGTCCTCCTGCCAGTCCTGCAGGTACACGTGCGGGTCCACGGGCAGCGCGGCCGGGTCGAAGTGCACCTCGATCAGGCTTTGCTCGATGAAGCACCGCACGCCGTGTGCGTATTCGACGGTGTCCAGCCGTGTCGGGTCGTGCACCACGAACTCGAACACCCACGTTTCGCCCGTGGCCAACGGTTTGTCGAACAACAGCTCGTCGACCGTCACGCGGTCGGCGTCATTGCGCGCGGACCGTCCCGTGCGGCAGTTGCGGATCGGCTCGTGCCGCACCTCCGACGTGCGCACCGAGTCGTCACAGAAGTAGTGCGCGTGGAAGCGGTCGACGCCGTCCTGGCGCGCGCGGACGACCATGTGGACGTGCACGCGTGACGCGCGCCGGGACGCGTCGACGAACACCCTGTCGTGCCGGGAGACGACCTCCAGGTCGTAGGTGTTGAAGCCGGGCATCATCCCGGGGACGACGTCCGGCCAGCCGCCCTGGTCCGTGCGTTCCAGCAGGCTGAGCAGCGAGCGGTCCGGCACCTCCAGCAGCTCTTCCAGCACCGACACGGCCTTGAGCGACTTCGGCGAGACCGGGCGCACCCGGCCCTGCTGCCAGTCGCTCAACGTCGACAGCGCCACCGCCACGTCCTGCTGGGCCAGGCGCGTCCGGAGCCGTTCCAGGGTCAGCCCGCGGCGGCGGATGGCCGCGCGCAGTGCCGAGTGGAACGGCCCAATGCGGAGTAAAGCTTCCAGACTGGGCGTCGTCACCCGACGCAGCCTAGTGCGGCACCAGCGCCTGTATCGAAGTCCGCACCGAGCCCCTGCTGTTTGGCGCGAAAAGCACGTTCGGGCCGATAGATGGCCCGAACGTGCTTTTCGCGCCAAAAAATATGTCCGGTAGGCCTGAGGCGCTCTACTTCGATACAGGCGCCAGTGACTACAGCGAGAACCCCTCCGGAAACGGATCGGTCGGATCGAGGAGGTACTGGCCCATTCCCGTGATCCACGCGCGTCCGGCCACCGTTGGCAGCACCGCCGTTCGGTCACCCAGCGGAACCTCCTCCAGCAAACGGCCGATGAACCTCGTGCCGATGAACGACTCGTTGACGAAGTCGGCACCGATTCCGAGCTCACCGCGGGCGTGCAGCTGGGCCATCCGGGCGCAGGTGCCCGTGCCGCAGGGGGAACGGTCGAACCAGCCGGGGTGGATCGCCATCGCGTTGCGCGAGTGGGCGCCGTCCTCGCCGGGCGCGGTGAACTGGACGTGCTTGCAGCCGCCGATCGCCCGATCCTCCGGGTGCACCGGCCTGTTCACCGCGTTGATCCGGTCCATGATGGACAGTCCGGCCGCCAGGATGCGGTCCTTCTCGGCCCTGTCGAACGGAATGCCGAGCTGTTCCAAAGGCAGGATCGCGTAGAAGTTGCCGCCGTACGCCATGTCGTAGCGGACCTCGCCCAGACCCGGCACGTCCACGACGGCGTCCAGCTCGTGCGCGTACGCCGGGACGTTGCGGATCGTCACGAGCTTCGTGCGGGTGTCGTAGTCGGCGAGCACCAGACCGGCCGGGGTGTCCAGGCGGACGGTGGTGACGGGCTCGGTGACCTCGACCATGCCGGTTTCCACCAGCACCGTCGCGACGCCGATCGTGCCGTGCCCGCACATCGGCAGGCAGCCGGACACCTCGATGTAGAGCACACCCCAGTCCGCGTCCTGGCGGGTCGGCGGTTGCAGGATCGCGCCGCTCATCGCCGCGTGGCCGCGCGGTTCGTTGACGAGCAACCGCCGGACGTGGTCGTGGTTCTTGATGAAGTTCAGGCGCTTCTCGGCCATGGTCTCGCCGGGGATCACGCCGACCCCGCCCGTGATCACCCGCGTCGGCATGCCCTCGGTGTGCGAGTCGACCGCGCTGAAGTATTGGGCGAATCTCATACTGTTTCCATTTTCTGGGCAGCCAGCTTCATGTCGGCGTCGACCTGGTCGCGCTGGGCCTGCGAGAGCGGGCCGCGCGGGGGACGGCAGGGACCGCCGTAGCGGCCGACGAAGTCCATCGAGTGCTTGATCGCCTGCACGAACTCGGTGCGCGAGTCCCAGCGGAACGCCGGCACCAGCTTCTCGTACAGCGCGCGGGCCTTGGCGAGCTCGCCCTGCTGCGCCAGGTCGAACAGCTCGGCGCACTCGGCGGGGAACACGTTGGGGTAGCCCGCGAACCAGCCCGTCGCGCCCATCAGGAGGCTCTCCAGCACGACGTCGTCCGCCCCGGCCACGACGGTGAGGTGCGGGGCGGCCGCGCGGATCTCCAGCACGCGCCGGACGTCGCCGGAGAACTCCTTCACCGCCACCACGTTCTCGATCTGGCCCAGCTCGGCGATCAGGTCGGGGGTGAGGTCGACCTTGGTGTCGATCGGGTTGTTGTAGACCATGATCGGCAGCCCGGCCTTCGCGACCTCGCGGAAGTGGTGCACGACCTCGCCGCGGTTGGCCCGGTACATCGTCGGCGGCAGGCACAGCACGCCGTCCGCGCCGTCCTCGGCCGCGAGCTCGGCCCAGTGACGCGCCTGGTGCGCTCCCACGCCGTGCACGCCGATGACCGCGACACCGCGCCCCTTGACCGCAGCGATGGCGGTCTGGGCGACCTCACGGCGTTCGGTGTCGGTCAGCGACGAGTACTCGCCCAGCGATCCGTTGGGGCCCACGCCGCGGCAGCCGTTCTCGACGACCCACTGACAGTGCTCGGCGAGCTTGTCGAGGTCCGGGCGCAGTCCTGCCGGGGCTTTGGGGTCCTCGGCGTAGGGGAGCGCGGTGGCGACGATGACGCCGTCGAGACGTTCGGTCATGACTCTTCCTCCGGGAGTTCGGCGAGTTCGCCAAGGGGGATCGGGACCGCGATCACGCGGCGCTGGCCGTCGAAGCCGACGCCGGTGAGCTCGGCGGCGTTGCGGGCGCAGATGCGGCCCTGACAGCGGCCCATCGCGACCCGGCTGGTGAGCTTGAGCTCGCGCAGGCCCGTGGCGTCGGCGAGGTCTTCGAGGCTGACCTTCTCGCAGCGGCACACGGTGGTGTCCGGGCCCAGCCACGTCCGCCAGCCCGGCTGGACCGCGTGCGCCCTGGCCAGGGCCTGCGCGAACAACCGGCCCCTGCGCACGGCTTCGAGCGCCTCGGCCGGTGGTTCCAGCCCGGCTGCGGCTGCTCCGGTGACGACGCCCTCGGCTTCGGCGAGGTCCGCGCCACCGATGCCGGTCACCTCACCGGCCGCGTAGACGCCCTCCACAGACGTCTGCTGGCGTTCGTCGACGTCGAGGAAGTCGTTGGTGCGCTTGGCGTTCGGCACCAGGTCGGTGCGCGGGAGGAACCCGTAGCCGATGCACACCAGGTCGGCCTGCTCGGTGCGGTGGCTGACCGGGCGCCAGTGGCGGTCGAGCTTCGCGACCGTGACGCGGCTGCCGTGCTTGGCGATCACCGCCGCGCGGGTTTCCAGGTGGGTCAACGCTTTCCGGTAGCTCGCGAGCTCGCTGATCTTGTGGCGGTTGGCCAGGACGGCCCTGGGCTCGCGAAGCCACCGGGTGGGGGAGTTCGCTTCGTAGATTCCGACGATCGTGGCGCCGAGCTCCTGGAGTGCGGTGGCCACGGGGAGGAGGAACGGGCCGGTGCCGCTGACGATCACGCGTTCGCCGAGGGTGACGCCCTGTTTGGCCAGTGCCTGGGCGGCGCCCGCGGTGATCACGCCGGGGCCGTCCCAGCCGGGGAAGGGCAGGGGGCGGTCGTAGGCGCCGGTGGCGATGACCAGCGCGTCGAACCTGAGCTGCCGCGGACCCCGCAGATGCAGCGTGTCGCCTTCGACGAGCCACGCCTCCGCGTTCTTGAGGTGCGTGACCCCGTTGTGCTCGAACCTGGCCCTGCCGCGCAGGAACTGGCCGCCCGCCTCCGGTTCCGAGTCGACCATCGTGACCTCGGCGCCCGCGTCGGCGGCCGTTCGCGCGGCGGCCATCCCCGCCGGGCCCGCACCCACCACGACGACCCTCACGGCTTCGTCCTGATCACGTCGCCGTCGCGCAGCTGGTGCCGGCACGCGCGCACCTCGGACACGCCGTTGATCTCCGCGACGCAACCGAAGCAGACACCGATGCCGCAGAAGAACCTGCCGGGCAACAGTTCCGCCGCGTGGGCGACCTCGCGCTGGAGGCCGTTGAAGGTCACCTTCACCTGAACTCCAATCGGCGGAAGCCTGGTCGTTCACGGCCAGGAGGAGCCGATCCCGGCCCGCTACGATGATCAGCGTGAAGCAGGTTGTGCAGGTGCGGTTGCTGCCGACGGCCGAACAGGCGTCGGCGCTGGGCGATACGCTGCGCGCCTGCAACACGGCCGCTTGCTGGCTGTCTGAGCGGATGCACGCCGACCGGGTGTTCCGGAAGTTCGACGTGCAGAAGCGCCTCTACGCCGAGCTGCGGGAACGGTTCGGGTTGGCCGCTCAACCTGCGATCCGGGTGATCGGCAAGACCGTGGACGCCTACACGACACTGCGGGCCGGCCTCACGGCGGGCACCTACGGGCCGCCTGGGTCGGTCCGGCGCCGTAAGGTCGAGGGCACCCCGATCAGGTTCCGTTCGCGCGCGGCGCAGCCGTTCGATGCCCGCTGTCTGTCGTGGCGGCTCGGTGACGCGGGCCGCGGCGGGACGGTGTCGATCTGGACGGTTGCCGGTCGGCTGCGCGATGTGCGGATCGTCGGAAACCCCGGGCATCTCGCCCTGCTTCGCTCCCGCCCGGCGATCGGGGAAACCGATCTGCTGCACCGGGACGGGGTGTGGCTGCTGCACGCCGTCGTCGACTGTCCCGAGGCCGCCCGGCAGGAGCCGGCGAATGGGTTCCTCGGGGTCGACCTGGGCATCGTCAACGTCGCGACCACCTCTGACGGTGACCGGTTCTGCGGGTCGCGCCTGAACCGCTACCGCGAACGCCAGAACCGGATCAGGAAACGGTTGCAGGCCAAGAAGACCTCCTCCGCGAGACGGCTGCTCAAGAAACGCCGCCGCAAGGAGGCCCGGTTCGCCGCCGACGTGAACCACCGGATCAGCAAGACCATCGTGGCCGAGGCTGAACGCACCGGACGCGGGATCGCCGTCGAGCAACTGACGGGAATCCGCGACCGGGTGCGGCTTCGCAAGCCCCAACGGGCCACGGTGCACTCCTGGGCGTTCGCCCAGCTCGGTCAGTTCCTGACCTACAAGGCCCAGCGGGCCGGTGTGGTGGTGGTGCAGGTCGATCCGGCCTACACCTCGCAGACCTGCCACGCCTGCGGGCACGTCGACAAACGCAACCGCCGCAGCCAGGCGGTGTTCCAGTGTGGCCGGTGTGACTTCGTTGGGCACGCCGACCACAACGCAGCACACAACATCGCGGCTCGCGGTGTCGTGCGCTGGGGCGAAGTCATGCGCCCAGACGCAGCGCCCATCCTGGCAGCCAGCCAGGACGGCAGCAGCAAGCCTGAAAACCGCCGCTCGCGGCGACTGGCAAGCTCGTTCCTTCAGGGACGAGCTCATGACACCATCACCTCCGGACGGTCGACGCGGAACGGGTGGGGATCGACGAGCGGGGTGCCGCCCGTCATCAGGTCGGCGAGCAGGCGGCCGGTGGCGGGGGCGAGACCGACGCCCGCGCCCTCGTGCCCGGTCGCGTGCCACAGGCCGGGGGTGCGCGGGTCCTCGCCGATGATCGGCAGGTGGTCCGGCGCGTACGGGCGGAAGCCGCCGTACGCGCGCATGACCGGTACGTGGGCCAGCATTGGGAACAGTGCGATCGCCCGGCGTGCCAACGCTTTCAGGACCTTGCTCTCGATCGTGTCGTCGAAGCCCTTGCGCTGGCGGCTCGACCCGATCAGCACCGTGCCGGCCTGGGTCGACTCGACGACACCGGACGTCTGCAGGTCGGAGTCACCGCTCGCGACCGCGCCGACGTAGTCCGCGTCGTAGACCTTGTGCCGGATCGTGCCGGGGATCGGCGTGGTGACCAGGACGACCCCGCGCCGCGGCAGCACGTTGACGCCGAAGTTCCGCGCCCACGGGCCGGCCGCGTTGACGACCGCGCCGCAGCTGATCACGCCGTCTCCGGTCGTGACGCTGCGTCCGTCCGTTGCGGACACCTCGGCGCGGGTGATGTCGATGCCGCGCAGCAGGGTCCTGGTGGCCTTGACCGGGTTGAGCTGCGCGTCCTGCAGGTAGTGGACGGCGGCGGTGATCTCCGGGTTGAGGTGCGGCTCGTGGGCGCGCGCCTCGTCGGCGGTGAGCTCGCAGGCGTCGACGCCCGCCGCGCGTTGCCCGGCGGCGAAGGCCTTGAGCGGCTCGGACGCCTCCGGGGTCGTGGCGACGACGAGGCCGCCCTTCTCCTCCCACTCGGCGTCCTGCGCCAGCTCGGGCCACAGCTCCCGGCTCGCCTTGGCGAGGTCGAGCTCCGGCCCCGGTCCCTTGTCGCTGACCAGGACGTTGCCCTCACCGGCCGCGCTGGTGCCCGACGCGGGCCCGTGACGGTCGACGACGAGAACGGTGAGCCCGCGTGCCTTCAGCGCCTGGGCGCACGCGGCCCCGATGATGCCCGCTCCCACGACCACGACGTCCGGGCGCATCGCCACCTCCGTTCATTAGAATGAACGTTAGTGCTTCGGGTACTCCAGCACCAGTACCGATCTGACCTCACCGTCGACCGTCTCGTACAGGTGCGGCAGCGAACCGGGGAAGCACACGTAGTCGCCCGGCCCGAGCTCGTAGGGCTTGTCGGTGGGTCCCACCCGCAGCTTCCCGCTCGTGACCAGCACGTGTTCCTTGCCGGGATGGCCTTCGGTGGTCTGCGTGGCACCGGGCCGGACGCGCTGGTCGTAGATCTCCAGCACGGTGTCGCCGATGTCCATCCGCCGCATCAGTCGCAGGTCGACGGCGTTGCTGCTGAGCACCTCGACGTCGCTCGACCGCACCAGCACGACGTCCGGCGGCGTCCGCTCGGTCACCAACTCGGACACCGGCACGTCCAAAGCGTTCGACAAACTGAACACTGTCTCGATGGTCGGGTTCCCCGACCCGCTCTCCAGCTGGGACAGCGTGCCCTTCGCGATGGACGACCGCCGCGCGAGCTCCGACAGGGACAACCCGCGCTGCTCCCGGAACGCCCTGATGTTGGCGCCGAGCACCTGACCCGCACTCATAGCCACTGATCGTTGCATAGGCTTGCGCCCATGACTGCGTACACGGAGGCGGAGGGGCAGACCCTCCGCACGGCCGTTTTCGGTGCCATGGTGCTGGTGTCCACTGCGGACCCCGGCTCGGTCGACGAGGAGAGCCACGCCGGCATCAGGGCCATGACCCTGCTGTCGGACGACCTGCGCGCCGTCATCGCCGCCGCTCCGCCCTCGCTGCCCCAGGGCACGACGTCCGATGTGGAGGCCGGAGTGCTCGCCGCGCTGAGGGAGTCAGTGGCGATCATCGACGCCCACGAGCCGCGCGACGTCGCGATCTTCCGCGCCGCCGTGACGGAGATGTGCCGGTCGGTCGCCGGTGCGGACGGCGAGGTGGCGGTGACGGAGAAGGCGATGGTGACCCGCGTGGTCGAGGCGCTGGGCTGAGCAGCGTCCTGCTAGAGATACGACCTGTACTCGTCGATCAACGCCCGCAGGGTGTCCGCGATCGACTCGTCCAGCCACTCGACGCCCGCTGTGTCCTGGAGCGGTCCGAGCGCGATCTTCGCCGTGGCAGCGCGCTCGGACTCCGGGAGCTGGTCCATCCCGGTGTGCAGCGCGTCCATCGCGGCGCGGGCGTCGCCGCGGAACGCCGAGGTCTCCGCACGGTCCAGCCACGCCCACGGGTTCGTCTTGCCCTCGGTCAACCAGGTCGCCAGCACGTCGAGCCTGCGGAAGTCGTCCATGACCTGCGCGCGTTCGGTCTCGCTCTCCGCCAGCAGGACGTCGACCCTGGCGAGGTTGGCGAGCGAGTAGAGCTCCTCCTTCTTGATCTCGCTGGCCTTCCGGTAGCAGTCCCGCGCCTTGAGCAGTTCGGACCTGTCGGACGACTCGCGGGCGATCCGGCGGTGAGCGCCGCCCAGGCTCGAGTACGCGTCGGCGTCCGCGGGGTTCAGCCGGACCGCCTCGCTGAGCGAGGCCACCGCGGCGGCGAAGTTCATGTTGCGGCTCTGGGCGACGCCGAGCTCCCGCCACCAGTCCGCGGAGTCCTGGTGCAGCCGCGTCGCGCTGTCGAGGTGGTGGATGGCCTGGGGGAGATCATCCTTGGCGCGCAACGCCTTGCCGAGCTCACCGTGCGCGTCGGCTCTCGTGTTGTTGACCGTCAGCAGAAACCGCAGCTTGGCGATGCGTTCGTCGCCCCGCGCGCTCATGGCCTCCCTGAAGAGGTCGTCGCCGCGGGCCTGCTCCAGTCGTTCGATCTGCTCGTCCCGCTTCTTCAGCTCGGCACGGGAGAACACGACGAGATCGCGTCCCAGCCGCACGGGGTTGTCGACGTGCTCTTCGTGGTCGAGCCCGTTCACGATCATGTTGGTGATCAGCTCTTTGGCCGCCTGCAGCTCCTGCGGGCCCTGGCCGTACTGCACGAAGCGGTAGGTGTCCGCGTTGAAGCGCAGGTCGGTCTTGTGCTGACAGGTGATGATGGTGACGTTGTCGCGCAGCGCCCACCTGGCGCCGAGCTCCAGGTAGACGTTGGCGTTGGCACCGGTCAGGTCGGCGATGTAGACCGGCGCGGTCAGTGCTTCGCCGTACATCGTCTGGTGGATGGAGCCGGACATCTGCCGGTCCTTCTCGATCTGCATCTCCACATCCCAGCCGTGCCGTTCCTCGAGCATCAGCCGGACGCCCTCGTAGAGGTGATCCTTGATCTCCTGGGCGTTCGTCCACCTGGTGTGCTCGCCGAGCATTTCGCCCGGCATCGCCACGAAGACTCTTAGAGTCTCGGACTTCTCCACTGTCTCTCCGGGGTCAGGTCGCGCTCGGCCGCGAGGCCAGCCAGGCGGTGTGTTCCTTGCTGATGACGGCCTCCGTGTCGTCGACGGTGGTGGCCCACTCGCTTTCGTCGGTGTAGGGAAGCCGCTGGTAGATGTCTGCCAGCTCACCGGCCGCCGACGCGTAGGCGACCCGGAGGTTCTCGTACTGCCGCAGGCCGATCCACGCCGCTCCGCCCGCGACGGCCGCGGCCATCACACCGGACATGTCGACGTCCCACGTGCCGAGCAGGCGCAGGACCGCGAACACGATCGCGACGAGCTCACCGACGATCAGCAGGATGCGGAAGATCGTCGCACGGGCCTCGTTGGTCGCGGCCTTTCTCCGGTACCAGGTCAGCTGATCGTGCACGCGGGCCTCCCGGTAGACGTTCCTGCGCTCCGCGAACGGCGCAGAACGCAGCTGGGCCATGGCCTGGTGCCCTGCGTCGTTCGAGCTCGTGAGCAGCACCGTCTTGCGGTGTTCCTTCACCGCGTCGGCGATCGCGAGGTCGAGCTCCTTGCGCGGGTCCTGCGCGGTGGAGGGGAACGGATCGCCCGCCACGGCATAGCGCCAGGCCAGGGACTTCACGCGTTCGGCCACCGTCCGGCCGGCGTTCCACTTCAGCTCCGGATGCATGATCCACAGCAACAGCTCGCCGAACAGCGCGATCAAGAACCCACCCAGCGCCACCCAGGCCCACACGTCGACGCCGCTGCCGCCGATCTTCCACTTGAAGGCGCCGCCCACCGCCGCGACCACTGCGCCGATGAGCCGGACCCGGCTGAACAGCATCGTGCGGCGCTGCCCGCGCCGGGACTCCGTCTCCGCGTCGTGGTAGAAGCCCGGGAGGTGCTTCTCGTCCATCCGATCCCACTCTCCTCACAGCTCGCCATCGGTGATCGTCAGCGGCCAAACGTGTGTTACCACGCCGGTGCCCTAACGGCGTGCCGTTTCGGCGCGATGAAGAGGCGTTCACCCGTACAGCCGAGGGGAGTGGGATGCCGGGGAACGAGACGTACGCCGCGTTCATCTCGTACAGCCACGCGACGGACCACGAGCTCGGCCGGTTGTTGCAGCAGGGCATCGAGAAGTTCGCGAAGCCCTGGTACCGCCAGCGTGCCCGGCGGGTGTTCCTCGACGACTCCGTGCTGGCGGCGGAGTCCGACCTCACGCAGGCAATTCTCGACGGCCTGGCCCAGTCGCGGAACTTCCTGCTGCTCGCATCACCGGCGTCTGCGCTGTCGCCCTGGGTCGCGAAGGAGGTCGGGTGGTGGCTCGAGAACCGCGGTCGGCGCACGCTGTTCGTCCTGCTCACCGATGGGGAAGCTGCGTGGGACAACGGGGTTCTCGACCGGCGGCGCACCACCGCGTTGCCGCTTGCCCTGCACGACGTGCCCGAACCACGTTGCGTCGACCTGAGGAAGATCCGCGGCGTCAAGCTCGACCCGCGCAACCCGGGCTGGGAGTCGGCGCTGGCAGACGTCGTGGCACCGCTCGACGGCATCGACAAGACCGAGCTGATCGGCCACCACCTCCGGGAACGCCGCCGCACCAGACGGACCATCACTGCCACGATCTCGGTGCTGGTCGTCCTGCTGGTCGCCGCGGTGATCTTCGCGGTCCGTTCGGAGCAGCAGAGCGACCGGGCACAGCAGCAGACGCTCGTCGCCACCTCACGTCAGCTCGTGGCGCAGGCGGCGGCGATCCGCGACACCCGCCCGAACACGGCACGGCAGCTGCTCGCTCAGGCCTATCGGATGGCGCCGGCCGCGGAGGTGCTCGGGGCGCTGATGGAAAGCCCGTCGATTCCGCGGGTCGTGCCGGGCGGCAGTGCAGTGCACGACGTCGCTTTCAGTCCGCGCGGCGACCGGATGGCCATGGCCAGGGACGGTGGCTTCGCGCTGTACGAAGGAGTGACCGAACGCGCTGTGGTGCCGGTGGACAAGTACGCGACGGCCGTAGCGTTCAGCGCGGACGGTGAGCGCGTCGTCGCCACCACGCTCACCGGAGCTGTCGTGGTGGCCGACACCGCCGACCCGAACCGGCGCGGCACCTGGCAGTCCGGGCTCGCGGGGATGAACTCGGTTGCGTTCATCGCGAACGAACCGGTCGTCGTGGTCACCGGCAGCGGCTCCCGGACGTGGCTGCTGGACGTCTCGAACCCTTTGGCGCCCAGAGAGATCGGGAAGCTGCCCACGAGCGGCGGTGGCGGGTTCGACAGCACGAGCGCGGTGAGCGCGGACGGCTCGACCGTCGCGCTGCCGGGTCCGTTCGGGGCGATCGAGCTGTGGGACATCACCGACCGAGCGAACCCGAAAAAGCGCGCGGTGCTGAGCGGGCACACCACGGACGTCTCGATTCTGCGGTTCGCGCCGCGAGGTGCCGTGCTGGCCAGCGGGTCGCACGACGACACGGTTCGCTTGTGGAACACCGCGAAACCGGAGCCGTACGCCGTTCTCTCCGGATCGACGCTTCAGGTGACGGCGTTGGCGTTCGCGCCGGACGGTGCGGCTCTCGCCGTCGGCGACGGCAACGGTTTCATCAACCTATGGGACGTCACCGACCCGTTCCGGCCGCGTGTCAGCGTCCTGATGCGCGGTCACGTCGCGGGGATCAACGGCCTCGCGTTCAGCCAGGACTCCCGGGTGCTGGCGTCCGCGAGTGAGGACGGGTCACCGCGCCGTCACGTGGTCCGGCTTTGGAACGTGCTGGCGGCCGCGCGGTCGTCCGCCGTTGCGGTGCTGCCGCCTGGCACGACGCTGGCGTTCGGGCCGGACCACCTGCTTGCCAGCGGCTATCCCATGACGCTGCACGACCTCTCCGACGTGACGCGGCCGAAGCTGGTCCGCACGATCCGCACCAACAGCGTGGGCGGCCAGCCCGTCGCGTTCAGCCCGGACGGCACCCGTCTCGTGACCGCCCTGCCCGTCGTGCTGATGGACCCGCACTCGGACGCACCACCTGCGGCCACGCAGACCGACCGCGCGGAAAGCGTCGTGTTCAGCCCGGACGGCACGCTGATCGGAGCTGCTCCGAACGGTCAGCCGTTCACGATCTGGAAGCGCGTCGGGGACCAGGTGACGCCCGCGGGGACGCTCACGGGCTCGCAAGCCGCCCGGCACGGCATCTCGTTCAGCCCGGACGGCCGGCGTGCCGTGACCCGCGGGGACAAGGGGCAAAACCTGCAGCTGTGGGACGTGAGCGCGCCGGACTCGCCCAAGCTCGTGCGCACAGACGACACGAAGACCGATCCGGTCGAGTCGGTGCTGTTCCGCCCGGACGGCGACGTGGTGGTCACAGGCAGTTCGACCGGCCTGATCACGATGCGCCACAGCGGCGACGGGTCGACGATCGCGACCGCCAGCCGACACGTCGGGAGCGTGGCGAACCTCGCCCTGCGCCCGGACGGGAAGCTGCTCGCGAGTGCCGGAGAGTCCGGCGAGATCGTGCTGTGGGATGCCGCTGACGCCGAGCGACTGATCGAGGTGGGCACGTTGCGGGCGGGCGGCCGATACTCCGCGGCGTCGATCGCGTTCAGCCCGGACGGGACGATGCTCGGCGGCGCGGACGGGCAGAGCACGATGATTTGGAGCGTCGACGTGCCAGAACTGCTTGGCCGGTTGTGCGAGGAGTCCGAGCCGATTCCGGAGTCCGAGTGGCGGCAGTACCTTCCGGATGTTCCTTACGACCCGCCCTGCGCGTGAAGGGAACCTGATGAGAAGGCTCGTAGTCCTCGTCTTGCTGCTCACGGCCTGTGGTGGCCCCGGGATCGGTCCGAAGATCACCAGGCGGCCGGAGTCGGGCAGTCCGGCCGGGACGACGACCGTGTCAGCGCCGAGTCCTTCCCGGCAGGTGCTCGGCTCGGCGCCCGCCGACCTGCGCACGGTGGACTGGCCCAAGGCCGCGCTGCCTGCCCGGTTCTGCGGCATCGACGAACCTGTGCGTCTGAAGGACGGTCAGGCCGCCGCGACCTCGGCCACATGGGGCAGGATCCTGCTGCTGCAGAACGGTGTCGCGCACGGTGACGTCGATGGGGACGGTCAGGACGAGGCTGCAGTGGGCCTGATGTGCGACACCGGTGGCGGCACCGCGGCGAGCCAGCTCGCGTTCGGGTACGTGGTGGTGCGGTCGGTGGACGGCAACCTCGAACTGGTGGGGGAGATCAGCACGACGACGATGAGAGATGACGCGTACCACGTGCCGTTGCTCGCCGAGCCGAAGTTCGAGAAGGGCGTGATCACCGTCGAGGAGCGGTGGTACCGGCCCAGCGACGCGAACTGCTGTCCCAGCGGCGCCTCGCTGACCAAGTGGTGGCTCCGCGACGGCACCCTGAAACCTGATCCGGCCGTCCAAGTGTCGTAGTGCTCCGATGAGTCGCGCACAAGCAGGCCCGGTCAGGGCTTGACCCAGGTAGTTGTGGTTGAAATCATCGGACCTCTCGCCGCCGCCCCGACGAGAAAAGCGATGGTCATGGCACTACGACGTTTGTGTGCGGCCGTGGTGGCCGCACTGCTCGCTGGCCTGGTGACGGTCGTGCTGCCTGCCCCGGCGCAGGCCGAGGTGCAGCACCCGAGACAGGAGTGGCTGCGCAGGTCCACCGCCGGGTTGTTCCTGCACTGGGGCATGTTCACCGCTCCGAAGCACCTGAACTGCGCCGAGTGGGAGCGTGACGTCACCGGCGGCGGGTGGACGCCCGACTACTGGATCGACGAGGCGCGCAAGCTCGGTGCCTCCTACGTCGTGCTCGCGACGTTCCACAGCAGGCTCGGGTACGCGCGGCCGTGGCCGTCGAAGATTCCCGGAAGCTGTGCCACGCAACGGGATCTGCTGGGTGAGCTGGTGAAGGCGGGCAAGGCCAAGGACGTCAAGGTCATCCTCTACATGACCGACGACCCGCAGTGGCACAGCGAGCAGGGTGTGCAGATGCTCGACTCGGCCGCCTACTCCGCGCACAAGGGCGAGCAGGTGGATCTCACCACGCGTGAAGGGTTCGGCAAGTACAGCTACGACCTCTTCTTCGAGGTCATGAAGAACTACAACGACCTCGCCGGGTTCTGGATCGACAACGACAACGAGTACTGGGAGCGCAACAAGCTCTACGAACAGATCCGGCAGCTTCAGCCCGCCTGGTTGTTGAGCAACAACAACGAGGACACGCCGATCATGGACACGGTCTCGAACGAGCAGAAGACCGGCATGTTCCCGTCCTACGACTACCCGGCCGCGACGTTCACGCCGATGCCGCGCCTGTCCGAGGCCTGCTACAAGCTGCCCAACACCGGCGACTGGTGGTACGACGGCGGAAACCACGCCGTCGACACCCGGCTCAACACCGGTCGCTACATCACCAACGCGGGGTCGTCGATCAAGTCGCTGATGGCCGAAACGCCGATGGTGAACGGGAAGATGCCCGCGCAGCAGGAGGCCTACAACAACTTCATGGCGTCTTGGGTGCCGCCGATCCGCGAGTCGATCCAGGGCGTCGAGGGCGGCGGGTACCTGTACGGCGGGATGCAGCCGGGGTTCTGGAACGACGGCGCGCATGGCGTGATCACGATCAATCCCAGGACCGGTAAGCAGTACGTGCACGTCGTCACTCGTCCGCGTGCTGACTTCGTTCGCCTGCGGGACAACGGTTATCGCGTCACCGGCGTCACCGACCTCCGCACCGGCGAACGGATGCGGTTCTCGCAGTCGGCCGGGCACCTGACGATCCAGGGCATCACGAAGTGGGACGAGTACGACACCGTGTTCGCTGTGGAAACCGCTGGGCAGCAAGGCTTCTACACCGGGGTGAAGGCCTCGGCGACCTCGTCGGAGAACGGGTTCCCGGCCTCGAACCTCACCGACGGCAGCTACGAGACCTACTGGGACGCCAACGCCGCTCAGCCCGTCTCGATCTCGCTGGACCTGGGCAGGCGCAAGCAGGCGGCGTTCCTCGCGATCAACCAGCGCGAGTCGTCACCGACGCACGCCCGCGTGTCGTTCGGCCGGCCGGAGGACTCGAGCCGCATCAAGGACTACCAGCTCACGGCGTCCGTCGACGGACGCGACTGGTGGCACGTGCGCAGCGGTGCGCTGCCTTCCGCGCGTGGCACGCAGTTCATCGACATCGGATCGCAGGAGGCGCGGTTCCTGAAGCTGACCGTGGTCAACACCTGGGGCGGCCCGCAGGCCCCGGTGTACTTCAAGGAGCTCAAGATCGACGAGATCCGGGTCGGTCACAGCTATCCGCACGGGTTCCGGGACAACCCGCTGGAGGCCGAGGACGCGTCGCGGTCGGGTGAGGTCCGCAGCGAGTTCTGCGAGGCGTGTTCCGGCACGCGGCAGGTGACCGGGCTCGGTGGCGGCGAGCGCGACGCCGTGACCTACCGCGACGTTTCCGTTGCCACGGCGGGAACCTACGGCCTGCGGCTCGACCTGACAGCCGCTGAGGCGTCCAGCGTGTCGGTGTCGGTCAACGGCGCGGCACCGGTTTCCGTTGCGGTGCCGAAGGATCGTCCTGACGTGCCCGCTCCGACGTCGGTCGCGGTGCCGTTGAACGCGGGCCGCAACACCGTGAAGGTCTTCGGCACCGGCAGGCTCGGGCTCGACCGGATCTCGGTCGGCGGGCTGCCGCCGTCGAGCTACACGCCGAAGACGACGCTGACCGTGGAACCCCACGGCGTGCAGTGGGTCGCGCCCGGACAGCAGTCCGTGAAGATCACCGCACGGCTGCGCCTCGACGCCGACGACCAGATCGACGCCGTGTCGCTGGCACCGGTGGTCCCCGCCGGGTGGACGCTGACCGGCGCGCCGGCCACCCGCACGTCGATGCGGCTCGGGAACCTGCTGGAGGGCGTCTGGACCGCTGTGTCGCCCGCCGGTGCCGACGTGGGCTCGGTGAGCATCCCGGTGACGGCCGCGTTCGGGCTGCTGGGCTCCGAGCGCAAGGTGTCGGGTTCGGTGCCGGTGCGCACCAGGCCCGCCGACCGCGTGTTCGTGCGGGAGGCGGAGGACTCGGCCAACCAGTTCGGCAGCACCGGTCTGACGGGCTGCGGGGCCTGCTCTGGTGCGGAGAAGGTGCGCAACATCGGTGGCAGCCCGGACGCCGCCGTGGTGTTCCCGAACGTCACGGTGCCCGCCGCGGGTGCGTACCGGCTGTTCATCACCTTCACGGTCAACGGGCCGCGGTCGTACTTCGTTTCCGTGAACGGTGGCGCGCCGGTCGAGGTCAAGCTCAACGGCGTCGGCAACAACACGCCGTACGTGACTGAGGTCCCGGTGACGCTGAACGCGGGCGCGAACACGATCAGGTTCGGCAACGACAGCGCCGGTGCTCCCGACCTGGACCAGATCGCGATCGGCTGACCTGAGCGGCACCCTGCGCGAGCGGGGTGCCGTTCTCAGCTGTCCTGTCGCATCATGGGGAAATGCTGGAGGCACTGCGGCGACAGCTGAGCGACGGTCTCTTCGAGCGGGTCGCGGGTCCCGACCGCGAGCGGCACGCGCGCCGGATCCACGAGACGCCCGGACCGCGCATGTTCGCCGACGACCGCCCGATCCGGCACGTCCACGCGGACCACGCCATGTTCATCGGCGGACTGCGGGCGTTGCTGCTGCAGTCGTTGCACCCGCTGGCGATGGCCGCGGTCGCCCAGCACTCCGACTACCGCACAGATCCGTGGGGACGGTTGCAGCGCACGAGCCTCTTCATCGGCGTCACCACCTACGGCACGCTCAGTGACGCGCACAAGGCGATCGAACGGCTCGGGCGCGTGCACGAGCACATCCACGGCACCGCGCCGGACGGCCGCCCGTACCGCGCCGGCGACCCGCACCTGCTGACCTGGGTGCACGTGGCCGAGGTCGACAGCTTCCTGCGCTGCCACCGCAAGTACGGCGAGAAGCCCCTCGACTCCTACGACGAGTACGTGGCCGACATGGCCGTGATCGCGGACGCGATGGGCATCCCGGACCCGCCGCGCACGACCGCCGAACTCGACGCGGTGCTCAACTCCTACCGTCCCGAGCTCAAGGGCACGCCCGAAGCTCGTGAGGCGGCGAAGTTCCTGCTGCTCAAGGCTCCTCTGCCGGTGCTGGCGCGCGGGCCGTACGGGATTCTCGGCGCCACCGCGGTGGCGAGCCTGCCGTTGTGGGCGCGGATCCCGTTGCGGCTGCCGTACCTGCCGATCGCCGAGGCCACGGGCGTGCGGTTCGCGGGCCACGCGTTGATGCGCGGCCTTCGGTGGGTCACGGGCTGAGGAAGTCCATCACCAGCGGCGTTGCGATCTCGCGGAACTCCTCGAAGTAGCCGTGGCGTGCGCCCTCGATGAGGTGCATGCGCGCGCCCGGGATCCGCTCGGTGATGAGCGGGGCGTTCGCCGTGGGGTTGAAGATGTCGTCGGTCCCGTGCACCACGAGGGTGGGCGCGGTGATCGACGGCAGCACGTCCCACGCGTCGTGCTCGGCGCTCGCGAAGAGGTGCCGCTTGCGGGCGTGCGGCGGCATCTGGGGGTCGCCGAGCGTGTTGAACGGCCCGCGGTACGACGGCGTGTACATCAGCGCTTCCAACGCCTTGCGCGCCTTCATCGCGTCGACCTGCGCCAGCGACCTGCGCACCTCGGCGCTGCGCTCGATCGCGTGCGGGCCGCCGGGGGAGGTGCAGCCGAGCACCAGCCGGTTGACGCGCTCGCCGTGCGAGGCGGCGATCCACTGCGCGATCCGGCCGCCCATCGACGTGCCGTAGACGTGCGCGGAGTCGATGCCCGCGTCGTCGAGAACCGCGACGCAGTCCGATGCGAAGAGCTGGGTGCTGTACGGGGCGTCGGGTTTGTCGCTGGCACCGGTGCCGCGGTGGTCGGTGACGATCGTCGTGAACCTCGCGGCGAAGTCCGGCCGCACCTGCGTCCACCAGCGCGACGAGTTGGACTGGCCGGCGATCAGCAACAGCGGAGGCCCGGAGCCCTCGACCGAGTAGAAGAGCCTGGTTCCGTCGGCGGCACGAGCGTGGGGCACGACCGAACAGCTTAGAACCTTGACTCAGCGGTTGATGGTCTAGTCCAATTCGGGGTGACCCCCTGCCGGCCGCCAACGCGTAGGACGGAGCAGCCGATGCTGTTCGCTCGAATATCCGCGGTGGCCGCACTGGTGCTCGGCACCGTGATCGTGAGCCTCGCCCCCGCCAGTGCCGCCGGAGTCACGGCGACGCTGACCAAGCAGTCCTGGGACACCGGGTACACCGCGACGGTGACGATCAAGAACGAGACCAGCGCGCCCATCAGCTCCTGGAAGGTCGAGTTCGACTACCCCGCGTCGACCTCGGTCGGTGCTTACTGGGACTCGCTGCTCACCAAGAGCGGCAACCACTACGCGTTCGTCAACCGCGAGTACAACGGTTCCGTCGCGCCCGGTGCCAGCGTCACGTTCGGCTACAACGCCACCGGCACCGCCGATCCGGCCAACTGCAAGATCAACGGTGGGGCCTGCACCGGCGGTGGCACCTCACCGACGACCACCACCACGACCACGACCACCACTACGACCGGGTCGCCGCCCACCGGCAGTCTGCCGCGCAAGGTTCTCGTCGGCTACCTGCACGCCAGCTTCGCGAACGGCTCCGGCTACATCCGCATGAAGGACGTGCCCGACGAGTGGGACGTCATCAACCTCTCGTTCGCCGAACCCACCAGCGCGACGAGCGGTGAGCTGCGGTTCAGCCAGTGCCCGGTCGCGGAGTGCCCGAACGTCGAGTCCGAGGCCGAGTTCATCGCCGGCATCCGCGCCCAGCAGCAGAAGGGCAAGAAGGTCCTGATCTCCATCGGCGGTCAGAACGGCCAGGTGCGGCTCGAGACCGCGGCGGCGCGCGACGCGTTCGTGCGGTCGGTCGGCGCGATCATCGACAAGTACGGCCTGAACGGGCTCGACGTCGACTTCGAGGGCCACTCGCTGTCGCTGAACGCGGGCGACGTCGACTTCCGGAACCCGACGACACCGGTCGTCGTGAACCTGATCTCGGCGCTGAGGTCGTTGAAGTCCCGTTATGGAGCCAACTTCGTGCTCACCATGGCGCCGGAGACGTTCTTCGTGCAGGTCGGCTACCAGTTCTACGGCGGCGCTGGTGGTGGTGACGCGCGCACAGGCGCATACCTGCCCGTGATCGAGGCGATGCGCAACGACCTGACGTTGCTGCACGTGCAGGACTACAACTCCGGACCCGTTATGGGCCTGGACAACCAGTACCACAACATGGGTGGCGCGGACTTCCACGTGGCGATGACCGACATGCTGCTCGCCGGGTTCCCGGTGCGTGGTGACACGTCGAAGGTCTTCGCGCCGTTGCGCCAGGAACAGGTCGCGATCGGCCTGCCCGCCGCGATGTACGCGGGCAACGGGTTCACGTCCGTCGCGGACGTCCACACCGCGCTCGACTGCCTCACCAAGGGGTCGAACTGCGGCAGCTACCGCCCGAAGGGCGTCTACCCGAACCTGCGGGGCCTCATGACCTGGTCGATCAACTGGGACAAGTACAACAACTACGAGTTCTCCAAGTCCCAACGCGCCTATCTCCCCCGTTAACTCGATGAACGGCGCATTTGTCCACCTCAGGTGGACAAATGCGCCGTTCATCGTTTTCAGGCGAGGGTGGACCAGAATTCCAGTTCGTAGGCCTGGAGGAGGCGGCCGTAGCGCCACGCGTGCTTTGGCTGCCACCCTGAGTCCAGGGCGGCCTGAACGGCGGCGAGCGCGCGTTCCTCCAGCTGCGGGGCGGGCGTGGCGAAGAAGTCCACGAACGCGCACGCCTCGTCGTCGAACCCGTAGTGCTCGCGCAGCCCCTTCGCCATGCGGGCGCAGTACCCGCCCCACGCCGTGAAGTTGGCCAGGATCGCGAGGATCACGTCGGTCGGTTCGCCGTTGAGCGCCATCCACGCCTGGAACGCCGGGTAGGCCTGGCAGCCGGGGAAGGGCTCGTAGTTCTGGAAGTCCTTCGACGACATGCCGGCGGCGTTCGCGAGCGGCTCCAGCATCGGCAGCACGAGCTCCTCACCGCCCGCGAGCAGCGTGAAGAACGCCCGCGCGTTCGGCTCGCTCGCCTTCGACGCCAGCGCGAGGAACGTTCGCCAGTCCGACGACACGATGTGGTTCTCTTCCGCGGCGAACGTCGCGAGCACGGCCCGCGGTGCTTCGCCCGTTTCGATCAGCTTGACCACGAGGTTGTCGTGCTCACCGGGGTGCAGCTCCGTCCGGATGCGCGTGACCAGCTCTTTTGCGTTCATGGACCACGATTCTTCCGCACCGGAGAAATCGTTCGCCAGACCGGCGCGCGGTCGGGGACCATCTTCGCTCGTGGCTGAACACACCTACCGAGTACTCGTCCGCGGACGCTTCGCCGACCTGACCGACGACCAGCGCGCTGGTTTGCAGGAGTGGCTGAAGGGCTTCGACTTCCTGCGCAGCGGCGGGTTCACCGAGGACGGCGCGCTGACGTTCGACGAGAAGCTCGACTTCTTCAGCTACCGCGTGATCCTCACCGCTGCCGACAAACCGGACGAAGCGGGACTGCGGCGCGCGACCACGGCCCTCGACGCGCTGGGCGTCGACTACCGGGGCCTGCGCGCCACCGTCACCGACGTGGACGAGATGAAGATCAACCGACCGAAACGGCTGGGCTGAGCGCGGTTTCGAGCACGGCCGCGGCGTCCAGGGCGAGGTCTTCCCGGTACATCCGGGAGATCACCTGGACGCCGGTCGGCAGCCCGTCGCGCAACCCGGTCGGCACGGCGACCGACGGCAGTCCGGCGAAGCTGGTCGCTTCGCAGAGCTTCATCGCCTCGAAGTACGCGGCGAGGGCCTCTGGGCTGCGGCGGTCCTGGTCCGGTTCGAACGACGGGATCGTCGACACTGGCCCGACCAGCACCGGCCAGCGGTCGAGCAACTGGGCCCACTCCCGCTGGATGGCGAGGCGCGTGCCCGTCAGCGCCAGGAACTCGCCGATGTCCAGGCCCGGCCGCACTTCCAGCAGGTTGCGGGCGTACACGGCGAGATCCTCACCGGCGAACGCGACGTAGGAGTCGAACTGGAGCGCGATCGGCGTGGCGATCATGCGCATGGCGAGTTCCGACGCCTCCTCCACCCGAGGCGGAGTGACCGGTTCGACCTCGTACCCCGCGTCCAGCAGCCGTTTCGCGGCCTCCTCGACCACCGGGTCACCCGGCACGAAGCCGGCGATCTTCGGCGCCGGCGGCCCGTCGGCGGGCACGGGCACGGCGCGGGGGTCGGCCGGATCCGCACCGCACAGGAACGAGTGCACCAGCCGCAGGTCGGCGACGGTCCGGGCGAGCGGGCCCTCGACCGTCATGACCTGGGTCGGGAACGACGGGTCTGGCTGGCCGTAGATCGAGCCCTGCGGATAACGGCCGTAGCTGGGCTTCAGCGCGCAGACGCCGTTGAGAAAAGCCGGCAGCCGCAAGGATCCGCCGCCGTCGTTGCCGATCCCGAAGCGCACCATGCCCGTGGCCACCGCGACCGCGTCACCGCCGGAGCTGCCGCCGGGTGACTTGGCGGCGTCCCACGGGTTGACGGTGTGCCCGGCCAGTTCGCTGTACGTGTGCATGCCGCGGGCGTTGAGCGTCGGCATGTTCGCGTGCCCGACCGGTGTCGCCCCGGCTGCGCGCAGCCGTGCGACGATCGGTGCGTCGGCCGACTTCACGTTGCCGGCCAACGATTTCAGGCCGTGGGTGGTCGCGGCGCCCGCGACGTCGATGTTGGCCTTGACGGAGAACGCGAATCCGGCGAGTGGGCCGGTCGCGTCGTCCGGCACGTCGAACACGGTGGTCAGTGCGTTGTACACCGGGTTCAAGGTTTCGATGAGCTGCAACTGCTCGGTGAACATCCCCATGCTCCAGTCTATGCGGACCGGAGCACGGGGATGCGCAGTCGAAAACCGCTCAGCGGAACATCACGGGTAATTGGCCAGGTAAGCCTCGGTCGACCCGGCCGTCACCCTTCCACCCGAGTTGTTGATGATGCGCTCGATGGTGCCCTTACCGCCCAACGAGATCGTCACCATGCTGTGGAACTTCACTCCCGGCGTCTGAGGTGCCTCGAACGCCCGGTCCGCCACCACGCTCGGGTTGGCGTTGGCGAAGATGTAGCTGCCCAGGCCCCACGCCTCGTGCGTCGTGACGTTGTTGGAGACCTTGTACGCCGCGTAGCCGCGCGTCGAGCCGTTCATCCACGCTGCCTGGTTGGGCACCTCGTACGGCATTTCGTTCTGGTAGAAGTACGTCCGGCCGCCCTGGCCGTTCCAGATGGTCTGGTACTTCTGGTAGTGCTCGACGAACAGGCCGTACATCGTCACGTTGTTGCCGTTGACGATGAGTCCCGTGTCGGCCCTGTTGACGTCCCATCCGACTCCATAAGAGTGGTCACCGCGCCACAGCCAGAGGTGGTCGCCGATCACGTCGTGGCTGTTGACCACCAACGAGGTCGTGGCACGTCCGACGGCCGAACCGCCGATGCGCACGTACAGGTCGTGCACCGACGTCGGGTTGGTCTGATGGCGTGCAGAGCTGCCGGGTGCGCCGATCTGCATCAGCAGTGGCGAGTTGGTCGGGGCCGCGTCGATCAGCAGGCCCGCGATCTTCACACCGTCCACATCGGCCACGTCGAGCGCCATGTTCCCGTTGGTGGGCATGACGGTCGCCAGTCCGAGGCCCATCACCACGGTGTCGGGGCGCGTGACGCGGATCGGCTCGCTCACCTGGTGGATGCCCGGCGTGAGCAGCAGGTGCTTGCCGGCCGCGAGCTGCTGGTTCATCGTCGCGGCCGACGTGCCCGGCTTGGCGACGAAGAAGTTCGACAGCGGAATGTTCGTGCCCTGCTGGTTGCCGCTGGCCCACGTCGTGCCGCTGGAGTTGGAGCGCAGGGCCGGGACGAACACGTTGTAGTTGCCGGCGCCGTCGATGTTCAGGAACGGCTTCTCACGCACGACAGGGGTCTGCGCGACGTTCGTGTACGGCGGCTCGGGGAACGTGGTCTGCGGGGCGTTGCGGGCGCCGACGAAGACCATGTTCCAGTTCTCACCGGTCCACGAGCCCCACTCGGTGTTGCGCGACAGCCACTGCTGCTGGCTGCCCGACCGCACCTGACCGGTGACCACGGAGTCGGCCAGGAAACCACCGCTGGACCAGCCGTTGTCGTCGAGCTGCATGTTGCCGTAGACGTGCGTGCGGCGCATCGCGGAGGCCTGCGAGACGGCCCACGTGTTGGTGCCGCCCGGTGGCCTGATCGCGAGGTTCTCCGCGCCGCGCCAGAAGTTGTGCGTCGCGTTGCCCTCGAACCAGTCGGCCTCGACGTGGACCTGGCCGTTGATGGTCACCTGGTCGGGGTTCAGGCCGAGCCCCAGCACCTGGGTGAAGAAGCCGATGTTGACGTCGACGTTGTAGTTGCCGGGCTTGAAGAAGATCGCGAACCGGCGTGCGTCGTACTGACCCTCTTCCTGCTGCCGGAAGACGTCGTTGAGCCGCGACTGGATGGTGCTCGCGGGCATCGACGGGTCGAAGATCAGCACGTTCGGGCCGAAGTCCGGCTGCGTCGGGTCGGGCGGCGCGGAGGTCGTGAGCCTGAACGCCTGGGCGTTGGTCCCGTTGCAGGTGTACTGGACCAGCTGAACGTCGTTGGTGGTCGCGCCGGGCACGTCGAGGCACTTGCCGCTGTGCCTGCTCACGAACCGGTAGGTGTCGGTGCCCACCTGTTCGGGGCGCCACTGCTGGTTGTTCGCGCTGAAGTTCTGCCACATGTGGATCAGCGCGTTGTCCGCGGCCGACACGTTCGAGACGTCCCAGACCGCGCCTTCACCGACCGTGTAGTAGCCGTCGCTCGTGGGCGTGAAGGTCCACTTCTGCCCAGAGCATCCTTGTTGGCGGAGTTGTGCGCCGTTCGCCGATCCCAGCGACTCCACGCACTTTCCGCTGCCGACGTTCGTCACCTGATAAGCGGTTCCGGGCACGACGTCGGCCTGCGCCGCGACCGTCCACACAGGAACGATCGCTGCTGCTGCCAACGCTGCCACCAGCAGGGGGATTCTCACGGCTCACAGGGTGGGGGCGGTTTGTTGCAACCGTCAACGAACCTAACTGTTTCCGGTCGTGTTCCGGTATTGACAAATCAATTTGTCAAATGGGACCGTGCTGGGCGTGGAGCTGTCCCCGTTGCGCCGCTCGCTGCTGGAGCTGCTGAAGTCGCCCGCGTCGGCGACCCAGCTGGCGGCGGCCCTCGACCTGCCGCGGCAACGGGTGAACTACCACGTCCGGGCGCTGGAACAGGCAGGACTCGTCGAGCTGGTCGAGGAGCGGCAACGGCGCGGCTGCGTCGAACGCGTGCTGCGCGCCCGGCCGGGCCGCGAGATCGCCGCGGACGTCCAGGACCAGTTCGCCGCAACGCACCTGGTGTCGGTGGCCGCCGACACCGCGCGCGAGGTGGAACGGATGTCCGGCGCGGCCGCGGCTGCCGGAAAACGCTTGCTCACCTTCACGGTCGAGACGACGGTCCGCTTCGGCGCGCCGGGCGACGTCCACGAGTTCACGAGCGACCTCGCCGAAGCGGTGCGGCAGATCGCGTTGAAGTACGACACCGACTCCGGCCGCCCGTACCGGGTGGTCGCCTTGGGCCATCCAGGAGTGTCCGATGAGCGATGAGGGCGTCAGGATCGAGATCACCGTGGCCGCGCCGGTCGACGAGGTGTGGGAGTCGTTCCGCGACAAGCAGAAGATCCTGCACTGGCACGGCTGGGAGTACGACGGCCTGGAGCAGGAGATCGACGGCACGTTCTTCACCGACGCGGAGGAGACGGGCTCGCACGCGCTGTCCATCCACGGGCACGACACGTTCACGCTGACCCCGGTCCCGGAAGGCACGCGGGTCGTGCTCACGCGTGCGCCCAAGGGCACGCTGCCGGAGTGGGACGAGTACTACGACGAGATCACCGAAGGCTGGATCACCTTCCTGCACCAGCTGAAGTTCGCGCACGAGTACCAGCCCGGCCGGGCTCGCCGCACGCTGTTCTGGCCTCACGAGGTGTCGTTGGGGATCTCCGGGAAGCCGTTCTTCGAGTCCGATCACCAGCGCGGGATCGTGGTCGAGGAGTGGGGGCCAGGGCTGTTGATCACTTCGCCGAAGGTGTCCGTCGCGACGACCTACGGCGTGCCGGACGACGAGCTGGAAGCGTTGCGCCAGAAGGGCGGCGCGTCGTGAGGTGAATCGGCGCCACAATTGGTCGATGGAGGCTGATGACTTCCGCGGACGGCTCGTCCCCGGCGCCGACCTTCGCGGAGTCACCTTCCCTCCCGGATGCGAGCAGCCTGAAATCGACCTGCACGGCGCGGATCTCCGCGGCGCGGACGTGAGCAACGTCAGTTGGTGGGACGTCGGCAGCATCAACCTCTCCGGCGCGGACTTTCGCGGGGCGACGCTCGGAGCCCCGGAGCTCGACGGGGCGAACCTCCGCGGTGCCGATCTCTCCGGGCACGTTCTCGGGCGCACGCAGTTCCAGGCGACCAGCTTCGCCGGTGCCGACCTGACCGGGGCCGACCTGTCCGGAGTCGAGATCGACGGCGGTGACTTCGACCGCGCGGTTCTCGACGGAGCCCGCCTCGACGGTGCGGTGATCCTCTCCTGCACGATGCGCCACGCCAGCCTGGTCGGCGCCAGCCTCGTCCGGGCCAACCTCCGGAAGGCCGTCCTCACCTCCGCCGACCTGCGCGGCGCGGACCTCACCGACGCGCTGCTCCCGTTGCCCGGCGGGCGGATCGACCTCGCCACGTTCGGTGGCGTCCGGTTCGACTCCTCCACGCGGTGGCCGGAGAGCGTGCACGCCCAGGCCGTGGCGAACTCGGTGGCCGGCCCCGATGGCACCCATGTGATCAACACACCGCCCGCGCCACCGCCACCACCCGTCCAGAAGCCCCGGCGCGTCCAGAAGGCGGCGGGTCGCGTGGTGGCGTTCCTGCTCGGCGCCGGCGTGACGGTCATGGCCGCGCTGACCGTGACCGGCGACGTCGTCTGGTCGAACGGTGCCGGTGATCCCATCACCAACATCTTCTTCCGCGTGCTGACCGGGCTGCTCTACGGCGCCGTGGGGCTGAGCATGCTGGGTGCCGGCATCCTCGGGTTCCCGGAGGGGTCGCACAGCCGCACCAGGAGAAGATCCGGTGGTGGCGGCTTCGACGGCGACGTCGACGGTTGCGGCATCGACGCCGACTGAGATCAGGTCCCGGCCGAACCGAAGAAGCGGGCCAGGAAGTCGTTGCGGAACACTCCCTTCGGGTCGTGCTCCCGCAGCAGCGCCCGGAACGAGTCCCACTGCGGGTAGCGCGCCGCCAGCAACGTCGGTGGCACGGTGAAGAGCTTGCCCCAGTGCGGCCGCGGCGCGATGGCCTCCTCCAGGCGTGGCAGCAGGGCCAGCACGGCCGGGGTGTTCGGCACCCAGGTGAAGTGGATCGCCAGGCTCTCGCGGTCGTGGGCCGGGCTGAGCCACTGCGGTTCGGCGGCGATCGTGCGGATCTCGCAGGCCTGCACGAGCGGCGAGATCACCGTGGACATCTCCGCCAGGGCCCGCAACGCCGTCACCGCGCGGGTGCGGGGGACGAAGTACTCGGTCTGGAGCTCCTCGCCCACGGACGGGGTGAACTCGGCGCGGAAGTGGGGGAGGCGCTCGTGCCACGGGCCGGGCACGCCGCCCTGCAGGGTGCAGTGAACCGGTGGCTGGCCGACGACCGGGTGGCGCGGGCCGTCAGCGGCTCGTCCGGGGAAACCGAACGCAGGGTCGCCGACGCGGTGCTTCACGAAGAGGGTCGCGCCGCCCTGCCAGTCGACGAACGCGCTCACGCTGTACGCGCCGTCGAAGATCTGCTCCAGCGAGGTCAGCAGCGTGGTCCAGGCGACGTCCTCGTAGACGGTCTGCTCCACCTGGAACGACGGCACCACGTCCAGGGTCACGGTGGTGACCACGCCCAGGCCGCCCAGCGACACGGCGGCGCCCGCGGAGGTCAGTTCGACGACCGAGCCGTCGCCGCGCATCACCTCGACGGACCGGACCGCGCCGGCGAGGGAGCGGCTGCCCGAGCCGTGGGTGGCGGTGGCGATCGCGCCAGCGATGGTGATGTGCGGCAGGGACGGCAACGTGTGCAGCGCGAGACCGGAGGACTCCAGCAGCACGGCGAGCGTCGCCAGGGTCGTGCCGGCGCTGACCCGCACCGTGGAGCCGTCGACCTCGAAGACCTGGGGCATCTCCGACAGGGACACGAGCGTGCCCGCCGTGTCCGCGATCGGGCTGAACGAGTGCCCGGAGCCGACCACGTGCACCGCGGACGAGCCGCGCACGGTCGCCCGCAGTTCATCGGCCGACGTCGGTTCGACTACCTGCGCCGCGGTGAACGTGACGTTGCCCGCCCAGTTGGTCCTCATATGCACACGGTAAGCGTCCAAAACGGGTTGCGGGCGCTGGCAGGGTGGATCTTCGTGGGAAACGACGTGCAGAAGCTCCGCGACATGGCCGACCTGGTCACCCCGATGACGCTGAGGGTCGCGGTCACCCTCGGCCTGCCCGATCGCCTCCGTGAGAACGCCACGACCACAGACCTGGCGACAGAACTCGGCGTCGACCCGATGGCCCTCGGCCTCCTGTTCAACCACCTGACCACGCTCGGTGTCGTCGAACGCACCGCGACCGGCCACCGCACCACGGAGTTCGGCGCGCTGCTCTGCACGGACGCCGGCAACGGGCTCAACAACCTGCTGCACCACGACACCGCCGCCGGACGCGCCGACCTGGCGTTCATCGACCTGATCCACAGCGTCCGCACCGGCGAAGCCGCCTACCCGCTGCGTCACGGCCAGGACTTCTGGACCGACCTCGCCGAACAACCGCACCTGCGCCAGGCGTTCGACCGGCAGATGACCGACCGGATGCGCACCTGGATCCCGCAGGTCGTGGCCAACTTCGACTGGTCGCGCTTCGGCACGCTCGTCGACGTCGGCGGTGGTCACGGCACGCTGCTCGCCGCGATCCTCACCGCGAACCCCGGGATGCGCGGCCACCTGGTCGACCTCGAGGAGACCGCCGCGGGCGCACGCGAGCTGCTCGGTGACCGCGCAGAGGTGACCGGCGGCAGCTTCTTCGACCCGTTGCCCACCGGCGGTGACGCCTACCTGCTGTTCGACGTCCTGCACGACTGGGACGACGAGCAGGCCCACCGGATCCTCGCCCGCTGCGTCGAGGCGATGCCCGAGCACGGACGGCTGCTCGTCATCGAATCCCTCGGAGGTGTGGGCGGCGGAACCTGGTTCGACCTGACCATGCTCGTGCACTTCGGAGGCCGCGACCGAGTGCTCGAGGACTTCACGGAACTAGCCTCATCACACGGATTGGCGCTCGAATCCGTCACTGAAGTAACCGTCGGGCGCAGTCTGCTCGAATTCCGCAAACATCCGATCTAAGGTAGGAGCGGGCCGCCGCCTGAGGACGAGAGGACTCCTGATGCGAGCGGTCGTGGCAGCCCTGTTGATCGCGCTGAGCGCGGCACCCGCGCACGCGGCGTCGGAGATCACCGTGAGGGTCGATCCGGCGAGCAAGAGCGAGGTCGGCAGGGACTTCGCCGGCTTCAGCTACGAGAAGGACCGGGTCGGCGCCCGGATGTTCAACGCCCGCAACGCCGGCCTGGTCCGCCTCTTCCGCCTGCTCGGCCCGAGCCTGCTGCGGATCGGCGGCAACCTGGTGGACATGACCACCTGGAACCCGGACGGCCCCGGCGGCAGGGCCGAGGAGGTCACCCCGGCGGACGTCCGCGAGCTCGCGCTGTTCGCGAAGGCCACGGGCTGGAAGGTCGTCTACGGCATCAACCTCAAGACCAACACGCCCGAGAAGGCCGCCGACGAAGCCGAGGTGGCGGCGAGGACGCTCGGCGGCGACCTGGTGGCGTTCGAGATCGGCAACGAGCCGAACGTCTACGTCAAGACGTGGCCGGAGTACGAGGCGCTGTTCACGAAGTTCGCCGACGCCATCAGGACGAGGGTGCCCGGTGCGAAGTTCGACGGTCCCGGCCAGGCGAACAGCAGCTCGTGGGCGGAGGACTTCGCCCGCACGCAGAAGGACAGGGGAGTGAACATCCTGTCCACGCACGTCTACATCGCGAAGAACACCGAGGCCGACATCACGAAGATGCTGGCGTCCAACTCCTCCGGCAGGCTGCCCACCATCTCGGCCGCGATGCAGAAGGCCTGGTCCGCCAACGGGATCCCGCAGTGGCGCGTCACCGAGGCGAACAACTACTTCCACGGTGGCGCGGACGGCGTCAGCAACGTGCAGGCGGCGGCGCTGTGGTCGCTCGACTACATGTCGGGTGTCGCGGCGCGGCAGGGTGCGGGCATCAACTTTCACGGCGGCACGTCGACGCAGTTCCCGCTGCACTACTCGCCGATCCGTTACGACGGGCTCAATCCCGTTGGCGTGCAGGCGGTTTACTACGGTGAGCTGCTGTGGAAGCTGGCTGGGCCCGGTGCCTACCACGCGGCGAGCGTCACCGGGGCGGACGCGGTCACGGCGTGGGGAATCGGCAACAACGCGTTCGTCAACAACAAGAGCGCGGGCGCGGTGACCGCGACGATCACGTTGCCCGCCAAGGCCCGGCACGCACGGGTCTACGTGCTGACCGCGCCGAAACTGGACTCCAAGGAGATCACCCTCGCGGGCTCGGCGGTCGGAAAGGACGGGAAGTTCGTGCCGCGGCCGAAGACCGTGAAGGTGACCGGCACGACGACCAGGGTCGACGTGCCGGCCGGAAGCGCGGTGCTGGTGGTCAGTCGCTGAGCGAGGCGATCCGCTCCTGTGCCTCGGCGAGGTCGTCGGCCGTGGGAGCGTCGTCCTGGGTCAGCGTCCGCCGCCAGTAGCCGGCGAACTCGATGTCCTTCTTGGACACTCCCAGTCCGACGAAGTGCCTGCGCAGCGCCCGCACCGCCGACGCCTCGCCGCCGAGCCACACCCACACCGAGGACGGGACCTCGATCGCGGACACCACCGAGACCAGGTCCTCGCCGGCACTGCGGTGCACCCAGCGGACACCGGGGACGTCCAGCTCCTCCGCCGGGTCCGCCACCTCGACGAACGCGAGGAACCTTTGCGAGGACGGCAGGAGCTCCAGCAGCGAGGCGATCGCGGGCAACGCCGTCTCGTCACCCGCGAACAGCAGCAGGTCCGCGGTGCCGAGCGGCCGGGCGTACTCCGGTGACGGGCCGAACCGGCCGATGACGTCACCGACCTGTGCGGACGCGGCCCAGTGCGAGGCAGGGCCGTTGTCGCCGTGCAGCACGAAGTCGACGGTCAGCACACCGTCGGCCAACGAGCGGACGGTGAAGCTGCGCATCCACGGCCGTTCGGGTTCCGGCACGGCCAGGTAGGCCTGGTACCAGGTGCCGACGTCGGGGGAGTCCGACACGTGCGCCGAGCAGCCGGGCTTGGGAAACAACAGCTTCAGCTGCTGGTCCGGCCAGGTGTCGAGGTCCGAGAGCCCGTCGCCGCTGAACGTCAGGCGCACCATGCGCGGGGTCAGCCTCCGGACCGAGGTCACGGTCAGCATCACGACAGGTACTCCTTCAGGTGCTGTGCGGTGAGGGTGTCCGAGGCGACGAGCTCGGCCGGTGTGCCGGTGAAGACGACCTGACCGCCGTCGTGCCCGGCGCCGGGGCCCATGTCGACGATCCAGTCGGCGTGCGCCATCACGGCCAGGTGGTGCTCGATCACGATCACCGTGTTGCCCGCGTCGATCAGCTGGTCGAGCAGCCCGAGCAGCTGGTCGACGTCCGCGAGGTGCAGGCCGGACGTGGGTTCGTCCAGCACGTACGTGGAAGCCTTCTCCGCCATGTGGATCGCGAGCTTCAGCCGTTGACGTTCACCGCCGGACAGCGTGGTCAGCGGCTGGCCGAGCGAGAGGTACGACAGGCCGACGTCGTGCAACCGGCTCAGCACGGCGTTCGCCTGACCGGACGGGAAGAAGTCGCGCGCCTCGGCCACGGACATGCCGAGCACCTCGCTGATGTTCTTGCCCCGCAACGTGTAGCGCAGCACCTCGGGGGTGAAGCGCTTGCCCTCGCACTTCTCGCAGACCGTCGCGACACCGGCCATCATCGCCAGGTCGGTGTAGACGAGGCCGATGCCCTTGCAGTGCGTGCACGCGCCCTCGGAGTTCGCGCTGAACAACGCCGCCTTCACGCCGTTGGCCTTGGCGAAGGCCGTCCGCACCGAGTCGAGCAGGCCGGTGTAGGTGGCGGGGTTGGACCTGCGCGAGCCGCGGATGGGCGACTGGTCCACCGTCACGACGTCCGGCCGTCCGCGCAGGGAGCCGTGGATCAGCGACGACTTGCCGGAGCCCGCGACACCGGTGACCACCGTCAGCACGCCGAGCGGCAGGTCGACCGAGACGTCCTTGAGGTTGTTGAGCCTCGCACCGTCGATCGTCAGGAAACCCTTGGGGGAACGGAACTCCGGCCGCAGCTTCGCGCGGTGGTCGAGGTGCCGTCCCGTCAACGTGCCGGACGCGCGCAGACCGGCCACGTCACCGGAGTAGCAGACGTGGCCGCCGTTCACGCCCGCACCGGGACCCAGGTCGACCACGTGGTCGGCGATCGCGATGGTCTCCGGCTTGTGCTCGACGACGAGGACGGTGTTGCCCTTGTCCCGCAACTGGAGCAGCAGGTTGTTCATGCGCTGGATGTCGTGCGGGTGCAGGCCGACGGTCGGTTCGTCGAACACGTAGGTGATGTCGGTCAGCGACGATCCGAGGTGCCGCACCATCTTCACGCGCTGCGACTCGCCGCCGGACAGCGTCGCGGACTCGCGGTCGAGCGACAGGTAGCCCAGGCCGATTTCGACCAGGGAGTCCAGCGTGTCGCGCAACGTGGCCAGTAGCGGTGCGACGGACGGGTCGTCGAGCGAGCGCACGAACTCGGCGAGGTCGCTGATCTGCATGGCGCTGCAGTCCGCGATGTTCACCCCGCGGATCTTCGAGCCGAGCGCGGCCTCGTTCAGCCGGGCACCCCGGCAGTCCTGGCAGGTCGCGAACGTGACGGCCCGGTCGACGAACGCCCGCACGTGCGGCTGCATCGACTCGCGGTCCTTGGCGAGGATCGTCCGCTGCAGCTTCGGGATCAGGCCGTCGTAGGTGACGTTGGTGCCGCCGACGTTCAGCTTCGTCGTGGGCTTGTACAGGAAGTCGTGCAGCTCCTGCTCGGTGAACTCGCTGATCGGCTTGTCCGCCGGGTACAGCCCGGACTTCGCGAGCACCTGCCAGTACCAGGTGCCGACGCCGTAGTTCGGGGCGTCGATCGCGCCGTCGTTCAACGACTTCGACCGGTCGACGATGGCGTCGACGTCGATCGTGGTGACCTTGCCCAGCCCCTCGCAGGCCGGGCACATGCCCTCCGGCAGGTTGAAGCTGAACGCCCCGGACGTGCCGACGTGCGGCTGGCCGAGCCTGCTGAACACGATCCGGAGCATGGTGTGCGCGTCGGTCGCGGTGCCGACGGTGGAACGAGAGTTGGCCCCCATCCGCTCCTGGTCGACGATGATCGCCGCGCTCAGGTTGCGCAGCGCGTCCACGTCCGGACGCCCGATCGACGGCATGAACGACTGCAGGAACGCGGTGTAGGTCTCGTTGATCATGCGCTGCGACTCGGCCGCGATCGTGCCGAAGACCAGCGAGGACTTGCCGGAGCCGGACACGCCGGTGAAGACGGTCAGGCGGCGTTTGGGGACGTCGAGCGACACGTCCGCGAGGTTGTTCTCCCTCGCCCCGCGGACCTCGATCACGTCGTGGCTGTCGGCGACAGCGTTCACAGCTGCTTCCCCCAAGAATGATTCTTTATGCCGTAAAGTATGAGCTGTTCGAGGTTACTTTACGCTGTAAGGAGTCGCAACCGTGGTCGTCTACGCAGGTCAGGGCGATCCGCGCCGGTCCATCGAACTGCTCTGGCGCGGGACGGTTGCGGAGAAGAGGCCCGGCCCGAAGCCGGGACTGAGCGTGGACGCGATCGTCGACGCGGGCATCGCCGTGGCGGACGAGCAGGGCATGGCGTTCTCGATGCGGGCGGTGGGGGAACGGCTCGGGCGCACCGCGATGGCGCTCTACACCTACGTGCCCGGCAAGAACGAGCTGGTCGACCTGATGTACGACCGCACGATGGCCGAGCTGCCGACGTCGTACCCGCTCGACGACGGCTGGCGGCCCGCCGTCACGCAGTGGGCGCACGACATGTGGGAGTTCTACGGCCGTCACCCGTGGGTGCTGCAGGTGTCGCAGGCACGTCCCGTTCTCGGACCGCACGAGTTCGCGGTGGTCGAGGCGTTGGCCAGGATCCTCGTGTCCACCGGGCTGCCCGGCCGTCAGCTGCGCGGCATCGTCGGTGCCATCAACTACTTCGTGCGCGGGGCCGCCCAGACGGTCGCGGAGGCACGTGCGGCCGGCGGCGCGACAGGTGAGGCCGACGAGGAGTGGTGGTACGCGCGGTCCGCGGTGTTGATGGAGATCGAGCCGGACCTGGCGAAGAAGTTCCCGGTGCTGCACCTGCTGGAAAGCGACCGCGAACCCGTCGACCCGGAGCTGCCGTACCTGGAGAACGACGCCGTCGAGAACTTCCGCAACGGGTTGCGGGTGCTGCTCGACGGGATCGAGGGCGCTGTGGCGAAACCGTGACAAAGCACGGACGTTCCCAGTACGTGGAGTCGATGAGATCGTGCTCATGGCAATCGGGAGAGTCCTGGTGGCCGTCGCCGTCGCGATGATGCTGACCTCGCCGAGCACGGCCGCGACCACGTCTCCGGACGACTACAGCCCAGCCGTCATGCGAGTGGACTACGCGGTCGGGGACCTGACGGCCCACGTGCACGCGCCGCGGACCCTCGTGGGCGTGCGGCCGCTGGTGTTCGGCTTCCACGACGACCTCGCACGGGAGAGGGCGCGGCAGGGGTTCGTCGTGGTCGTGGTCGACGACCGGTGGTCGGTGGCGGCGCACGAGGAGCTGTGGCGTGAGCTGAACGCGGGCGCCGGGCCTCTGGCGGAACGGTTCGCCGGGTTCGTCGGCAGCGTCGCTGTGGCAGAACCGTGACATGGTCCGGACAAGATCCCTACACGCGGGCGATGAGATCTTCGGCATGGCAATCGGAAAAGCCGCGGCCGTGGTCGTGATGGCGATGGCGCTGACCGCGCCGGCCACCTCTGCGGCCCCAGGGCAGGACGTCAGAAAGGTCGAGTACTCGCTCGGTGATCGGGCCTTCCAGGTGCCCGGCTTTCACACCGAACCGGGCGGCCCCGTCGCGGATCTCGAGCTCACCGCGGTCGTGCACGCACCACGCACGCTCGTCGGCAAACGGCCGCTCGTGCTGCTGGCACACGGCTACTGGAAGACGTGCAGAAACGAGGAGGAGTGGCTCTGGCCTTGCCCGGAGGGGGACACCTTCCCGAGCTACCGCGGCTACGACTACCTGGCAGAGGAGCTGGCGCGCCAGGGTTTCGTGGTCGTGTCGCTGAGCGCGAACGGCGTCAACGCGGGAGAGCTCGGCCAACCGGCGGACGTGGCGCGCGCGGCGCTGATGAGCAAGCATCTCGAGATGTGGCGTGACCTCAACGAAGGCAGAGGCCCGTTGGTCGGGCGGCTGCGCGGTTTCACAGGGCACGTCGACGTGACCAACGTCGGCACGCTCGGCCACTCGCGCGGCGGCCGCGGCGCGGTCTGGCAGGCGTCGGACAACCACGCGCACGCACTCCCGGCCGGCGTGCGGATCAAGGCGGTTCTCCCGCTCGCTCCTGCCGGGTATTACGCGCCGGATCCGGAGGCGCCGGAGAACCTCGACTACCGCATCACGAAGATCCCGTTCGCGGTCATGACAGGAGAATGCGACCCGGCGTGGGATCAGGCGAGCCACTACGTCCGCAACGCGCAGGGCCGCAACCTCGTCCCCGTCCACCTCGTCACGCCGAAGCGTGCCAACCACAACTTCTTCAACACCGAGTGGACCTACGACAACGACGGCAACTGCAAGGACACCGGCCTGACGCCTGAACAGCAGCGGAAGGTCGCCACGACCTACGTCCCGGCGTTCTTCCGCCAGTACCTCTACGGCGCCCAGAACCCGATCGTCAGCCGCGGCTATCCCGGCGTCGACGTCGTCACGCATCAACCGATCGGCTAAGCCTCAACACGACTTCAAGGGGTCGCTTCCCCCTTCCGTCACTGCCAGGGTGGGTGGCGGAAGGGGGAAATTCCATGCTCAGAACCACATCGCTGCTCACGGCAGCGCTAGTAGTGCTGACCGCCTCACCCGCCACGGCACACGCCACGGCGGACTGGGCCGGATGGCAGAAGGACCTCAACGGTTCCCGTCACAACGCCGCCGAATGGCGCATCAACGCGGGCAACACGAGCAAGCTCGAGCTGAAGTGGGCGTTCGCGTACCCCAAGGGCGACTTCAACGCCGTCCGCAGCCAGCCGGCCGTCGTCGGCGACACCGTCTACTTCGGTGGCCCCGACGGCAAGTTCTACGCCCGCGACAAGCGCACCGGGAAAGCCAGGTGGGAGTTCACGCTCCCGGCGGCGCCCCGGTACGCGTTCAACTCCGACGGGCCGACCGTCAGCGACGGCAAGGTGTTCTTCGGCGACAGCGCGGGCAGGCTGTTCGCGCTCGACCAGCGGACCGGCCGCAAGCGCTGGCAGACCCAGATGGACGACACCGTCGCCGCCATCACGACCAGCTCGCCGATCGTCCACAACGGACTGGTGTACGTCGGCACGTCCAGCAGCGAGAACGTGCTGCCGCGCGACTACCCGTGCTGCACCTTCCGCGGTCACATCGACGCCTACGACATCGACACCGGCGCGCTGGTCTGGCGTCACTACACGGTGCCGGAACCGGTCGAGGTCGGCACGTGGCCCAACGGCGCCAAGCGGTTCGAGCCGTCCGGTGTCGGGGTGTGGAGCTCACCGGTGATCGACCGCAGGACCGGCACGCTCTACGTCGGCACCGGCCAGAACTACACAGGCAAGGGCGGCGAGTTCGACTCGCTGCTCGCGCTCGACGCCCGCACCGGCGCGGTGAGGTGGACCAACCAGGTCACCGACGCCGACACGTGGCGCTGGGCGTGCAACGAACCGGACCCCGAGGGCTACTGCCCGGGCCTCAAGGACGGCACCAACCTCGACTACGACATCGGTGCCACGCCGAACCTGTTCTCCGCAGGCGGCAGGCAGCTCGTCGGCGTCGGTCAGAAATCCGGTGTCTACCACGTGTTCGACGCCGCGACGGGGCAGGTCGTGTGGCGCCGGCAGCTCGGCGTGCCGCTGCCCAGCGGTGGTGTGTCGGGCATCCAGTGGGGCTCGAGCTACGACGGCAAACGGCTCTACATCGCGACCTACTACGCCGATCCCGGCAAGCTCTTCGCGGTGGATCCCGCCACCGGCACCGTCCTGTGGGAGACCGCGGCACCCGAGGACGGGTGCTCCACGGGTGGTGCGGCAGGCCAGCCGGGATGTGCGCGGGCGCACGGCGTACCGGTGTCCAGCACGCCCGGCGTGGTGTGGCTGGGCGCGCAGGACGGCAAGTTCCGGGCGTACAGCACGAAGACCGGCAAGATCCTGTGGTCCCACGACACCGTGCAGGACGTTCGCGGCGTCAACGGACTGACCGGCCGCGGCGGTGTCATGGCCGGTCCCGGCACGGGCGCGGCGGTGTCGGACGGCATGGTCTACGTGCAGTCGGGCTACACCTCGGACTGGGTGAACCCGCACGGGTCCGTGCTACTGGCCTTCGGTCTGTAGCTTCGCCAGCACGCGTTCGGCCGGCAGACCGGCTTCCGCGTGCAGTCTCACGGAGGTCTGCCAGGCCTCCCGAGCGAGCTCGGCGTCACCCGCGGCCGCGTGGGCGTCGCCGAGCTCCTCGTACGCGGTCGCTTCCAGGGAACGGTCGCCGCCGATCCGGAAGTGCTCCGCGGACCGGGTGAACGCCTCGACGGCCTTCGCGGGCTCGCCCAGCCCGAGGTAGGCGGTGCCGAGGTTGTCCCACGTCTCGCCCTGGCCGAGGACGTGCCCCATCGCCTGCCACATCGGCATCACGCGTTCGCCGTACTCCAGCGCCAACGCGAACTCGCCGAGCTTGCCGTGGCCCCACGCGAGTCCTGTCAGCGCGTTGGCCTGCCCGTACTCGTCACCGCACTCCTCGAACAACGCCAGGCCGCGCCGCGTGTGCTCCATCGCCTCCGCGATCCTGTCGTCCGGGCACAGCATCGCCGTGTTGAGCAGCACACCCGCCTGGCCCGCCGGGTTGCCCTCGTACACCTCGAACGCCCGCCGCAGCGCCACCTCCGCCTCGGCCTGCCTGCCCGCCCTGCCGAGACCGCGGCCGAGGTTGATCAGCGTGCGGCCCAGGCCGTCGGCGTCGTCGAGCTGTTCCAGTGCGGCGACGGCGAGTTGTTGTGACGTCAGCAGATCGCGGTAGTGGGCCTGCCGGTCGAGGACGTCGGCGAGCGACCAGCCCATCAGCCACGTCTGGGCCGGGGTGCCGTGCGGCATCGCCGACATCAGCGTCGGGTGCTCGGCCGTCAGCCACGCCAGCGCCTCCTCCTGCGTGCTGATCGGCGTGATCACCACGCCGTCGGCCGGTTCCGGTGTCGCCGGGCGGTGGCGGGTCGGGGTGAACGCGACGCCCGCCTCGACGCTCGTCAGGGCCAGGTGGTCGAGCAACCGGTGCAGGGCCTCGTCCCGTTCGGTGGGCAGCGCCAGCTCGGCCGCGTAGTCGCGCAGCAGGTCGTGGCAGGTGAACCGGCCGGGCTCCGGTTCGTCGATCAGGTTCGCCCTGGCCAGTTCCTCCAGCAGCGCCTCGGTCTCCCGCAACCCCCGCCCTGCGAGCGACGCGGCACCCGCCAGGCTGATGTCGGAGCCCGGCATGAGCCCCAGCAACCGGAACAACCGCAACGCCTCGGCGCTGAGTGCCTTGCAGGAGTGGGAGAACACCGACCGCAGGTCCGCGGTCACGTCATCGTCGTCGGCGAACGCGTCCAGGTCCGCGAGCTCGTCGGCCAGCGCCGCCAACGGGAACTCCGGCTGCGTCGCCGCCCGCGCGCCGGCCACCGCGAGCGCCAGCGGAAGCCGGGCGCACCGCCGGACGACGGTGTCGACCGCGTCCGGTTCCGCCTGCGCGCGGTCGTGCCCGATGCGGGCGGCCAGCAGCTCACGGGCGTCGTCGGGCGGCAGCAGTCCCAGCGGCAACGCGTGGGCGTGCGCGGGTTTGAGCGCCGTCCGGCTCGTGATCACCACGTGCGTGTTCGGGGTGCGCGGCAGCAACGGTTCGATCTGGTCGGTGTCCGTGGCGTTGTCGAGCACCATCAGCACGCGCTTGTCCGCGAGCGCGTCCCGCAGCAACGCCGACTGCCCCGCCAGGTCGTGCGGCACCTCGGTGCGCGGCACGTCGAGCGCCGACAGGAACCGCAGCAGCGCGTCGCCGGGGCTGACCGCCGCGCCGCTCGGCCCGAACCCGTGCAGGTTCACGTAGAGCTGACCGTCCGGGAACCGTTCCGCGGCCCGGTGCGCCCAGTGCACGGCGAGCGAGGTCTTGCCGACCCCGCCGGTGCCGGTGATCACCACGACCCCGTTCGGTGCCTGGTCCAGCTCCGCCAGTTCCAGCGCCCTGCCGGTGAAAGGCTTGGGAGGGGCGGGAAGCTGCCGCGGTGCCGAGGCCGACTGGAGGCGCCGGTGCAGGGTGACCAGGGGGCGTGACGGCTCGGCGCCCAGTTCGTCCTGCAGCCGCGCCCTGATCACCTCGAAGTGCCCGGCGGCTTCGCTCGTGCGGCCGCTGCCGTGCAACGCCTCGATCAGCTGGGCGGCGATCCGTTCGTCCAGCGGGCGAACCGCTGCGAGGGCCCGCAGTTCCGGCACCAGCGCCGCGTGCTCGTCCTGCCGCAGCCGTGCGTCGACGTGGTCCAGCCGCGCTTCGAGGAGCTCGTCCGCGAAGGCCGCGCGACGCCCACGCGCCCACGGCGTGTCCAGTGTGGACAGAAGCTCGTCCCCCGCGAGCGGCAGCGCCTCGGCGGTCCTGCCGGTGCGCACCAGGTGCCGGAAGAGGTGCAGGTCGATCTCCAGCGGATCGACCCGCACCACGTAGCCGGTGCCCTCGCGTTCGACCAGGCCGGGCAACGTCTGCCGCAGCCGGGTCAGCCAGGTCTGCACCATCGCGCGGGCGCGTGGCGGCGGTGCGTCACCCAGGACGCGGTCGACCAGGTCGTCGGCGCTGATCGCCTGGCCCGCGTCGACGAGCAGGACGCCGAGCAGCGCCCCCAGCCGCGTCGGGCCGAACTCGGTCACGCGGCCGCGCACCTGCGCCGAGACCCCGCCGAAGACCGTGAACCGCACGGTGATCACCGTAACCGCTCACGAGCTGACCTCACAAAAGAAACGTCTCTCGCAGTTCCGCCGCCATCAGCTCCGGCACCTCGAAGGCCGCGAAGTGCCCGCCGCGGGGCATTTCGGTCCACCGCACGATGTTGTGGTTGCGCTCGGCCAACCGCCGGATCGGCACGCCCGCGTCGTGCGGGAACACCGCCACCGAGGTCGGCGTCGCCGAATCGGGCTCCAGTTCGCCCCACGTCTCGTCCCCCTCCTGGTAGTACCGCGCCGACGAGCCGGCGGTCCTGGTGAACCAGAAGATCGACGCGTCGGTCAGCAGTGCGTCGAGGGGTACCCCGATCTCCGGGTCGCTCCACGTGTGGAACGTCCACTCGATCCACTCCAGCTGCGCGACCGGCGAGTCGGTGAGCGCGTAGGCGACCGACTGAGGCCGTGTGCCCTGCATGAACGCGTACCCGAACTGCTCTGTGTCGTACTTGAACTGCTTCTCCGCCGACCTGCGTTCGGCCTCGACCTCCATGTCGGCGGTGTCGGCCGTGACCATCGCGGAGAAGATCTGGTTGACGTGGATCGCGCGGACCTCGTCGAGCATCGCCAGTTCGCGGGTGAGCTTGGCGCCGAAGTCGTAGCCGTGCGCGACGTACCGGTCGTAGCCCAGGCGCCGCATCAGCTCGGCGAACACGCGCGCGACGCGGGGGATGGTCCAGCCGAGCTCCTTGGTGTGGCCGGAGAAACCGAAGCCCGGCACCGACGGGATCACGAGGTGGAAGTCGCGGCTCAGCGGTTCGATCATCTCCTCGAAGGCGAAGCAGGTCGACGGCCATCCGTGCGTGAGCAGCAGTGGTTCGGCGTTGTTGTTGTGGCTCTTCACGTGCAGGAAGTGCACCTGCGCGCCGTCGATCTCGGTGATGAACTGCGGGATCTTGTTGAGCCTGCGTTCCTGCTCGCGCCAGTCGAAGTCGCGCCAGTGGCCGGCCAGTTCCTGGAGACGGTCGAGCGGGGTGCCCTGGGCCCAGCTCGCTCCTGCCGGGGAGTCGGGCCAGCGGGTCTGGTCGAGGCGGCGGTGCAGGTCGTCGACGTCGGATTGGGGGATGGAGATCTCGAACGGCTTCATGATCGTGACGCTATGGCGACTGTAGGACAGATATGGTCCTACAGTGTCGTCTGCCCGTTTGTTGAAGTTGCTCGGTCTGTTGCAGTCGCGCCGTGAGTGGTCCGGCGCGGAACTCGCCGAACGGCTGGGTGTCACCACACGGACCGTTCGTCGTGACGTCGAGAAGCTTCGCGAGCTCGACTATCCGGTGCACGCGTCGATGGGCACGTCCGGCGGTGGCTACCGGCTCGGGTCCGGTGCGCGCTTGCCACCGTTGCTGCTCGACGACGACGAGGCGGTCGCCGTGGCCGTGGGGCTGCGGACCGCGAGCGGCATCGAGAACATCGGCGAGACGGCCGTGCGGGCGTTGCTGAAGGTCGAGCAGGTGCTGCCGTCGGCGCTGCGGCACCGGGTGGCGGCGCTGGAGATCGCCACCGTGCCGCACACGGGAACGCCGCCGGTCGTGGACGCCTCGCTGCTCACGCTGGTCGGCACGGCCTGCCGCGATCGGCAGCGGATCCGGTTCACCTACGTCGGGCACGCGGGGGAGGAGTCGGTTCGCGAGGTGGAACCGCACCGGCTGGTGACGTGGGGGCGGCGCTGGTACCTCGTCGCGTGGGACGTCCAGCGGGACGACTGGCGGACATTTCGACTCGATCGGATGAGCGTGCGGACCCCGTTCGGTGCGCGGTTCACGGCCCGTGAGATTCCGGGCGGGGACGCGGGGGCGTTCGTGGCGGCGAAGGTGGCGGACAGGTGGCCGGTGCAGGGCGTCGTGCGACTGAGCGTGCCCGCCGCGCAGGCCGACGAGTGGCGCAGCTACGGAAAAGTTTCCGCTGTTGACGAAAATTCGTGCCACGTGCAGGTCGGCGGGGAGACGATGGACGACGTGGTGTTCATGCTCGCGAGCATCACCGTGGAGTTCGAGGTGGTGTCGCCACCGGAGCTGTCCGTCGCGCTGGTGCGGGCGGCGGAGCGGTTTCGCCGGGCGGCGAAACTCTAGAGCTTTTCTCAGGCTCCTGACAGGAGACTCCAAGCCGTGCAGGGCTTAGTGGAGTGCAGGGAGGTCCGCCATGCTGATCGATCGCACCATGCCACTGGGCACCGCGCTGACCGTGACCTATGCGTCAGACCGTGGACCACGCACGCACAATGCCGACGCGTACGCGCACAACCGCCGCACGTTCGTCGTGGCCGACGGCGTGGGTGACTCCGCTGCCGCCGCCGAGGCCGCGCACGCCGCCGCCCAGGCCGCCGCCCTGCTCACCGACCCGGTCGCCGCGATCCTCGCCGCCCGTGACGCGCTGCAGGTGCACGCCGGTGACGCGGTGATCGTCGTCGCGGTGGCCCGTCCCGACGGCGGCTTCGACGTGGCGTGGGCCGGCGACGCCCGTGCGTACGCCTCGGACGGTGAGGACCTCGTCCAGCTCACGACCGACCACACGGTGGCCGAGTACTTCCGCGAGCGAGGTCTCGCGCCCGCCGCCAGGCTCGAGCACGTCGTCACCAACACCGTCAGGCACGCCACGCCCGAGAACGTCGGCCGGGCGGGCACGCGGGCCCAGCGGCTCGTGCTGGTGTCGGACGGCGTGTACGGACCGTTGGGGCACAACGGGATCGAGGCCATCACGTCCGGGCACGTGTCGGCGGAGCGGCTCGTGCGGGCGGCGCTGTACGCGGGCGGCACGGACAACGCGACCGCGCTCGTCGTCAGCTAGCGGCCTTCTTGCCGCCGCGCTTCTTCTTGCTCGCCTCGACGCTGCGCTGCAACGCCTCCATGAGGTCCACGACCCCCGTTGCCTCGGGAGGCTCGGCCTCGACCACGACCTCGCGGCCCTTCTGCTTGGCCTTGATCAGCTTGTTGACCCGTTCGGTGTAGGTGTCCTTGTAGTCCTTCGGCCGCCAGTCGTCGGCCATCGACTCGACCAGCGACACGGCCATGTCGAGCTCCTTGCCGCGGGGCGCACGGCCTTCCGGCGTCGTGTCCAGCACGTCCTTCGGCTGCCTGATCTCGTCGGCGAAGAAGAGCGTGTGCACGGCGAGGATCCCGTTGTCCTCCTTGAGCGCCGTGAGGTACTGCTTGCCGCGCATGACGAACATCGCGATGCCCGCCCGGTTCGTCTTCTTCATCGCCTGCGCCAGCAGGAGGTACGGCCGGGAGAACTCGGCTTTGGCCGGCCCGAGCCAGTAGGTCTTCTGGAAGTACACGGGGTCGATCTCGTCGATGTCCACGAACGCCTCGATGTCGAGCGTGCGCGAACGGCCGGGCGCGATCTCGTCCAGCTCCTCGGGTTCCACGACGACGTACTCGCCGCTCTCGACCTCGTGCCCCTTCACGATCTTGTCGTAGGGCACCTCACGTCCGGTGCGCTCGTTGACGCGCTTGTACCGGATGCGGTCGGACGTGCCGCGCTGGAACTGGTTGAAGTGCACGGTGTGGTCCTCGGTGGCGCTGTACAGCTCCACCGGGATGCTCACCAGCCCGAAACTGATCGACCCGCTCCAGATCGCCCGTGCCATGTGGTTCACGTACCCGTTGCAGCACGATTTGAACCACTTGTTGACGTTTGACCCCGTGCAACCTCCTGGGCGCAGAGGGAGTCTTCTGCTGATGATCGACAACCCACTGGGAGGACGTAGATGAGATTCGTACTGGGGATGCTGCTCTCCGCGGCAGCGCTCGTCGCGGGATCCGGGGTGGCACTGGCGGATCCGCCGCAGCCGCCCTACAACGCCATCACGACCTGGGCGGACGCGGAAGTCCGCACCTGCGAGGCGTTGTCCTGTCCGGTGGCGTACGTGATCCCGGCGGGGCAGAAGGCCGTCGCCATCTGCTGGACGCGCGGCGAGATGGTCTACGACCACGGCATCCGCAACAACATCTGGATCATGGTCGGCCTCAACGTCCAGGGTGACCGGCGCCTGGCCAGCGCCATCTACTTCAAGGGCGACGAGCGCGGCAACGTGCCTTACGAGCAGGACTGCGGCCCGTACTGACGCGCACCGGGGTGTGGCTGCCGAGCGGCCACACCCCCGCTACGGTCGGGCTGTGAGAGTTGTGGTGCTGTCCGACACCCACGCGCCGCGGTTCTGGAAGCGGTGCCCACCGGCCGTTGCCGAGCACCTGCGGTCAGCCGACCTGATCCTGCACGGCGGGGACGTCTGCGTGGCGCCCGTGCTGGATGAGCTCGCGCAGTACGCGCCCGTCATCGCGGTGTGCGGCAACAACGACGGTCCGGACGTCGTGGCGTGGGGCGCTCCGGAGACCGTGGAGTTCGACATCGAGGGCCTGCCGGTCGCGATGATCCACGACAGCGGTCAGAAGACCGGCCGGTTGGCGAGGATGCGTCGCCGGTTCCCCGAGGCCAGGCTCGTCGTCTTCGGACACTCGCACATCCCGTGGGACGAGGAGGAGGACGGGTTCCGCGTCTTCAACCCCGGCTCGCCCACCGACAAACGCCGTCAGCCGCAGGGCACGATCGGGTTGCTGGACATTGTGGACGGCGTCCTGCTCGACGCGCGGATCGTGCCGGTCACCCAGGCGGCGAGCCGCGGGCCGAGCACCTCGTAGACCTGCGGGTCGAACCCCATGCCGGTGTGCGTGCTGTGCACCTCGACGCACTCCGCGCACGGGTCCTGGCACAGCTGCCACGGCACGATCCCGTCCAATCGCGAGAAGATCGAGATCGCGGGCACCCGCAACGGTTCGGCGAGTGTTTTCACGTTCTCCTCGAAGCAGGGACCGCGCAGGCAGTCGTCGTCGAGCAGTCCGGGAATGCCCGCGGAGGCGAGGCGTGCCAGGAACCGCGCGATGCGCAGGACGTTGGGGTGCGCGCCGAGCGGGTCGAGAACGGGGCTGCCCAGCATCACCAGGCCGTGCACCAGGTCGGGGCGGCGGGCGGCGGCCATGCGTGCCAGACCGCCGCCGCGGCTCTGGCCGAGCAGCACCACCGGGCGACCGGTGCGCTCGGCGTGCTTCTCGGTGCTGTGCAAGAGCTTCTTCAGCAGGTCGGCGGTGCAGCCGACGGTGAACCCGACTCCGGACCGCGCCGGGAGGTAGCCGCGAGCGCGCAACCACGCCGCGGCCGGCGACAAGCTCGCCTCGCCGGCACCGAAACCGGGCACGAGCACGACGCCGAGACCGTTGCCCTGACCCGGATCGGCGTTCCGCCACACCGGATGCCGCAGCAACCTCGGCACGTCCCACAACGCCCTGAGCGCACTCTCTCGCGCGGCAGACCGCAACCCGTCGAACATGACATTGGATTGCCGACTATTTAGGACCTAAACCGGGCTCTTCGTTCACCGAGAGGCTCCTGAGTGACGCATGTCCTGGTCGCCAGCCGGTTGCGACGGCCACGTAGCGCGCGACGGTCGCCGATCCGTAGGTTCTCCCGTCCTGGCTGAACTCCACCGTGTGCGGTGGAACCGGTCCGTCCGTCCACTTCAGACTGACTTCGCCGATCGCCCGTGGTGACCCGAGGTCGACGACCATGCGGCCGTCGCGGCCCGGTGTCCACGCGGTGTGCCGTTCGCCGTCGACGGCCGCGGCCGGATCGCTCGTGCCCGGCGGCAGGACGGAGTTCGGGAACGTGACGCGGCCGAGTGCGAGGTCGTCGAACGGGAACGCCTTCGCCTGGGGGATGGTCACCGTGCGGTCTGCGTGTCCGAGCACGACCGGCAGCGTGAAGCCGTCCCGGTGGGTCAGCGTGAACCGGGAGGGGCCGCCGCGGAACGTGACGCGCTGCCCGTCGTGGACGACGGCCGTGATGCCGGGCGGGATGCCGCGGGCGGTGAACCACGGCGCTTCGACCCGTGCGGTGGCGGCGGGCAGGTCGAGCGCGTAGTCCGTGCCTGTGGCCGTGGTGACCTGCGTGCCGCAGTAGAGCCGGGTGCCGCGCAGGCGGACGGTGCCGGTGACGTCGGCGTTCGAGACGTTGAAGAGCGTGAGGAACCCGTCGGCGGTGCTGGCTCGCACTCCGGGTGGGCATTGCGGTGGCGGCTGCGCGGCGACGGAGGGCAGATCTGTGCGCACGTAGCCCTCCACGATCCCAGCGGGGAGAGTGATCGTGTCGCCCTGAACCGTGATCTGTTCCCCCGACTGCGCGACGAACCCGGCTCGTCCGTCCACGTCGAGCCAGCCCGGCGTGCTGAGGTCAGGCCGCGGGTACTCGGCGACCGTCGTCCACACGGCGCCGTCCGCCGACGTCTCGATCCGGTAGGCGACCGCCGCCGCCGTCTCCCAGCTCAGACGCACGCGCTGCACGGTCGTGGTGGTGCCGAGGTCGACGGCGATCCAGCTGTCGGCGCGGCCGCGTTCCGCGCGGGCCACCGCCCAGCGCGTGGCCGGGTCGCCGTCCGTCGCCTTGGTGGGTTCGTAACCGGGGTCGAACGATGACGCCGTGGTCGGCTTGCCGCGCCCGAGGTCGAAGTCGAACAACGAGTAGCCGTAGGTGGGATGTGGCTGGACACCGATCATGCGGACGTGGCGCGCCAGCACCGCGGGGAACGTCAGCTCGTCCACGCGGAACCCTTGGCGTGCCTGGACCGTGACGCGGCCAGCCGCGCCTGTGTACGTGCGCGAACCGGTGAGTCCTGGCATCCCGGCCATGGCGAGGTTGTGCACGTCCACGCGTCCGGGCCGGGGGAGCGCGCAGACGATCGTGCCGGTGGGCAGTGTCGCGGTGCCGGCGAACCCGTCGGCGAACCGCAGCAGGCTCGCGGTGGCGTCGAAGCCGTCGCGAACCTTCTGGTGGGTAACGGTGTTGCGCTCGACCACGGCCGCGGGTGGCAGCAGCATCGGGGTGATGCCGCTGATCTTGAACAGCCAGTCGTCGTGCGCGGGCTGCCAGGCGAACTTGGTGAACCCCGGTTTGGTCACCGTGCCCGCCCAGGCGGCGGGGGACTGGTGGGTGAGCAGGCCAGGTTCGGCGCCGTGGTCGATCGTGATCGCCGCGCGGGTGAAGAACTCCTGTTCGGACACGGGTGACGCGGGCGGACGCAGCTCGTGCAGCAGGTAACTGATCGCGAGCTCCGCGCGTGCCTCCGGCTCGTACTTGGCCTCACCGGAGAACTTCGCGAGCCTGTGGACCGGCGGATGCGCCTGGTAGGCGAGCAGCCTGGACGCGAGTGCGGCCTCCGCGCGGGCGGCCATCGGGTCGTTCAGCACGGTGGAGCGGAACGCGAGCGGGATGACGTCGCGGCCGTACAGGTGTTCCCGGTCGTCGACCATCGGCATCAGCGGCTCGCCCGCGTCGCTCATCGTGGCGAGAATGGTGCGCCACAACAGTTCGCCGTTGGGCTGCTTGGTCAGCACCTCGGGCAGCGGCAGGCCCGCGAGCAGGAAGTGCACGGCGTTGCGGCCCGAGGTGCGCCACAGCTCCTCCTGGTAGTGCGGGCCGAACGAGCCGTGGTTCTCGACGATGAAGGTGCCGTGGAGGTTCGTCGCGGTGTTGGCGGAGATCGGCAGGCCGTCCACTGTGGAGGGATTGGCGAGGTCGGCGGCGGGCAGGCCTGCCTCGTTGCGGCTCCACCGGCCGAACGCCTCCCGCCAGCCGGGTCCGTCGCCGTGCCAGGCCAGTCCCGGTGCGAGAGCTTGGGCGTAGACGCCCATCTCCTCCAGCTTCGTGTCGCCGCGGTACCCGCCCGTGAGCCCGTTCGGCGTCCAGCTGCCCGACCGCGGGTCGTTGCCGGTGCCGAGCGAGGTCGTGTAGTCGGCCTGGCCACGGGCGATGGCTTCGACGTGAGCGCGAGTGGTGCCGTCGAGGTCCTGCCAGAGCAACCTGGCTGCCAGCACGAAGTACGACTGGAACGTGGTGTCCCAGAACAGGGTCTTGCCCCACTCGGTGCCGCCCGCGAGGACGTTGCTCGCGGCGAAGTGCCGGATGGTGGCGAGCGTGTGTTCGCGCAGCACGTCCTTCTCGATGCCCGCGAGAGTTGCGTCGTAGGTGCCCCTGGTGAGCAGGACGGCGTTGCCGAGCACGACCGCGAACCCGAAGTCCGTCCGCCGGTACCGTCCGGCCGTGGTGTCGTACTGCGTCTCCGCCCATCTCGTGTGCCTGAGCAGCACCTCGTAGTAGGTGTCCTTGATCTGTGCGAGGGAGATGCTGGGTGCGAGCGTCAGCAATCCTGTGGCGTACAGGAACTGTCTGCGGTTGATCAGCACGTCAGCACGGCCTCCGCCCAGTCGGCGTGGTCGAAGTTGCGGCCGTCACCGGCGTCGGTGACGCGCAGGCTGAGCATCCGGACTCCGGTGATGTCGACGTCGATCGGGATGGCCGGGCCTTTGCCCCTGAGGATTCCGCTGTCGTACAACGGTTCGTCGTCGCCGACGACCTGGAACGCCACCGAGCCCGGTTCCGAGGTCTCGTCGTCGAGGCCGATCTTCGCGGTGAACCGGGTGCAGCCGCGTCCGAGGTAGATGCCCACGTCGGACGGCGCGTGCACACCGAGCCCTTTGGTGTAGGTGACACCGCCGACAGACATTGCTTTGCCGTCGGCGCCGTTGTTCTCGCCGTTGGAGGTGTCCCGTTCGACCGGCCCCCAGCCGTTGGTCTCGCTCATGAACGGCAGATCGCTGACCTGCGCTCCGTTCGCGGGGACCGGTGGTGGCACGAACGCCTTGACCGCCTGCTCGATGTGCACGCCGTCGCCGAAGGTCGCGACGACCGGCACGTCCACCGGCCCGACCAGACCACCGGCTGTGAGCCGCCAGCTGCCGCTGATCGACTCGCCCGGCGCGAGTTTCGTGCGTCGCACGACCGGTCCGGTCACCGTCCAGCCCTGCGGTGCGGTGGCCGTCAGCGCGACGTCGCGGATCTCCTTGTCGCCGTTGGTGAACGTGCCCGCCACCTCGACGGACGAGCCCGGCGTGACGTCGACGGTTCCGGTGGGGGTCACGGCCAGTGTCGTCCGCGGGACCTGGCGGATCGGCTGGTCGCAGGTCTGCAGGCCCGGACGGTGGCGGCAGATGACCGCCGCGAAGCCGCCGTTGCGCCTGGCGGGGACCTGCAGGGTGTCGGTGGCGCGCAGGACCTGCCGGTCGCGGACGACGTCGGAACGCGTCGCGGGGTCGCGCACGGTCTCGACCAGCCACTGGCCGGAGCCGAGGAAACCCAGTGGTGCCTTGAGGGTGCGCTCCTCGGTGGTGATGCCGCCGACGAACCACCTGTCGCCGTTGCGGCGGGCGACGACGGCGTGGGTGTCGGGATCACCGTCGAGGAGCCTGGTCTCGTCCCAGACCGTGGGGAGCTGGTTGAGGTACCGCAACGCCTGCGGATGCCTTTCGTAGGCCTCGGGTTTGTCCGCGAAGTGCGTCCAGCCCGACTCGTAGACGACCGGCAGCGCGGTCTCGTGCGCGATCGACGCCTCCTTCGTGCCGACCTCCAGCGACACCGGCGTGTAGTCCATCGAGCCCGCGACGTTGCGCGTGAAGAACTGCACGGGGTTGTTGGCGGCGGGCGGAAAGTTCTCCGCGCCGCGCACGGCTTCCATGGTCAGCACGTGCGGCCAGGTGCGGGCAAGGCCGTGCGGGATGGTGGAGCCGTGGAAGTTGACCATCAGCTTCAGCTCGGCCGTCTTCTTCAGAACCTCGTCGTACCAGCGGTAACGGGCTTGTGAATCGGACTCCATGAAGTCGAGCTTCACGCCCTTCGCGCCCCACTGCTTGATCCTGGGCAGCACGGTGTCGCGTTCCTGCGGCGTGTCGAGGTCGCTCCACCGCAGCCACAGCAGGATCTCCACGCCCTGCGCGCGGGCGTGCCGGATCAGCTCGGGCACCCACGCCGCGTTCCAGCCCTCGTCGACGAGCGCGTACTCCCACCCGTTGCGGGCGGCGAAGTCGACGTACTGCTTCTGCCGCGCGAAGTCGCCCGGGCTGGAGTGCTCGCTGAGCCACGACCACGCGACCTTGCCGGGCTTGATCCAGCTCCGGTCGGTGAACGTCGCCGGGGTGGCCAGGTCGTCGACGAGCGTGGAGGTGCTCACGGCGGCGAGGTCGCCGACGATCGCGGTGCGCCACGGCGTGGTTCCGGTCGACTCGACCTGCGCGTCGGCCAGCACGACCTGGAAGCCGTTGCCGCTCCTGCGCAGCCTGCTTCCCGCGTACCGGCCGTCCACATCGGACTCCGTGAGCAGCGCGAAGTCGGTGCCGGTGCTGAAGAGTGACGGGTAGCCGAAGTCGCCGGTCGCCTCACCGGCCGTCGTCCGCACGCGATTGGCCTCGTACCAGGCGTTGTAGGGGAGCAGCCACGCCTTCGCGTCGGCGGGGACGGCGAAGCTCGACGTCTCCGCTGTGACGGTGGCGGGGCCGGGCAGCACGTAGCGGTAGGCGACGCCGTCCGGTGCGGCGCGGACGAGGAGGGTGAAGGTGCCGGTGGCGTTGCGGAAGCCGAGCCTGGTCTCGGTCATCCGGGTGGCGCGGTGGAGCCGTTTGCCGGCGGACATGTCGTAGCGCTCGATGACAACGCGGTCAGAGCGGCCCGTGAAGGTCAGGTCTTCGGTGAGGTCTGACGTCGTGGTGGTGATGCCGACGGAGGCCGGCTGGAGCACGGTTCTGCCTTGCCTGCGCACGGCAAGGGTCAGATTTCCGCTGGTGAGGGCGATGTGTGCGGTGACCTGGCCTTGACCTGAGACGGTCCAGGCGTCGGGTGCGGCCACAGCAGGCGCGGCGGGCAACAGCAGGGCGAGCACGATCGCGAGCAGTCGTGACATCGTTGTCAGCTCCCGGTGTGAGATCGCTCCCATCGTGTTGGGATCACACGTGCCGGGTCAAGGGGCTGACGGTTGTCAGTCCGTTCGTGTCACAGGACGACGATCTCGATCTCCCTGCCGAGCTTGGCGCCGCCGAGCAGCTCCAGGTCGTCACCGCTCCAGAACCGCCCGGGGTCGTACCAGTTCGGACGGCGCTTGGGCAGCAGCCCCATCTCCTCGTACGTGACGGCCACGATCTCCGCGCAGAACGCGCTCTCCAGCGAGGCGTCGGCCTTGGGGCGCAACGGAACCCGCCCGCGCACCCAGCGCGAGGCGAGCTTCGCGGTCGACGGGAACGGCGTGCCGTCCAGCCGGGCCACCGTCCTGAGCGCGGCGTCCTCCATCTCGCGGCTGACGGCGTGGTCGAGCTGCCGCAGCCACGCCCGCTGCCCGTACTTGTCGTGCCACGTCACCACCGCGTCGCGCAGGTCGTGCAGCTGCGCCCCGCGCTGGTGCGTGCCGCTCCACATGTCCTTGAGGGACTTGCCGAGCTCGGCGTGCCACATCAACGGCGGCAGGTCGTCCAGCACGATGGCCATGCCCACGTGGTTGACCGGGCTGTTCGTCATGGCCTGGATCGCCCGGTCCGCGGCGCTGCGCCCGCGGAACACCCACACGTCACCGGTGCGGGTCATCTCGACGGCTTGGTCCAGGGTTGTCGGCATAGCCCGATAGCCTAGGCACATGAAGCTCTGGAAGCTGCTGGGCATCGCCGCGTTCGCGGGTGTCGCGGCGAGCGGCGTGGTCATGGCCCGCAACCAGCGCCGCCGTGCCGCGTACACGCCGGACCAGGTCAGGGAGCGTCTGCACCAACGGCTGGCCGAGGCCTCGCGCTCGGAATGAGCCGGTAGGCCACGAAGGACGCCACGACGAGCAGGACGGCCGCCACCAGCGCCGTGCCCTGCATCGCCTCCGTGAACGTGCCCGAGCGGGCCCACGCCGACAGCACGGTCCCGAGCACGGCGATGCCCAGCGCCGCGCCGAGTTCGTAGGCCGTCTCCGACACCGCCGACGCCGCACCCGCCTTGTCCGCGGGCACGGCGGACACCACCGCGTCCGTCGTGAGGGTCAGCGCGAGCCCGACGCCGGCGCCGAGCACGACCAGGGCCACGGCGATCGCGCCGTAACCCGAGGAGAAGCCGACGATCGTCAGGCCGCCCGCGCTGACCAGGAGCCCCGCGGCGATCGCGCGGCCCGCGCCCAACGCGTGCACGACCGGGCCGATCACGGCGACCACGAGCATCCCGGCGATGCCGAGGGGGAGTTCGCGCAGGCCGGCCTCCAGCGGGGAGTAGCCCAGCACGTTCTGGAAGTACTGCGACAGGAAGAACACCAGGCCGGTCAGCGCGAAGATCGCGATCATGTTGGCGCCCACGGCACCGCTGAACGCCGGGGTGCGGAACAGCGCCACGTCGATCATCGGGTGCCGGGCGGACCGCTGGCGTCGCACGAACAGCCACAGGCCTGCCACGCCGACGAGTCCGGCCGCCAGTGCCGTCCAGGTCAGGCCCGCCAGGGCGACCTCCTTGATCGCGTACACCAGTGGGACCACGCCCACCGCCGACAGTGCGGCCGACACGAGGTCGAACGGGCCGGGTTCCGGGTCGCGCGACTCCGGCAGCCACCACGCGCCGAACACCAGCAGCAGTGCCATCACCGGCAGGTTGATGACGAACACCGAGCCCCACCAGAAGTGCTCCAGCAGGGCGCCGCCGATCAACGGGCCCAGTGCGGCGCCCGCCGTCGCCGCGGCCGCCCACACGGCGACCGCCCGCGTGCGTTCCACGGGGTCGGTGAACAGGTTCCGGATGATCGACAGCGTCGACGGCATGATCGTCGCGCCCGCCACGCCGAGCAGTGCGCGAGCCGCGATCAGCCACTCCGGCGACGGCGCGAAGGCTGCCAGCAGTGACGCGGCTCCGAAGCCGAACGCGCCGGTGAGCAGCAGTTTCTTGCGGCCGATCCGGTCGCCGAGCGTGCCCATCGTGACGAGCAGGCCGCCGAGCACGAACGAGTAGATGTCGCCGATCCACAGCACCTGGGTCGCGGACGGCGCCAGGTCGCGCTGGAGCGCGGGCAGGGCGAGAGCCAGCACCGTGCCGTCGACCGCGATCAACAACAACGCGAGCGCCAGCACGCCCAGCGCCGCCCACTTCCGCATGACTTCCCCCTCTGCCGACCATCTGGTCTGCAAACTAACGTACCGTCTGGACGGTCGGCTCGGCAAACGATAGGTTGATCACGTGCCCGGAGAACTGCGCAATGCGCCCCGTACGCGCCGTGAAGTGATCGAGGCGGCGGCGCGTGCGTTGATCGCACACGGCCCTGGTGTCAGCCTCGACGCGGTGGCCAAGGAGGCCGGTGTCTCCAAGGGCGGGCTGCTGCACCACTTCCGCACGAAGCAGGCGTTGATCGTCGGCCTCATCGACGCGTGGTTCGACCACTACGACGCGACGGTCGAGAGCCTCCTCGAACCCGAGGACACGCCGGGGCGCTGGACCCGCGCGCACATCCGGGCGACCTTCGAACCCGCCGGCCTGTGGTCTCACCCGTCTGTCGTAACGGCCTTGATCGGCGTTCCCGAACTCCAGCAGTGCCTGGACGTGGCGGCGGCCCGCTGGCGGCAGCAAACCGATTCCGACGGGTTGCACCCGCAGCGTGCCGATCTCATTTCCCGTGCACTCGACGGAGTGACGCTGGCGGATCTGCTGTGGCGTGGTCAGGAGCCGGAAGAGGAGCGCCTGCAGACCCGTGACCTGCTGCTGAAGCTCACCGAACAGTCGGGACCGCTCGTCTGAAAGTTGTCCGGCGTACGTTGTCCAGTGGAACAGCACTGACACTGGACAACGACATCTGCGTACCTTCGGAAGAGGTTGCACTCCGGGGGGAAGCAAATGCCGATGGTGATGTCCGAATCCGCGCCCAAGGGCCGCGGATTGACCATTCTCTTCGAGTTGGAAGATCTCGCGCGCACCCGGTTCGCGTCGGCGCCGCTGCCGATGTACGAGCTGGTGTTCACGGTGCACAGCGGTGAGTGGGACCGCATGCTGCTGCCGCAGATCCGCCCGCTCGCCGAGCTGGTCCGGCCGGGACGGTTCATCCCGGACTTCTTCAACTCGGCGCGCCCCGACTTCGACGAGGCCGTGCGCCAGGTGCTCGACGTGCCCGCCACGCGGGTGCGCGACCAGATCGCGAGCATGCTGGGCACGACGTCGCCGTGGTTGCGGTCGTTCGCGGCCGGCACGCCGACCTCGCGCCAGGACCTGCGGTCGGCGCTGCACTCGGGTTTCCGCGATCTGCTGTGCGCGAACTGGCCGGACACGCGGCAGGCGTTCGAGGCCGAGGTGCGCCTGCGGTCGTCGCAGGTGGTGGCGCGCGGGCTGGGCGACGTGCTGTGCAACCTGCACCCGTCGATCTCGTGGACCTCACCGGCGTTGCACGTCGAGCTGGGCTGGGACGCCGAGATCTCGCTGCGCGGCACCGGACTGCTCATCGTGCCGGTGCTGAACGGGCTGACCCGGCCAGCGGTGTCGATGTTCGCCGAACCGCAGCCGCTGCTCTTCTACCCCGTCGCGTCACCCCAGCCGGGCGGGGCGAGCCTCGAGCTCGCTCTCGGGCGCACCCGCACTCTCGTGCTGCGGGCGTTGACGTCCGAGCGCACCACCACCGAACTCGCCAAGCACGTGGGCGTCAGCCTGCCGACGGCATCGCAGCACGCGACCGCACTGCGCACCGCGGGTTTCGTCTCCACCCACCGCAACGGCCGGTCGGTCCGCCACCGCCTGACCAGACGTGGCTGGGAACTGCTGAACTGAACCTGGGAGGCACGCATGACCGCGATGCCGCGGTACCGCACCGACCCGAGTCCCCGCGCGCTGGCCGCCCGGCTGCGTGCCCTGCGCACGGCCAACGTTCCCGTCGCCTGTGGTGTCTACGCCGGCCTGTCCGCTCCCGGTCCTGCCTCCCCACTGCACGCGCGGATCACCCACTCGATGGCGACGGCGTTCGTCGCCGGTGCGTCAGCGGGAGTTCCGCGTTTCGAACCACCACCCTCCGCCCACCTGCGGCTGCTCACGGCGGCGAGCTGGGGAAGGCTCGACGGCGTCGGCGCGGACATGACGACGTTCCCCACCGACCTCGCCTCCGGACTGTGGTGGCGGGTGCACGAGCACACCGCCGGCTCGTTGAGCGCGGTCGAACGCCGCGTGGCCTGCGATCTGCTGCTGCGCCTGGGATATCCGCAGCGCGCCGCCTCGGTGATCGGGCTGTCCGTGATCGACGCCCGCAAGCACGTGTTCGCTCCCGAGCTCGCCGTGGAGCAGCTCGCCGTGCTGCGCTGCCACCTCCCGGCCTCCGCGGTGGAAGCGATGGCGTTGCACGGCGCCAGATCGTCGCTTCCTCCCGAGACCCGGCGGGACCTCGCGCTGTTCGTGGTGTTCCGCAACGCCGCCCGCGGCGCCGACTCCACCTCCCTGCAGGCCGGTGCGGCGCTCGCGGTGAAGGCGGCCTCGGAACAGCCCCAGAACGGGTTCACCGGCGCGCTGAGCCGAGCACGCCTGCACCGTGCGATCGCCGCGGTTCCGTTCGTGCGGCGCGACATCCCGGAGACGCACCGATTGCTCGGCCGGGCGCTGGAAAGTCTGGCCTCGGCCACGCCGGGTGACGCCGAGATGGACCGGCTGGCGTGGGCGGACGAGGCCTACGCCCTGCACTGCCTCCTCGTGCGGACCCACCTCGCCGTCGGTCTCGGGCAGCGCGCGGTGGCCTGCGCCGACGAACTGGTCGAGCTCAGTCCGGGCGACGACAGGACGTGGGCGTTGAAGGGCGACGCCTTGGCCGCGTGCGGTCTGCTCGACGGCGCGCTGGACGCCTACGGCCGCGGGATCACGCTCGGGGGCTGGGGTGCTGCTCGTGCCGCGTACCTCCGTGGTTTCGTGCTGGAACGGCTCGGCCGGGTGGCCGAGGCCGCTGAGGACTACGTGCTGTCCCAACGCATCGATCCGACCTCCTCGGTCGTGTCAGCGAGCATCGGCGGTGACCAGCAACCGCAGGTGCGCGCCGAGCCAGGTGCTCGCGGCCGGGGCGTCGGCGAACGCGGTGACGCGGGCCGCCGCCGTGCGCAGGCCCGTGCGGTGCAGGTGCGTGCCGACCTCGCGCACGCGGGCGAGCAGGCTGTCCGTCAGGTGGTCCAGGCCGCGGTGCGCGGCCTCGGCTAACACCGTCAGGGCGCTGTCGACCGCCGCGCTCAGCGGATCGGTGGCCGTGACGCCGGGCGGAAGCGGTTGCGGTGCCGTGTCCGCCGCCAGGTCCAGGACCACCACTCCGGTCTCGGTGTGGACGGCCAGCGGGTCGACGACCAGCGTGCCGCGGTGGCGGCGGACGGCACCGGTGACCGTCGTCGGGTTGGCGCGCAACGCCTGAGCCAGCGCGTCGAGGGAGTTCGGCGCGACGGCGCGGTGGTTCGCCTCCAGGACGCACGTGGTCCCGGCGGCGCTGTGCAGCGTGGCGGTGAGACGTTGCGCGGCGGGGTCGTAGGCCAGGCCGGACACCTCGGCGACCCGGACCGCCCGGACCAGCTCCGCCTCGACCCGCGCGCGGACCTGACGCGGCGGCAGCTCGGCGAGGTGGGCGGCGGCCGCGTCGTAGTCGTCGATCACCAACGCCTGCGGCAGGTCGGCCCACGACGTCCCCACCGGCGTCAGCGAGGTCTTCGCGACCCGGCTGGTCTTCAACGTCACCGCGCGGCTCGCACTGCGGGTCGCCGACTCGGACACGACGTTCGACGCCGCCAGCTGCCGGCCGGTGCGCAGGGGAGTGTCGCGCTGCACCAGCACCACGTCGCCTGAGGCGAAGTAGACGTCCGCCGTGGACTCTGTGCGCAGACGTGCGCCCAGTGCGGTCAGCCGGACTCGCTTGAGCGGTGTCTCCGCGGGCTCGTCCGGACCCAGCACCTCGGCGCGCGGCCCGGTCGCGGTGGTCCTCGCGTGCAGCTCCGTCAGCAGCGCGGCGAACCGTTCCGCCTCGTAGTCCGCGCTTCTGCGGCGATACGCGGCGAGCTGGGCCAGCAGATCGGTGATCACGGCCGCCGGCCAGTGCAGCCGCTGGACGCTCAGGTCGCGGTGCAGGCGTTGCCACGCGACGTCCAGCACCTCGCTCGCGTTGGTGGCGCCGTCGAGCAGCAGCTGGTCGAGCAGATCGGTGACCGCCGTCAGATCCGTCGCGGTGGTGGGAGATCCGCCGACGTCGACCGTGTCCTGTGCGTCCTCCGCCTCCCGGAACGCCCACACCGCCAACGCCGTCGCCTCGTCGCGGTTGACGGCGTCCGTGTGGACGTACGACAGGTCACCGGGCACGAGGAACGTCACCGTGCACGTGGGGAGCTCGGCCTGCGCGGTCTGGTCCTCCGCGGTCGGGTGGCGGAGCTTGGCGCGGTAGCCGGCCTGGAACGCCCGGCGCGCGCGGCGCAGCGTTCGTTCGCCCATCAACGCCGCCAGGTCGGCGTCCGTGACCGCGCTCGGCGACCACAGCTCGGCCGGGGCTGTGGCCTCCTGAGTGCGTTGGTAGGCGAGCACCACAGCGATGCGGTGCCGGCACACGCCCGCCGCGCCGCAGCTGCACTGCGCCGCGTCGAGCGTGGTGCCCGGCGGCAACGTGGTCGTGGTGCCGTCGGGGAACTTGCCCTGGACGGCACCGGCGGGATCGGTGTCGAGCGCGGGCACCACACCCGCGTCGAGCTCCTTCGCGGCGCGCTTCACCAGACCGCGGTTGGCGAGCGCCGCGAGCGCGTCGGGGGTGAGGGCTAGCAGGTCGGGTCTGGTCACCTGAGCTTCTCCGCAACGAATTCCGCGAGCTGGCCGGGGGTCATCGCGCCGACGTGGGCACCGGCGCCCGCGAGGCGCTGGCCCAGCGCGCGGTCGTAGTCCGGGTTCGCCTCCTCGTCCAGCGCCGCCAGGCACAGCACGTGAGTGCCCTGCTCGCACAGGCCTTTCACCGTGCGCACGAGCTGCGTCTCGTTGCCGCCCTCGTAGAAGTCGCTGATGATCGCCACGATCGCGCGGCGCGGGCTGTCGACGAGCCCTGCCCCGTAGGCCGTGGCCTTGGCGATGTCCGTGCCACCGCCCAGCTGCACCTTCATCAGCAGCTCGACCGGGTCGGTCACGTCGGAGGTCAGGTCGACCACGTTGGTGTCGAAGGCGATCAGGTGCGTGCGAAGTCCCGGCAGTCCCCACAGGCAGGCCGCGGTGACCGCCGAGTGGATCACCGAGCTGGTCATCGACCCCGACTGGTCCACGAGCAGGACCACCTGCCACTGCTCGACGTGCCGCCTGGTGCGGGAGACGAACTTCGGGTGTTCGATCGCGAGCTTGCGCTCCTCCGGCTGGTAGCGCTGGAGGTTCGCCCTGATCGTCGAGCGGAAGTCGAAGTTGCGCGAGTTCTTGTGGATGCTCGGCCTGCGCGACCGCGTGCCGCTGAACGCCGTGCGCACCTCGGTCTTGAGCTTCTCCATCAGCTGCTTCACGACCGCTTCGACGATCTTGCGCGCCATCGCGAGCACGGCCGGGTTCATCAGGTGCTTGGTCCGCAGCACCGCGCGCAGCAGTGCGGGGTTCGGCTCGATCCGTTGCAGCACCTCGGGATCCGTCACGACGTCGGTGATCTCGTACCGCTCGACCGCGTCGCGCTCCAGGCGTTCGATCGTCTCGCGCGGGAAGAGGTGGTGGACCTCGTCCAGCCAGTCGACGGTCTGCAGCACCGAGTCCTCGTTGCCGCCCTTGCGCACACCGCGTTCGGCCAGCTCGGGATCGCGCCCGTAGAGCCACTCCAGCGCGGCGTCCCTGCGCGCCGCCTCGCCCTGCAGACCGCCGGTGCACCGCGAGGCCGGTTCACCGAGGATGAGCCGCCAGCGTTCCAGGTCCGTCATGCCAGCCCACCCTTCACCAGCAGCTTCTCGACGCGCTGCTCCACCGCCATCGCCTCCGCCACGACCATCGGATCGGCGTTCAGCCGGGTGACACCTCGCGCGCTGCCCTCGACGCCGCGGTGGCTCAGGACGGTGGCCGCGATGGTCTCCCGTTCCCTCGGCGGGAAGTAGCTGAACGCGAGCCGCAACGCGGGCAGCGCCACCAGGAACTCGTCCTCGGTCATCGCGCTGACCAGCTCGTCCAGCACCCCGACGAGATCAGGGCTCGCGAGCACCTCCTCCCGTGCCACCGCGAACAGTCCGGCGAGCCAGTCGCCGAGCGCCTCGATGCCGCGCACCTTCCGCACGTCCGGCTTGGCGCCGAGCGACCAGGCGAGTCCGAGCGCCGCACCCCGCAGGTCCGGTGGAGCCTGCGCGTCGTCGCTCACGCGCGTGGCCACACCCGTGACGTCCACGACGTCCAGCGACAGCGCGGACTTCGCGTGCACCACGGCGTCCCTGGTCGCCGCCATCGCCTTGAGCCGGTGCGGATCAGCCGGCGCCGGACCGCCGTGCAGGCCTTCGATCAGCCACAGCACCCTGGCCGTGCCCGCGTCGATCACCGCGCCCAGCAACGGATCCTTCCTGCTGCCGAACACCCTGTCGTGCCGCCACAGGCCGAGCACACCGCTCAGCACCTGGCCCAGCGCCGCGAGGTCGCCCGTCTTCCGGACGCCCTCGTCGATGGATTCCTTCACCCTGCCGGACACCGACGAGATCCCGCACAGCACCGCGTCGAACAGGATCCCCGCGAGGTGCTGCAGCGGCGCGTTCCGGGATCGGCGTTCGAGCGCCACCCCGGCCGCTTCCTCCAGCGTGGCACCGTTCTCGGCGGCCTCGATCAGCGCCGCCAGCCGGTCGTCGTTCGGCCGCAGCGTCCACTGCTCGTCCAGCTGCGGTTGCGCGCCCTCCGACGGCCCGCTCGTGCGTTCGAAACCGGGAATCCGCAACACCCGCAGGCGGTGCAGGATCCTGCTGCGCTCCAACGCCTCCACGTCCGTGAGGTCGAGCGCAATCTTGCCCTCCTGGTCGAGACCGTGTGCGCGCAACAGCTCCTGCACGGCGTTGACCAACGGTGGCGCCGGTGTGCTCGGGTGCAGCCGCCCGACCCTGTCGCCGCGCAACGCCCCGATCATCTCGACGAGCGCGGGGTGCGCGCCGGGCTGCAGCGTGCCGCGCCGCGTCCACGGCGGCGGCTGGGTCAGGTCCTCGGAGATCAACGCGCTCGTCAGCCCGTCCAGCACGTCCGTGCGCGCCAGGTTCTCGTGCCCGCGCAACCGTGCGAGCGCGCCCGCCTGGGTGTGCGCGGCGATGAGGTCCGCCGTCGACACCGGCTGTTGCCTCCTGCGCAGCCGCGTCGCGACCGACTCGACCAGCCAGTCCGCCGCGCGCTGCGACCCGGTCTCCCAGACCTGCTGGTAGTAGCCGGGCGACGGCATGCCCGACTGGTACCCGGTGAACGCGTCCAGCCGCGCGTGCGAGTACGGCACGAGGTAACTGGCGCCCCGGTCGCGTTCCGGCACCTCGGGCCACCCGGTGAAATCTTCTTCTGGGCCACCGTCGAGCTTCGCCTTGAGGGCAGGCGTGTGGAAGCCGCCGGTGACCACGACGACCGGCCGGTCGCCCGCGTCTTTCACCGCCGCCCGCACCCAGCGCGCCATGTACGCCTCGCGCGCAGAGTCGCCGTCGTCCGCGGTGGCAGTGCCGCGCAGGAGGTCGAAGTACTCGTCCATCCCCTTCGGCTCGGCCTCGCACTCGAAGAGGTGGTCCCACAGCACGTCGACGTTGTCGACGGCGAACTCCCGGCACAGCCGCTCGACGACCTCGGCGTAGCGCAGCTCCGCGTCGGCGTACCTGTTGCTGACGTTCCGGAACGCCTCGTGCCACGCGGGCAGGTCGATGAACCTGATCTCCGCCCCGCACCTGCGCGCCTCGGTGATCGCCACCCACTCCGGTGAGTAGTCGCAGAACGGCGACCACGACGCGTGCTCGTCGGAGTAGCTGAACAACGCCACCGGCAGCTCGTGGCCCAGCAGCAGCTCGTCGATGCGCTCGTTGAAGTCGGCGGGACCTTCGATCAGCACGTACGCGGGCTGCTGCTCCTCGATCGTGGCGGCGACCAGCCGGGCACAGGCGGGACTGTGGTGCCGGACGCCGACGAACACGGCCCCCATCAGCCGGGCAGCAGGTGCCGCGCCTGGTGCAGCTCCTGCCACTGCTTGCCCTTGCGGCGAGGCGCGTGCTGCTCCAGGTATCGGCGCAGCCTCGCCAGGTCCTCCGCGTTGTCCTTCGCCGCCGTCCCCGCGAGGCACTCCACGACGTCCGCGGCCGATCCGCTCTCACCGCGCAGGAACCACCCGCGCAACCCGACGGCGTGCGCCACCGACACGGCCTCGGCGGTGCTCATCACGGTGGTGAGCCGGTCGTTGCCCTCGCGCAGGTCGCGGAACGTCCGCACCAGCACCTCCAGCACGTCCCGCTTCGGCGCGAGCTCCACCCCGGACCGCTCGAGCAGCTTCGCCGCCTCCTGCTCGACCAGGGCGAGCTCGGTGTCGAAGTCCGCGATGGGAAACACCGTCTCGAAGTTGAACCGCCGCTTCAGCGCCGCGCTCATCTCGTTGACCCCTCGGTCCCGCGTGTTCGCCGTGGCGATCACGTTGAACCCGTCCTGCGCGAACACCATGCCGTCCGGGCCGTTGAGCTCCCCGATCGCCATCACGCGGTCGGACAGCAACGACAGCATGCAGTCCTGCACCTCCAAGGGACACCGCGTGATCTCCTCGAACCGCACGATCTTGCCCTCGGCCATGCCCCGCAGCATCGGCGCCGGCACGAGCGAGCGCGGCGACGGCCCTTCCGCCACCAGCAGCGCGTAGTTCCACGAGTACTTGATCTGATCTTCGGTGGTCGCCGCACCACCCTGGATCGTCAGCGTCGACTCGCCGCACACCGCGGCCGCGATCAGCTCGGACAGCAGCGACTTGGCCGTGCCCGGCTCACCGACGAGCATCAGGCCGCGGCTCGTGGCCAGCGTGACCAACGCTCTGTCCACAAGGGACGGATCGCCCACGAACTTCTTGGTGATCCCCCGCTTCTCGTCGCCGACCACGAACCGGCGCGCGGCGTCGAGGCTCATCGCCCAGCCGGGCGGCTTGGGTGCGGCGTCGCCGTCGCGGAGGCGTGCGAGCTCGTCGGCGTAGCGGACCTCGGCCGGCGGACGCTGCATCGTCTGGGTGCTGGTCATGAGTGCAGGGACTCCAGTTCGGTGAGGAGCTCGGAGATGGTGATCGGGTCGACGTCGAAGGTGGGCGGCGCGTCCTTCGGCGCGGACCAGTCTCCGCGACCGCTGGGGGAGAACCACACCCCGGTGAAGCTGACCTCGGGGAAGACGTCGACGGCACCGACGGCGATGCCGGGGTCGAGGGAGAGCACGAGCGCGCCACCGTCCGGGAACGGGCGGGTGATCCAGCACTCGACGCCCGCGTCCTGCGGTTCGCCGCGCACCCAGCCCTTCTTGGTGAGGCCGAGGATCTTGCCGATCGGGTACGGGGTGTCGCAGTACTTCTTGATCCGGGCCAGGAGGTCGTCGTCGGCCGCCAGCACGTGCAGCGGGCGGCTCAGTTGCGGGAACGGCTGGAGGATCTCGTAGTCGGCGAAGATTTCGCCCCAGGTTTCCAACACGCCTTGGAGGTCGGCCGGGTGGGCCACGCGGACGACGGCGGTCTCGGGAAGGGTGAACTCGTCGTCGCCGGAGTCGGCGAGGGTGTGGTCTTCTGCCAGGCGGAAGGTGACGCCCGTGTCGGTGATCCAGACCAGGCGCCGGACCAGGTGCCACAGCAGCGGGTGCGAGGCGAGCACGGTCTGGAACTCGTCGGCGGTCCACGTGCGCTGGTCGACCATGGCACGTTCGAGACGCTGGATCTGGTCGGACGCGATGGTGCGGACGTCCTTCTTCAACGCCATGAACCGCTTGTGCTCCAGCGGTGCCTGGTCCTGGTCGTCCTTCGCGCCGGGTTTGGGCAGATCTTTGCGGCGCTTGCCGTCCGGGTCGAGGACGTAGGGCTTGAGCTGTTCGTCGAAGCCGACGGTGAACTGCCGGACCCCGTAGTCGATCACCAGGGTCGCGGCGTCGTCCAGGCCCAGGCGCGGGACCAGGCGGTCGGACAGCTGGTCGCGCGACAGGCCGAGCTCGGCGGCGATCTGGGCGACCTTCTCCTGGGCGCGTTCCTTGAGGCCCCTGAACTTCACCTTCTCCGCGATGCCGTTCAGGTGGGACAGCGCGACCTCCGTGCCGATGTCCGCGAGGACGTCGAGGCCCGCGACCGCCTTGGCGTGCTGGCTCTCACCCGGCCAGTTGCGGATCAACGGCGACAGCGCGCGCACCGTCGAGTCGTCGCCGAACCAGCCGAGCGCGCTCAGCGCCCAGCTCTCCTTCGACGGCGCACCGGCCTGCTGCCACGCCTGGAAGACCGCCCAGGCGAACTCGGCCAGCGAACTCGGATCGAGCGCCTCGCGAGCCGGCGGCAGACCGGCGTAGACCTCGCCCGGCTTCGACAGCGCGGCCGTCATCAGCAGATGACCGGCGGCCTCCGGCGACAACGCGTGCCTGCGGTCGCGCAGCGCGACCTGGGGCAGCAGACGCGCGTCGGCCCACTCACCGATCACCGGCAGCTTCGAGGGCAGCACGTCGACCGGGTCGACCGACAGCACGACGTCGATCGCGGCCTGGGCGTTGCCCGACGCGGCGACGGCGGCGACGTCCACCCCGATGCCGTTGAGGTGACGCAGCGCCGCCTCCGCGTTGCGTCGCGCGGCGCCGGCCTTCCCCGCGGCCGCGGGGATGAGAAGAGCGGCGGCCAGGTCGCGGTGCCGGGCCAGCCAGTCGAGCCCCCACCGCCGGGCCTGCTTGGACCGGGCGAACCACTCGGCCATCAGCGCGGCCACCTCGGCGGTGGCGAAAGGCAGCAGCACAGCGCCACCCGTCCCCGGAACGGACCTTGCGAGCTGTAGGAGAGCGGGCACGGCGTCGAGACCGAACCGCGCGGCGACCCGCTTGCCCCAGTCCTCGAACCCGTAGTGGTAGTTCGGCTTCCAGTCCGCGAGCAGCGACCGCACCTCGTCCTCGGGCGCCAGGAGGAACAGATCGCTGTCGAAGTACCCGATGTCGCCCGCCCGGTAGTCCGCGAGCAGCTTCCGCCAGTCGAGGTGATCGCCGTACCACTCACCCCCGCACTCCAGCCACGCCTCCCGCTCACCCGGCCGCCACACCACGGAAGCCGCGGGCACCGGAAGATCCGCCAGCACCACGGGCTTCACCGGCGGACGGCGGTGCAGCCACGGCGGCGAGGCCAGCACCGCCGGCAGCTGGTCCGCGCTCGCCTCAGGCAGCGCCCGCACCCCGGACGCGGCCAGCACAGCGGCCGCCTCGTCAGGCACGGTGAGCCCGGGGTTCGACAGCAGATGCGCCTGCAGCAACTGACGCGCGTCATCGCTGGACGACACCCGCTCGGCCAGCAACCGAGCCGCCCGCACGGGGAAGGCCGCCATCGCGGACAGCAGAGCGGGCCGCACGTACTTGCCGTCCACCCGGTCGAGCAGAACCGTGAACGCCTCGTCGGTGGGCAACGCCGCCAGCACCTTGAGGACGAGCTTGCGGTTGTCCGCGATCTGGTACTCGCCGTCCAGCTCCTCGGCGAGCAACGGCGCGATCGCCGGCCCCAGCACGTGGACCGCCGTGTACAGGACGAAGGCCGCGCCGGTCAGGGAGTGCTTGGACTTCTCGTAGTCCTCGAAGCTGCCGGCACTGCACGGCAACATCCACCACTGGTTGGGCCGGTACGGCAGCTTGCACGCCTCGGCGAACCAGTCGGCCCGCGCGGGTACGAGGTACGACCGCAGCTCCTTCAGCGTGGGCGTGGTACCCATGCCGGCCAGCGCGGCCTCGGCAGCCTCACGCGACGCGTCGTCCGCCACCGCGAGCGCGTACCGGAGGGTGGTGAGCATCCGGCCTTCGGGTTCGTTGACCGAGGTGTGCAGGTTCTCCCGCCGCGTCTGCAGGCGGATGTCGGTGAACTTCCCGCGCCGCTCGTCCCACTGCTCGGAGAACGTCAGCCTCATGTACTCGACGACCGCGGTGGCGGCGAAGGCCAGGCCGTGGTCGGCGATCCAGGCGTGCATCGAAGCCAGGCCGGAGTTCGTGATGGCCGCGACCGCTGCTGCGCCGACAGGGTTCGGCCGGCCGGCCAGGTGTTCGCGGGTCGCGTTGACCAGTTCGGGCTTGGAGCCCTTGGTGGACAACGCTCGTTCGATCGTGTCGGCCTGATCGGTTGCCAGCTGGCGGGCGGTGGCGGCCTTTGCGCTGTCCACGGAGAAGTCCGGGGGTGGGGTTGAGCCGCGCTGGCGGATGGCGTGTTGGAGCCACGGCTTGGGCATTACCCAGGTGTCTTCGTCGGTGGTGGATGGTTGGTGGATGGGGGCGGGAGTCTGGGTGGGGTCTGTGGGTCGTGTGGCGGTGGTCGTGTTGGAGGCGGCGGGCTGGTCGGTGATGGCGGAAGTTTGGTCGAGGGCGGCCTGGTTGGCGGCGCCGGGAGTCGGGCTGGCGGCGCTGGCCCGGTCCGCAGCGATCGACTGCCCGGCGGAGCCCACTGACTGCCCAGCGGTGTCCACCGGTCTGTAGCCCTTCTTCTCCTTCTCCGCCACCAGTTTCGCGACGTGCAGCTCGGCGGCCTCCTCGGACGCGAGCTCCTTCGTCTGGGTCTGGCCGTTCGTCGCCAGCCGTCCGAACCGGACGGTCACGGTCGCGCCGGACTGGCCGATCTCCCAGAACTTCGCGGAGCTGTCCGCGACGAGTTCCCACCTGCGCACTGCCGTACCTCCGGGGGCCGAACTACGAAGTTGATGTGACGCGGACGCTACTCAGGGGGTCTGACAATTCTTTACGGTCTGCTTAAAGTCCTGATCAGACCCCCTGAGTGCGCGTCACGTGTGGAGCGACTCGAGCTCGGAGAGGAGTTCGGAGGCGGTGATCGGGTCGACCTGGAGGGTGGCCGGCGCGTTCTTCTGCACTGACCAGTAGGCCATGCCGGTGGCCGAGTACCACAGGCCGGTGAACTTGACCTCGGGGAAGACGTCGATCGCGCCCACCGCGATGCCGGGGTCCAGGTCGGCGACCAGAGCGCCGCCGGAGGGCAGGGGGCGGGTGATCCAGCACTCGACGCCCGCGTCCTGCGGCTGGCCGCGGAGCCAGCCCTTCTTGGTGATGCTGAGGATCTTCCCGATGGGGTGGGGCACGTCGCAGTACTTCTTCAGGTGTGCCAACAGGTCCTCGTCGGGCGGCACCACGTGCAGCGGGCGGTTCAGTTGCGGGAAGGGCTGGAGGATCTCATAGTCGGCGAAGACCTCGCCCCACGCCGCCAGCGTGTCCTGGAGGTCGACCGGGTGGGCCACTCGGACCACGGCGGTCTCGGGGAGGGTGAACTCGTCGTCGCTCGAGTCGGCGAGGGTGCGGTCTTCTGCCAGGCGGAACGGGACGCCCTCGCCGGTGATCCAGACCAGGCGGCGGACGATGTGCCACAGCAGCGGGTGGCTTGTCAGGACCGTGTGGAACTCGGACGCGGTCCACGTTCGCTGGTCCACCATCGCCCGTTCCAGGCGGTGGATCTGGTCGGACGCTACGGTGCGGACGTCCTTCTTCAGGGCGGCGAAGCGCTTGTGCTCCAGTGGTGCCTGGTCCTGGTCGTCCTTCGCGCCGGGTTTGGGCAGGTCCTTGCGGCGCTTGCCGTCCGGGTCGAGGACGTAGGGCTTGAGCTGCTCGTCGAAGCCGACGGTGAACCGGCGCGGGCCGTAGTCGATCACCAGTGAGGCTTCGTCGTCGAGGCCCAGGCGGGGGACCAGGCGGTCGGCCAGCTGGTCGCGGGACAGGCCCAGTTCGGCGGCGATCTGCGAGACCTTGTCCTGGGCTCTTGTCTTGAGGCCCTTGAACTTCACCTTCTCGGCGATGCTGTTGAGGTGGGACAGGGCGACCTCGGTGCCGATGCCGGCGAGGACGTCCAGGCCCGTCACGGCCTTGGCGTGCTGGCTCTCTCCCGGCCAGTTGCGGATCAGCGGCGACAGCGCGCGGACCGTCGAGTCGTCGCCGAACCAGCCGAGTGCGGTGAGTGCCCAGCCCTCCTTCGAGGGCGCTCCTACTTCCTGCCAGCGCTGGAAAACAGCCCACGCGAACTCCGCGAGCGAGGCTTGGTCGAGGGCGTCGCGGGCCACCGGCAGGCCGGCGTAGAGGTCACCCGGTTTGGACAGGGCTGCCGTCATCAGGAGGTGGCGAGCGGCTTCGGGGGACAGGGCGTGCTTGCGGTCGCTCAGGAGGACCTGGGGCAGCAGCCTCGTGTCCGCCCACTCACCGATCACCGGCAGCTTGGCGGGCAGCACGTCGACGGGGTCGACGGCCAGGAAGGTCTGGAGAGCGGTGGCCGCTGCGGCGTTTGGTGCCAGCGCCACCACGTCCACTCCCAGGCCGTGCAGGTGGCGGAGGGCGGTCTCGGCGTTGCGCCGTGGTGCTCCCGGCTGGCCCAGGGCGGCGGGGATGAGGAAACGGGCCGCCGTCTCGCGGTGCCGGGACAGCCAGTCCAGCGCGACCTTGCGCACCTGCTTGAGCCGCACCAGCCAGTCCGCCATCAGCGCGGCCACTTCGGGTGTGGCGAAGGGCAGCACGACGACGGCGGTGTTCGCGTTCGACTCGACGATCCGCAGCAGCGGAGGCAGGGCGTCGAAGCCGAACTTGGCCGCCAGCAGCTTGCCCGTTTCCTCGGCGCTCCAGCCGAGCTTCGGCTCCCAGCCGACCAGCAGGTGCCGCACCTCGTCCTCAGGCGCCTGGGCGAACAGGTCGCGCATGCGGTAGCCGATCCGGCCCGTCTTGAACTCCGCCAACAGGTCCTGCCAGGGCACGTGGGTGTGGTGCCAGTCGCCGGACCTGAGCCACTCCTCCCGCTCACCCGGCTCCCAGACGACCGAAGGTGCCGGCGCCGGCAGATCCGGCACCACCACGGGCTTCACCGGCGGCTTGCGATGCACCCACGGCGGCGAAACCAGCAGCGACGGCAGCAGTTCTGCCGGGGCTTCCGGGAGCGCGGCGGACTCGATCGCGGTGAAACCGGCCGGCACCTCCAGGTGCGAGTGCGTCGTCAGGTGCACGCTCAGCAACTGCCGCACCTCGGCGTTCGCGGATGCCCGCTCCGCCAGCAGCCGCGCCGCCCGCGCGGGGAACGCCGACATGGCGGACAACAGCGCCGGGCGCACGTACTTGGTGTCGAGCCGGTCGAGCAGGATCGTGAAGGCCTCGTCGGTGGGAAGCATCGCGAGCACCTTCAACGCCTGCTTGCGGCTCTCGGCGCGCTGGTAGCTCCGGTCGAGTTCCTGCGCCAGCAACGGAGCGACCCCCGGACCCAGGACGTAGAGCGCCGTGTGCAGCAAGTACGCGGGAGCGGTCACCGTGGCCTGAGCCTGCTCGAACTGCTCCTGGGTGCCGGCACTGCAGGGAAGCATCCACCACTGCGAGTTCGTGTTCGGCTCGTCGCACGCCTGCTGGAACCAGTCGGCCCGGGAGGGCACCAGGTACGCCCGGGAGAGCTTGGCGCTGGCGCCCCCGAGACGGTCCAGCACGGCCTCGGCGGCCTCGCGCTCGGCGTCGTCCGCGACCGCGAGCGCGTAGCGGACCGCCGTGAGCATCTTGCCCTCGACGCTGTCGAAGATGATGTGGAAGTGGCCACCACGGGACTGCAGCCGCTCGCTGCCCCACGTGTGCTGGTGCGGAATCCACTCCGGGACGGAGGCCAGGCCGGTGAAGTGGACCGCCGCCTCGGCGGCGAACACGACGCCGTGGTCGGCGATCCAGGCGTGCACGGACTCCAGGCCGCTCGCGATGATCGCCGCGATCGCAGCCGCTCCGACCGGATCGGGCCGGCCGGCGAGGTGTTCCCGTGCGGCCCGCACGAGATCCGGTTCGGAGGCGGGATCGGACAGCACTCGTTCGATCGTGGTCGCGGTCTGTTTGCCCACTCGGCGACGGGCCGTCGCCGCGAGCTCCTCGTCGACGGCGAAGACCGGTGCCGGGTCGAAGCCGCGCTGCCGCACGACATCCCTGAGCCACGCCTTGGGCATGACCCAGGTGTCCTCGTCGACGGCGGCAGGCTTCGCCGCGGTGGGGGCGGCAGCCGGTGGTACGGACACCTCGCCGGTGACGGCTCGGTAGCCCTTCTTCTCCTTCTCCGCCACCAGTTTCGCGGCGTGCGCCTCGGCTGCTTCCGCGGACGCGAGCTCCTTGGTCTGGGTCTGGCCGGCGGTGTCCAGTCGTCCGAAGCGGACGGTGACCGTCGCCCCGTCCGTCCCGATCTCCCAGAACTTGGCCGACCCGCCGGACACGAGCTCCCACCTGCGCACTGACGTACCCCCTGAATCCGATCCGGAGTTTGTTGGCCGATCAAAAGAACTGAAACGTCACGCGTGCAGTGACTCCAGCTCCGAGAGGAGCTCGGAGGCGGTGACGGCGTCCACGTCGAAGCGGGCGGGTCCGCCGTTGCGGGGAGCGGTCCAGTTGCCTTCGCCGCTCGGCGAGAACCACAGCGAGCTGAACTTCAGCTCGGGGAACATGTCCACCATCCCCACCGTGATGCCGGGATCGAGGCACGCGACCACGGCGCCGCCGGACGGGAGCGGGCGGGTCATCCAGGACTCGCAGCCGTTGTCCTGGGGTTCGCCGCGGACCCAGCCCCGCTTGGTGAGGGCGAGGACCCTGCCCACCGGCATCTCCCGGTCGACGTACCTGCCCAGCTGCGGGACGTTGTCGCCGGGCGCGAACGCGTGCGTCGGGCGGTTGAGCTGGGCGAAGGGTTGCAGGATCTCGTAGTCCGCGAACACCTCGCCCCACGTCTGGAGGGTGTCGCTCAGGTCGACCGGGTGGGCCACGCGCACGGTGGCGCCTTCGGGCAGGGTGATCTCGTCGTCCTCGGCGTCGGCGAGCGTGCGGTCCTCGGCCAGGCGGAACGAGAGGCCGGCGTCGGTGATCCAGACCAGGCGGCGGACCAGGTGCCAGAGCAGCGGGTGGCCGGCCAGGACCGTGTGGAACTCCTCGGCGGTCCACGTGCGCTGGTCGACCATCGACCGTTCGAGGCGGTGGATCTGGTCGGACGCGATGGTGCGGACGTCCTTCTTCAACACGGCGAAGCGCTTGTGCTCCTTGGGCGCCAGCTCCTGGTCGTCCTTGGCGCCCGGCTTCGGGAGGTCCTTGCGGCGCTTGCCTTCCGCGTCGAGGACGTAGGGCTTGAGCTGTTCGTCGAAGCCCACGGTGAACCGGCGCGGTCCGTAGTCGACGACCAGCGTCGCGGCGTCGTCGAGGCCCAGGCGCGGAACCAGGCGGTCGGACAGCTGGTCGCGGCTCAGGCCCAGTGCGGCGGCGATGTCGGACACCTTCTCCTGGGCGCGGGCCTTGAGGCCCTTGAACTTCACCCTCTCCGCGATGCTGTTGAGGTGGGTCAGCGCCACCTCGCTGCCGATCTGGGCGAGGACGTCGAGGCCCGTGACGGCTCTCGCGTGCTGGCTCTCGCCCGGCCAGGCGCGGATGAGCGGCGAGAGGCGGCGCACCGTCTCGTCGTCGCCGAACCAGCCGAGCGCGGTGAGGACCCAGGCGTCCTTCGACGGCGCGTCCACGTCCTGCCAGCAACCGAAGACCGCCCACGCGAACTCGGCGAGCGAGGCGCGGTCGCACACCTCCACGGCCAGCGGCAGGCCGGGGTAGATCGCGTCCGGTTTGGACAGCGCGGCGGTCATCAGGAGGTTTTTCGCGGCGTCTGCGGACAACGCGGTGGCGCCGTCCTCGAGCAGCACTTGGGGGAGCAGCTTCAGGTCGGCCCAGTCGCCGATCACCGGTAGCTTCGCCGGGAGGACGTCGAGCGGGTCGATCTCGATGAGCGTGCGGACAGCGGCGCCTGCCTCGGCGCTGACGGAGGTGGCGACGGCGATGACGTCGACACCGGTTTCCAGGTGGAGGTGCCGCAACGCGAGCTCCGCGTTGCGGCGTCTGGGACCTGCCACGCCGAGGGCCGGCGGCAACAGGAGACGGGCTGCGGCCTCACGATGCCGGGCCAGCCAGGTGATGGCGAACGCGCGCGCCGTTTTGAGGCGTGCCAGCCAGTCGGCCATCATGTCGGCGACCTCGGGCGTTGCGTACGGCAGCAGAACGACACCCGACACGTGCGGATCCCGCGCGGCCAGGCGCAGCATCGCGGGCAGGGCGTCCATGCCGAACCTGCCCGTGATGCGCTTGCCCCAGTGCTCGCTGCCCCAGGTGTCGCCGGGAACCCAGTCCGCGAGCAGCGGGAGGGCGATCTCCTCCGGACCCGCCTCGAACAGCCTGTGGTCGTGGTAGCGGTGGTCGCGAGCCCGGATCGCCGCGGCCATCGCCTTCCAGTTCTGGACCTGCGTGGTCCAGTAGCCCCTGAGCTCCCGCCACTCCTCGCGCTCGCCGGGCAGCCACGTCAGGTGGGCGGCCGGCACCGGAACGTCCTTCAACACCACGGGTTTCGGCTGCGGGCGCCGGTGCGTCCACGGCGGCTCGGCCAGCACCCGCGGGAGTGCGGAGGCCGGTGCGTCCGGCACTGCTGCGGGCAACGGCACCGGCGGCTCGATGCCGGGATGCCTGAGCAGGTGAGCCCGCAACAGGTTGCGGACGTCCGGGTCGTTGGCGGCGCGGGGCGCCATCAGCCGCGCGGCCCGTGCGGGAAACGAGGCCATGGCGGACAGCAGTGCGGGCCGCACGTACCGTTCCTGCAACCGGTTCAGCAGCATCATGAAGGCCTGATCGGTCGGCAGCGCGGCGAGCATCTCGAGCGCCAGCTTGCGGCACTCCGAGCCCCACTCGACCTTTGCCCGAAGCTCGGCGTCCAGCAGCGGCGCGAGCGCGGGACCGAGGAGGTACATCGCGGTGCACATGCCGATCGGCGACCAGATCAGGTGTCCCTGTTCCAGGCGCCCGAACTGCTCCGCCGTGCTCGCCGCGCAGTGCACCATCCAGTACGGCGCGTGGTCCGCCGCGTTCGCCTCCTCGAACCAGTCGTGCCGCGTCGGGGCGAGGAACGCGCGAGCCACCTGGCCGAACCACGTGGTGCCGACCTTGTCCAGCTCCACCAGGGTTTGGTCGTAGGTCTCGTCGTCGGTCACGGCGAGTGCGGTTCTGGCCAGCACCAGCGTGCGGCCCTCGAAGGTGTCTTCGGAGAGGTGGTGCGGCAGGGAGTGGTGCAGGTGGTTGCCGAACCAGTTCTGGGTCTGCCAGTCCTTCCAGTTGTTGACGTGCACCGTCGCGAGGTGCACGGCCGCGGTGGCGGCGAACGGGAGGCCGAACTCCTCGATCCACCAGTGCAGGGGCGAGTCTTCGGTTTCGGCGACCCTGGCCAGGATGGCGGCGCCCAGCGGGTCGGGGCGGCCTTCGAGCTGGTCCCGCAGTGCGCGGACGAGGGCCTGGTGCGACGACGGGTGCGTGAGGACCTCGTCGATCTTGTCGGTCTGGGTGGTGATGTGGGTGCGGAACTGCTGCGCCTTCGTGGGGTCGGGCGCGAACTTCGGCCACGGTCTGACGTCTCTTCGGCGCATCGCTTGGTTGAGCCAGTGCGCCGGCATGATCCAGGTTTCCTCGTCCGGGGGAGGGGTGACTGAGGTGGTGGGAGGTGCAGGGGGAGCGGTGGTGGCCGTGGGAGGTGCGGCGGGCGGCGTGGTGGCTGCGGGAGGCTGGGTGGACGCTGCGGTGAGACGCGGCGTGGTCGCTGCGGCTGGTTCGGCGGCCGCGGTGGCGACGCTCTGGTAGCCCTTCTTCTCCTTTGCTGCCACCAGCTTCGCGACGTGCGCGGCGGCCGCGTCCTCTGAGGCCAGTTCCTTCGTCTGGGTCTGGCCGGCGGTGCCCAGCCGTCCGAAGCGGACGGTCACCTCGGTGCCGGTGCGGCCGATCTCCCAGAACTTCGCGGAACCGCCCGCGACGAGCTCCCACCTGCGCACTGCTGAACCCCCTGAATCCGGTCGGAAGCTGATGTCCACGGACCGTACTCAGGGGGTCTGACAGTTTTTGGCGATCAGGTGAAGTCGCTGGTCAGAGCTCCCACCAGACCGCGGTGTCCGGAGGGAGGAGCAGCTGGCCGTCGCGCACGCCGTAGTACGACGAGGCCAGCAGGGCGGCGCCCGGGTCGGGCAGGGCCACCACCTCGCCGGAGAGGTTCACCGCGCAGGCGATGCCGCGGTCTTCGGCGCGGCGCTCGAACCACAGGACGCCCTCGGGGCCGTCCACCCACGTGACGCCGTCGCCCGCGCCCAGGGCCGGGTGCTCGCGGCGCACGCGCAAAGCGTTGCGGTAGAAGGACAGCATCGAGTCCTGGTCGCCGGTCTGCGCCTCGACGCTGAGCTTCGCCCAGTCGAGCGGCTGCGGCAGCCACGAGCCGCCGGTGCCGAAGCCGAGGGACGGGCCCGAGGTGGTCCACGGCAGCGGCACCCGGCAGCCGTCGCGGCCTCGTTCGGTGTGGCCGGAGCGCTCCCACATCGGGTCCTGGAGCAGCTCGTCGGGCAGGTCGAGCACTTCGGGGAGGCCCAGTTCCTCGCCCTGGTACAGGTAGACCGATCCCGGCAACGCCAGCATCAACGCCAGTGCAGCGCGCGCTCGGCGCACGCCGGTTTCTCCGCCGCCGTAGCGCGTCACGTGCCGTTGCACGTCATGGTTCGAGAGCACCCACGTAGTAGGGGCGCCCACGGGGGCCACCGCCGCCAGGGACGAGTCGATCACCGAGCGCAGGGCGTCGTGGTTCCACTCCGCGGTCAGGTAGTGGAAGTTGAACGCCTGGTGCATCTCGTCCGCGCGCAGGTACATCGCCGTGCGCTCGGCCGAAGGCGTCCACGCCTCCGCCACGAGGACACGCTCGCCCTCGTACGAGTCGACGACCTCGCGCCACTCGCGGTGGATGTCGTGCACGCCGTCCTGGTCGAAGAACGGCAACGGTTCCGTGCCCAGCAGCTTCAGCTGGTCCGCGTGCCCGATGTCCGGCAGGCCCGGAGCCTTGATCATCCCGTGCGCCACGTCGACCCGGAAGCCGTCGACACCGAGGTCCAGCCAGAACCGCAGCACGTCGCGGAACTCCTCGCGCACCTCCGGCAGGTCCCAGTTCAGGTCGGGCTGCTCGGGCGCGAACAGGTGCAGGTACCAGGAGCCGTCCTCGACCCGCGTCCACGCCGGTCCGCCGAAGACCGACTCCCAGTCGTTCGGCGGCTGGTCGCCGATGCCCTCGCGGAAGATGTAGCGCTCGCGGCCGCGTCCGGCCAGCGCCTCCTGGAACCACTCGTGCTGGTCGGAGCTGTGGTTCGGCACGATGTCGACGATCACCCGGATACCGAGCGTGTGCGCGTCGGCGACCAACGCGCGCACGTCGTCGAGTCCACCGAACTGGGGGTCGACGGCGCGGTAGTCCGCTACGTCGTAGCCGCCGTCGGCCATCGGCGAGGCGTAGAACGGTGTGATCCAGACGGCGTCGACGCCCAGGTCGCGGAGGTAGGGCAGACGCGAGCGGATGCCGGGCAGGTCACCGATGCCGTCGCCGTTCGAGTCGGCGAAGCTGCGCACGTAGACCTGGTAGATGACGGCGTGGCGCCACCAGTCCTGGGACATGTCCATGCCTTCCGATGGGGTGTGTCAGCGCTCCAGGAAAGACGTTGCAAAAGTTTTCCGCAAGTCGGCTTGAGGTTTACTAAAGAAGAAGCTGATGTTCTGCAATCTTTTGCAGGCACGGATAATGCGTTGCGGCCGTGCGGCGCCATCCGTCAGAGTGGATCTCAACGAACCGGAGGAAGGGGCCAGCCGTGATGCAGCACATGTGTCATCAGCACGTCTGGTGCTCCCCGGCATGAGTTGATCCGTGCCTTCCGGGGAGCCGTCCCGTCGCCGCAGCGACGAGGCGGCTTTTTTGTTGCCCGTTGGTCCAATCGGCACGGACGCCGCGCTCTGGACGCGGAGATCGAGGTTCGAGTCCTCGACGGGCAGCTGTGACCGAAGCCGAAGCAGTCGAGGCGCCAGGTCGTGGTCCTGGTCGAAGCCGGTGCGAGTCCGGTCGGTCACCCCATCGCGCGTGATCCGGTGGTCATTCGGGTCTCATAAGCCCGAAGTGCCTGGTTCGACACCAGGACGCGCGATGTCCGACCCACGTCACGACGGTCGTGAAACGCTCTGCAACAGCGTTGGCACTGGGTTCGACTCCCAGGTGGGTCTCAAGGAGTGGAACGGGGAAGCCGGTCCGCGCGCTCGTCGTTGGCACGACCATGAGCGGCTTCGCGCAGGACTGGCAGACCTGGAAGACCGAGCGGGAGAAGACGCTGGCCGACCCGTACGGGTGGCTTGCGTTGGTTTCACTCGACTGGCTGGAAACCACCCCACGCGCCTATGACGGGCTACCGGGCGTGTGGTGGCAAGACGACGACGCGGCGTACTGGCAGAACGACGGCGAACCACAGCGGTTCGAACTCGTCCAGAGCGGTCCCGGCACGCGCGTCGAGGCGGGCGACGTCGAGATCGAGATCGCGCGGCGCGGCGGGTACCTGATCCGCGTGCACGACCCGAAGGCTGAGGTGCTCCGGAACTTCCGCGGCGTGCCGTCGTACGAACCACAAGAGCAGTGGGTGCTGGAGGGGGAGTACCAGCCGTTCGACGCACCCATCCCCACGACGGTCGGTGCGGTCGTGGAAGGACTTAGCCACGTGTACGAGGCACCGGGCCGTGTGCGGTTCAGCTTCAACGGCACCGAACACACACTCACGGCGTTCAACGGCCGCAACGGCGGGTTGAACATCCTCTTCACGGACGAGACGAGCGGCGTCACCACGTACGCGGCGAACCGATCGCTGGCGGCGACCCCGGTGGACGGCAAGGTCGTCCTCGACTTCAACCGCGCGACGAACCTGCCGTGCGCGTTCACCGACTTCGCCACCTGCCCGCTGCCGCCTGCCGGCAACCGACTGCCGTTCGCGGTCGAGGCCGGTGAGAAGACGCCGTACGAGCGCGGTTAGAAGAACTCGTCGAGCAACCGGTACCACTCGAGCCTGTCCGGGCGGGGGACGAGGCCGTAGGCGCGGTCGAACGCGGCTGCGGCCTCCCCGTCCAGTTCCCGGTGTACGAGCGCGAGGTCGCGATGCCGGTCGGACACGCCCAGCCGCGACACGTCGATCAGCACGGTCGAGCCGTCCCGGCGCAGCAGCACGTTCGGCGGGCAGAAGTCCCCGTGCGCCACGACGAGGTCCTCGTCGTCCGGAGCCGTCGCGGCCAAACGCTCCAGCAGTTCCTCGGGTGTGACACCGCGGTTGTCGTCGTCGAAGTCGTCCGGGTCCACGAGGCCGGCCTCGACGTTGCGCCTGGCCATTTCCAGCACAACAGGAATCCTTGCGTCATAAGGGCACGACGCCACCGGCAACGAGTGCAGCGCGCGCAGCACCGCACCCATGACGGACCCGGCCACCACCGGTTCCACGGCGGCGAGCGACGGTGCGCCGACGTCCGCCAGCACCAGCCAGCCGTCCGCGAACGCCCGGATCTCGGGCACCTCCAAGTGCTTGCCCAGCCACAACAACCGGTCGTGTTCGGCCGACCCCGCGCGCTTGACGTAACAGGAACCCGCCCGCCAGGTCTCGCCGGACAGTCCTTCGTGGTCAGCCGACCACACCGCGTCCGCGCCGACCGCGCGCACGATCTCTTCCGGCATCTCCACCTGATCATTGTGACCGCGTGGTGCCGTTACACCAATTGAGTTCACGTTCCGCGAATCCTTGACCTGGCAACGGGAAGGGCGGCAGGGTGCCAAGAGAGGGGAACCTGGGGAGGAACCATGAAGAAGATCGCTGTTCTGCTGTGCGCTCTGGCGGGTCTCGCCGTCACGCCAGCCGCCCACGCCGCCGTGCCGGACTGTCCGTTCACGGACGCGTTCTGCGCGTGGGACCAGACCAACTACGAGGGCCAGAGGTTCAACGCCGTGCCGCTCGGTTCGTCGGTGTGCGTGGACCTCGTCGACCACGGCTGGGGCGACCGCATTCGCTCGGCCTACAACAACAGCACCAAGACGGCGTCGCTGTTCGCGAGCGACGACTGCACCGGCCGGCCCTACCCGATCGACGGCAAGACCGGCCAGGCCGACATCACGTTCCCGGCGAAGAGCGTCTTCGTCCAGCGTTGAGTCATTCGCAGGCGATGCCGTCCTTGTCGCTGTCCAACCTGTAGATGTCGGTACCGACGACGCGGATCGGGCCTGTCACGTAGGCGGGCCCGTCTCCGCTTCCACCGGCGCAGTCCACGTCGGATGCGATCGGCACGCAACCGCTGTAGTTCTTGTCGCAGGCGGGCTGCGGGGCTGGTGCCGGAGGTTGCGGGTTGGGCTGCGGCTGGGGATTGGGCTGAGGCTTCGGCTGTGCGACCGCAGGGGGAGTAGTAGTAGTCGTTGTCGTGGTGGTGGTCGACGTCGGACTGCTCGTAGTCGCCGCAGGTGTCGTGGTGGTTGGCACGGCCGTAGTCGTGAGCCCGGCCGCCTTGTTCACGTTGGACGGACTGCTCATCACCCCTGCAACAACAACAATCGCGATGAAGAACGCGAACAGACTCGCCGCACCGATGGCCACCGGCGGCACCCACGACCGTGAGCCCGCGACCGGCACCACCGCACCACGAGGAACGTCCCGCGGCATCCGCAGCACGATCTGCAACAGCCCGTTGCCGCCCCGCTGGACCAACGCCGCGCACCCGGTCGCCCCGCCGCCGGACTCCACGTGCATCAGCACGGGCGCATACCGTTGCGACATCAGGAAAGTCAGCTCGCCGACGCGGTACCCGTCGAGCCGCACCTCGATCCCGCGCTGACCGCGGTACTTGCCGGCGGCGATCGTGCACCACGTCAGGTGCACGGCGACGTGCCGTGCCACACCGTCCGGAACCGCGTACCTCGCGAGCGTCTCCTGGTGGTGCTGTTCACCGGTGACGGTCACCGTCACCTCGCCGGGCACCATCACCAGACCGGCGGCCGAGTTCTCGATCACTGTCGCAACTCCCTCGGGGGTGGGGGCGGTACCGCCTGACCATCGGGGGATTGCTTCAGGTGTTACCGGGAGTGCGTCCGGACTGGGCCGAACGAGTGAAGATCAGGCACTCGCTCGACGGACCAGCGACGTCGGCAGCAGCAACGACGGCGGCAGCCCCGCCTCGCCCGCCAGCTCCGCGAGCAGCCGCCACGTCATCGTGCGGCCCAGCTCCTCGACGTCCTGCCGGATCGTCGTCAGCGGCGGTGTCGCGGTCGCGGCGAACACCGAGTCGTCGAACCCGACCACGGCCACGTCCTCCGGGACGCGCTTGCCGTGCGCGTGCAGGACCTGGAGCGCGCCCAGGGCCATGATGTCCGCGGCGACGAACACCGCGTCGAGGTCGGGGGCCTTGCGCAGCAACCGTTCCATCGCCTTGGCGCCGCTCTCCGGCGTGAAGTCGCTGTGTGCCACGAGGCCGGTGGGGAGCTTGGCCTCGCTCAGCCCGCGCTTGAACCCGCTCAGGCGGTCCGCGCCGACGGCCATGTCCTTCGGGCCCGCCACGGTGGCGATCCGCTTGCGGCCCAACGAGGCCAGGTACCGCGCGGCTTCGAGCGCTCCGGTGAAGTTGTCGGCGTCCACGAACGGCACGGCCATCCCCAGCGGGCGGCCGCCGGACACCACCGGAAGGCCGATCTCGGCGAGCATCGGCACCAGCGGGTCCTCGCCGTGCTGGCTCACCAGCAACGCGCCGTCCACGTGCCCGCTGCTGAGGTACGTGACCAGGTCGTCGGTGTCCGACGGCTGGGTCATCATCAGCAGCAGCTGCATGTGCCGCCCGGCCAGTTCCGAGTGGACCCCGCGCAGGACGCCCGCGAAGAACGGGTCGCCCAGCACCCGGCCGGTCGGTTCGGAGACGACGAGGGCGATGGCGTTGGCGCGGTTGCCCGCCAGCGCGCGGGCGGCCTGGTTCGGGCTGTAGCCGAGCTGCGCGATGGCGGCGTGCACGGCCTCGCGCGACTTGGCGCTGACGTACTGCTCGTCGTTGATGACGCGCGAGACGGTCGACTTCGACACCCCGGCCACCCGCGCGACCTCTTCGATCCGGGTGCCGGGACGTCGCTTCGCCGTCTCGGTCATGCAGTCATCTTAGGCCGCTTGGCCGTTCCATGATCTCGCCATGCCAAGAGTTTCGAAGATCGCCCGCACAAATCCCGCACAAGTTCCGCACAGCCGCCCCGTGGTCTGGCACGATGCCGTCCCGAGGAGGGTCAGTGCGCTATCGGCTTCTTGGGCCGCTGCAGATCTGGCGTGGGGGCGTCGAACTGCGGCTGGGTGGACCCCGGCAACGGGCACTGCTGGCAGCGTTGGCACTGCACGCCAACGACACGGTCAGTTTTGAACATCTGGTTGAAGCCGTGTGGGAGTCTCCGCCAGCGGCGCCGGAATCGAACATCCGCACGTACGTGGCCGCCGTGCGCAAGCTGGTGCTGGACGACCTCGTCACGGTACCCGGCGGTTACCGGCTCATGGTGCCGGACGACGAGGTCGACGTCGGCGTGTTCGCACGGCTGTGCGCCGCCGGTGACGAGGCGCTGAAGCAAGGTGATCACCGCGCGGCGGTCTCGCAGTACGAACAGGCCCTGGCGTTGTGGCGGGGCCCTGCGCTGGACGGACTCACGGTCGGGCCGCGCCTGGAGGCCGAGCTGACCCTGCTGCAGGAACGCCGGCTCACCGTCGCCGAACAGCACGCGCGCCTCGCCATCGAGCTGGGGCAGGGCGAACGGCTGATCGCCGAGCTGCGGCGGCTGACCAAGCAGTTCCCGTTGCGCGAACAGCTGTGGCTGCAGCTCATGCACGCGTTGCAGCGAGCGAACCGGCCGGCGGAGGCGTTGCAGGCGTTCGAGGAACTGCGCGTGCTGCTGGCCGACGAACTGGGCACCGATCCGGGCGCTGACCTGCGGGAACTGCACGAACGGCTGCTGCGCGGCGACGAACCAAGGCCCGCGCTGAACACCCTGCCTCGCGACGTCGCGGACTTCACCGGCCGCACCGCCGAGATCGAACGGCTGACCAGGGCCGTCACCGGCAAGTCGGCCGTCGTGATCTCCGCGATCGACGGCATGCCCGGCGTCGGCAAGACGACCCTGGCCGTCCACCTGGCACACCGCCTGGAATATCCGGACGGTCAGCTGTTCGTCGACCTGCACGCGCACACTGCGGGCCGTGCACCCGTAGAGCCGACAGACGCGCTCGACGTGCTGCTGCGCGCGCTCGGCCTGGAGGAGATCCCGGTAGGCCTGGACGAACGGGCCTCGCTGTGGCGGGCGGAGCTGTCCCGGCGACGGCTCCTGGTCGTGCTGGACAACGCGGCGAGCGCGGACCAGGTGCGGCCTCTGCTGCCGGGCGTTCCCGGCTCGTTGGTGCTGGTCACGTCACGTGCGCGGCTGGTCGAGCTGGAGGGCACGTCGACGCTCACCCTCGACGTGCTGTCCGAGGCGGAGGCGTTGCAGCTGTTCGCCACGATCGTGGGCGACGAACGCGGCACGGACGACGCGGCACGCGAAGTGGTTGAGCTGTGCGGCAGGCTGCCCCTCGCTGTGCGCCTGGCCGCCGGACGGTTGCGCAGCCGCCCGACCTGGACCACCGCCCACCTCGCGACGCGGTTGCGCGAGGGACGATTATCCGAACTGGACGCGGTCTTCGCGTTGTCGTTCGGCCAGCTCCCCGCAGGACACCAGCGGCTCTTCGGCCTGCTCGGCCTGCACCACGGCACGGACTTCGACGTCCACCAGGCGGCCGCGCTGGGCGAGCTCGACCTGCTGGAGTGCGACGGGATGCTCGAGGACCTCGTCGACGTGCACCTCCTGGAGGCGACCACGCTCGGCCGCTACCGGATGCACGACCTGCTCCGGCAGTACGCGCAGTCCAGGGTGGACTCGTCGCGCGAGCCGCTCACCCGTTTGCTCGACCACTTCCTGGACACGGCGAACCAGGCCACCCGGCTGATGTCGCCCGCGGCCCGCAAGTACGAGGTCGACATCACCTACCGGCCCGAGTCGCGGCTCGTGCTGCGCGACTACGACCACGCCGTCGAGTGGCTGGAAACCGAACGACAGACGCTCGTCGCCGCCGTGGCGCTCTCACTTGGCGGTGACTGGCGCACACACACGTGGCAGCTCGCGCGCGCGATGACGTTCTTCTGCATGGTGCGCGGCCACACCCGTGACTGGGCCACGATCAACGAACTGGCGCTGGAGGCCGCGAAGGACGAACCGGCCGCGCTCGCGATCACCACGAAGAACTACGCGATGGTCTTCTGGCAGACGGCGCGCTATCAGGACGCCATCTACTACAACGAGCGCGCGATCGAGATGCTCCGCGAGCAGGGCGACCTGCAGGGAGTCGCCGGCACGCTGAACAACCTGTCGCTGGTGTACCGGACGCTCGAACGGCACGCGGAGGCCGCCGAGCTGCTGGAACAGGCGATCACCGTGGCGAGGGAGCTGGGTGACCGCCACCTCGAGTCCCAGGCGATGAGCAACGTCAGCAACATCTACAGCGCGCTCGGCCGCTACGACGAGGCGCTGGAGGCCTGCACGTCGGCGCTCACCCTGATGCGCGAGATGGGCAGCCGCCGCGACGAGGCCGACACCCAGAGCGCGCTGGGCATGATCCTGCACGCCATGGGCAGACACGAGGAGGCGCTGGAGGCGTTGCGCTCGGCGCTCGCGGCCGTGCGCGCGATCGGGGACGTCACCACGGAGACCGTGGTGCTCAACTACCTCGGCGACGTGCTCACCGCGGCCGGACGTCCCGAGGAAGCCCTGGCACCGTTGCGGGAGGCGCTCGACCTCGCGGAACGGATCGACGACCGGCGTGAGGCCGCGAACGCGCACAAGCACCTCGCGAAGGCGGTCGCGGACCCCGCCGAGGCGGCCCGGCACCGGAAAGAGGCCGAAGAGAGGTTCGCCGCGCTAGGCACCGAGTGAGCGCGGACCGGGCTTGCCGCCGGGGAGCACGGCACCGCGCGGCAGCCCGTCCCGCAGCAACGGCAACAGCTTGGGGTGCTTGCTCATCAGCACCGCCGCCGTGCCGTTGCGCTGCTGCGTCCGGCGGCAGAAGTGCGGTGACAACGGCACCCCGAGGTACGCGTGTGCCCGTGGGCCGTACACGACCACTTCGCCCTGACCGCACCACGCCGCGGCGACCGGACCGCCGTCGGTCCACACGTACCCCTCGACGTACACACCGCCCTGATGACGCGCCGCCTCGCTGAAGGCATCGCTGAACGTCACCTGCGGTTGCAGTCGCGTGCGCGCGTTGGCGGTCCACCACGTGCCGATGTCGAGGACCAGGCCCTCCATGCTCGCGTGCGCCCACTCCGAGTCGTCCACGAGCGTGCGGAACGGCGCCTCCAGCCCGGTCAGCGCCGCCGTGAGCTCCTCCACCCGCTCATGGTGCGTCGCCGGGCCCGATCTTGCTGCCCGAAGTGGAATTCGCCCGCTACTTGATGGTGATCGTGATGCTCAGCTCGACGGAGCCCGCGACACCGGTGATGACGCCGTCCCCCGCCTTGTTCCCGGCCTGCAGGCGAGCCCGGAACGTGACGGTCTCGCCCGGTTCCAGCGTCTCGCCGCCCTCGCACGTGATGGTGCCCTTGCCCGCCGGGCAGCCGACGAACCCCGCGGACAGCTTGCCCGGCCCAACGGTCTTGATCTTGTCGGGCATGGTCAACGTCAACGTTGGCAGGGTGGTGGGGCCTGTTCCGGTGTTGGTGAAGCTGATGTTCATCTCGTTGGGCGGGCCCTCGGTCGCCATGGCGATCTCGCTGGGCGCGGACGCCGACAGCCGGCCTTCCCCGGCGGACGCGACCGACGAGATGGTCGGCGCCGGCCGGTTCGCCGCGCTGGACCCGACCGGTGGGGCGGTACCGGCGGCACTGCCCGTCGGCGTGTTGCCGGAGGTCGGTCCGACACCGGACGACGAACCGGTCGGCGCGGTGGCACTCGCCGAGGTGCTCGACCCGACCGGTGGTGCGGCGCCGGGGGTGTCGGACGGGTTGTCGGAGGTGACCACACCCGACGCGGCGACGACCACGACCGCCGCGGCCGAGGCGGCCACCCCGACCCAGGACGCCGCGCTGATCGTGATGGCACCCTTGGTCGCGGTCGCGGCCGCAGCCAGGTAACCGGCGGTGCCCGTGCCGAGCACGATGGGGGCGACGAGACCGCGCAACGCACCGTTGACGTCGGACAGTTCGCTCGCGAGCTTGCGGCATTCGGCGCAGTCGTCCATGTGCGCGTCGAGCTGGACGGCCTCCCGTCCCTTGAGCCCGCCTCGCGTCCACGCGCCGAGCTTCGTCACCGTCGCACGGCAACGTTCCGCGGGCTCCTGGTTCACGTGCGCCTGGAGGAACGCCTTGCGCAGGCCTTCCCGGGCGCGGAACGCCATGGCGGACACGCCGTTCGCGGTCAGACCCAGCAGCGGCGCGATCTCGCCGGGGGACTGACCTTCGATCGCGGTGTGCCACAACACGGTCTGCCACCGTTCGGGCAGCGTGGCGAACGCGGAGGCGGCCAGCTCCTGGTCGAGGTCCTCCACCGCCTTGTCCCGGAAGGGAACGCTGGTCGCCCTCGTGGCGCCGGGGACCTCCTCGACGTTGCCCGCCAGTTCGAGCCGCTTCTCCTTGCGCGTCCGGTCGTACGCCGCGTGACGCACCGCGGTCAGCAGGTACGGCCGGAACGCCGAACCAGGACCGCCGCCGGACCGCAGCGCGGTGAGCACCTTGGCGAACGCGTCGGACACCAGGTCGTCGGCGTCCGCGGAGGACGTGGACAGCTGCATCGCCAGCAGGTTCGCGGATCGCTTGTGGCGTTCGTAAAGAGTGCCGTACGCCTCGACCTTGCCGTCTCGGACGGCATCGATCAGGTCGGCATCCGACGGCGGTCGTCCACGCTGCCCGATCAAAGAAAGCCGCCTTACGTCATGCCCGGCACTGATACGCGGACCCTATCGAGATGACTCAACGCGAACAATCCACGCATACGAAACTGATGCAATAAAAGAGGTTTAGGGCGGGCCTAAGTCTTGCCCAACTGGGGCCGGATGGCCCTGGCGCAGACTTACGTTGCCTGCCGTGACGGACTTCCTGACCCAGCTCCCGGTGCGCACGGCGGTGCCGATCGAACGGCACAGCCTGCTCTCCGACCGCCGTGCCCTCGCCCTGGTCACGCCGGACGCGGACGTGACGTGGCTGTGCCAGCCCGCCCCGGACTCACCTGCATTGTTCGCCAAACTCCTCGGCGGGGAAGGTCATTTCTCGATCAGGCCCCGAAAAGACCAACTGCCGCTGGGCCAACGGTATGCACCCGGTTGCATGACCGTGCAGACGCGCTGGACCGGCCTGCAGGTCACCGACCGGCTCGCGGGCGGTCTCGTCCGCGAGGTCGACGGAAGGGTGCCCGCGGTCGTGGAGTTCGCGCCACGTCCAGAATTTGGCCAGTTTCCGGTGCGGCTGGAGCGCACCGCCGACGGACTTCGCGTGGCGGGCACACCGATCGAGCTGCGTTCACCCGGTGTGGACTGGCTGATCGAGGACGGCACGGCCACCGCGGTGATCATCCCACCTGTCGTGCTCGAACTGCGGTGGGACGCCCGACCGTCCGAAGAGGACTGGGTCGAATGGGTGGAGGCGTTGCACCTGCCCGCCGCTCACCGCGATCTCGTCCGAAGATCCGCTCTCACGTTGCGAGCGTTGTGCCACCGCGACACCGGCGCCGTGCTCGCCGCCGCCACGACCTCGCTGCCCGAGCAGATCGGCGGCATCCGGAACTGGGACTACCGCTACTGCTGGCTGCGCGACGCCGCCCTCACCGTGCAGGCGTTGGTGTCGCTGGGATCGACGAAGGAGGCAAGCGCTTTCGTCGACTGGCTGCACGGCGTGCTCGCCACCGTGCCCGGTCCCGAGCACCTGAACCCGCTGTACACGGTCCGCGGCACGACCCTCGGCCCGGAGGTGGTGATCGACAGCCTGCCCGGCTACGCGGGTTCGGGTCCGGTGCGCGTCGGAAACCTCGCCGACCAGCAGGTCCAGCTCGACGTGTTCGGCCCGATCGCCGACCTCGTCCACGACCTCGCACTGGCCCGCGGCACCCTCGCCGACCGCGACTGGGAGGTCGTCACCGCGATGGTCCGCGCCGTGACGCTCGCCTGGAACGAACCGGACCACGGCATCTGGGAGGAACGCGACCTGCCGCGCCACCGCGTGTACTCCCGCGTGATGTGCTGGCAGACGCTCGACCGCGCCATCGCACTGGGCGCCCGCTTCGGCCGATCCGTCGACCCCGGCTGGCTCTCGTTGCGCGACACCATCGCCGACGACGTGCTCACCCGCGGCTGGAACCCCGGCGTCGGTGCCTTCACCACGGCCTACGACGGCACCGACCTCGACGCCGCGTCCCTGCACGTCGGCCTGTCCGGGCTGCTCGACCCGTCCGACGAACGCTTCCACGCCACCGTCGTCGCGGTCGAGGACGTCCTGCGCAGCGGCCCCACCGTGTACCGCTACCTGCGCGACGACGGCCTGCCCGGCGACGAGGGCGGGTTCCACCTCTGCACGACGTGGCTGATCGAGGCCTACATCGCGGTGGGCCGTCGTGCGGACGCGGAGGAGTTGTTCGAGAGCTTCGTGAGGCTCGCGGGACCGACGGGACTGCTGCCGGAGGAGTACGACCCGGTCGCCGAACGCTCGTTGGGCAACCACCCGCAGGCCTACTCGCACCTCGGCCTGATCCGGTGTGCGCTGCTGCTGGAGCCGTGATCGTCAGACGTCGCCCCGTATTTCGATGTTCAGACGGGTACATCGTGGTGCCGGTGCCGCGAGGTGCCCTGCTGAGCACCGGAAGACGCGGCGATGGCTGACGGTCACGGCTCCACATCAGGGGTGACCGTGCCACAGCCGCCACGCACGCGGGCTCGCCGGCTCGTGGTGGCTGTCGGCCTCGGAGAACCGCAACCGGACGCGCGCCCCGCCCAGCCGTCCGCGTTCGAGGTGGATCGTCCCGCCCGTCGCCTCGGCGGCGGCGCGGGCGATGTCCAGCCCGAGCCCGGTCGACCCGCCACCGCTGCTGCCGCGGTGCAACGCCGAGGACGGATCGGCCACCCCGGTGCCGCCGTCCTCGACCACCAGCGTCACCCACCCGGCGTGCCGGACGACCGACACCCCGACGGGAGCGGCGGTGGGGGTGTGCCGGAACACGTTCTCCAGCAACGCGTCCACGACCGCCCCCAGCGCGTCGGGTGACAACGGCACCCAGCACGGCTCACCGACGTCGATCTCGCACACCCGTCCCTGGTCGGCGGCGTGCGCGGACCAGAACGCCATCCGCGCTTCCACCACCGATGCCACGTCGCATGTGCTCGTGGACTCGCCCTCCACGGGTTGGAGGGCCTGGATGATCCGGTCTACGTCGTGTCCCAGCGTCCCGACCGCGCTGCGGATCCGGTCGGCGACGGGTCCCGACCCCACTGCGTCGGCGTCGAGGCGCAGGGCCGCCAGCGGCGTGCGCAACCGGTGCGACACGTCCGCGATCATCTCGCGCTCCTTGGCGAGCAGCTGGGAAGTCCGCTCCGAGGCCGCGTCGATCGACTCCGCCAGCGCTTCCAGTTCGCGAGGCCCGCGCAACCGCACCCGCCGCCCGGTCGACGAGGCGAGCGCCCGCAGAGCTTCGATCACGGGCGTGAACGGCCGATGCCCCAGCCACACCGCCAGCCCCAGTGTCACCACAGCTACGCCCAGAACCACGAACACGGCACCGTAGGGGAACGGCACGGTCGCCGGCACCACCGACACCGTCGCCCCGCCAACGGACACCGCCGGCGACCCGCCACCCGCACCGAGCCGCGTGCCGTTCGCGAGCACCACGGACAGCCGCCCCTGGGCACCTGCTGTCGTGCGTGCGATCGTGCCGCGGACGACGTCGGCGTCGGACGAGACCGCGAGCACACCGGCGACCACGGCCGCGTCCCGCTGATCAGCCGCCCGCGCACTGGACGAGGCTTGTGAGTACAGCAGAAACCCTGCCGTGGCCAGGAAAACGACCGTCACCAACCCGGCGGCGATCAGCAACGCACGGGTGACGACCGATCTCATTCGGGCGCCGCCAGCTTGAACCCCACACCGCGGACGGTGTGCAGATAACGGGGATGCGCCGCCGTTTCCCCGAGCTTGCGCCGCAACCACGACGCGTGGACGTCGATCGTCTTGTCGTCACCCACGTACGGATGCCCCCACACGGCCTGAATGAGCTCCCGCCGCGAGATGACACGCCCCGGCCGTTGCGCGAGATACGCCAGCAGGTCGAACTCACGTCTGCTCAACGCGAGCACGCCGTCACCGAGCGTTGCGGATCGTTGTGCCAGATCGACGCTGAGGTCGCCGACGACGACAACCTCGGAGGGAGCGGCGGAACCACCCGTGCGGCGCAACAGCGCGTTGATCCGCGCCGCGAGGTGTTCGGAGGAGAACGGCTTCACGATGTAGTCGTCCGCACCCGCGTTCAACGTGCTCACGACGGAGTTCTCGGCGCCCCTCGCGGTGGCCACGATGACCGGCACGTTGCTGACCCCGCGCAGCATCCGCAGGGCGGCGACACCGTCCAGATCGGGCAGCCCGAGGTCGAGAATCACCAGGTCCAGCTCGTTCGTGCCCGCTTCGCGCAACGCGGCGACCGCGGTGCCGACGGCCTGCACGACGTGCCCGAGGTCGGTCAGCGCGTGCACGAGCGCCGCCTGCACCACCGGGTCGTCCTCGACCACCAGCACCTTCGACATACACGCAGCGTAAGCAGCGAACCCGCCGATTGGGAGAGGTGTTTCGAGCTTATCGAGATCGTGTTTCGTCCTTAAATCTCCCTTAGGGCGGCCGGGCCTACGGTCTGCAATCACACCGAACCAGGGAGTTGGCGTGGCAGAAGTCGTTCTCACGGGCCTGGGCAAGGCCTACGGTGACGGCACCCGTGCGGTCACCGACCTCAACCTCGACATCCGCGACGGGGAGTTCCTGGTGCTCGTCGGCCCGTCGGGCTGCGGCAAGACGACGGCACTGCGGATGATCGCCGGGCTCGAGCAGATCACCGAGGGCACCATCCGCATCGGCGAGCAGGTCGTCAACGACGTCCCGTCACGTGACCGCGACGTGGCGATGGTGTTCCAGTCGTACGCGCTCTACCCGCACCTGAACGTGTACGACAACATCGCGTTCGGCCTCACGTTGCGCAAGCTGGCCAAGAAGGAGATCGACCACCGCGTCCGCGAGGTGGCCGAGGTCCTCGAACTGACCGAGCACCTCGACCGCAAGCCCCGCAACCTCTCCGGCGGTCAGCGGCAGCGCGTCGCGATGGGCAGGGCGATCGTGCGGGCACCCCAGGCGTTCCTGATGGACGAGCCACTGTCCAATCTGGACGCCAAGCTGCGGGTGCAGATGCGGGCGCAGATCGCCCGCATCCAGCGCGAGATCGGCGTGACGACCGTGTACGTCACGCACGACCAGACCGAGGCCATGACGCTCGGCGACCGCGTGGCCGTCATGCGACGCGGTGTGCTGCAACAGGTCGGGCCGCCGCAGGAGCTCTACGACCGTCCGGTCAACCTGTTCGTGGCCGGGTTCATCGGTTCGCCGGGCATGAACCTCGTGTCCGCGCGGCTGGAGGAGAACGACGGCCGGTTCTGGGTGTCGCTCAACTCGGACGCCCTGCTGCTGCCGGAGTCCGTGCTGCGCCAACGACCGGCGCTGCGGCAGTACGTCGGCCGCGACGTCGTGGTCGGCATCCGGCCGGAGGACATGGAGGACACGGCGCTGGCCGACGCCCGCGAGGGCGAGATCCTGCACTCCGTGGCCGACCTCGTCGAGGCCATGGGCTCGGACGTCCTCGTGCACTTCCCGGTCGACGTGCCGCCCGTGGTCACCGACGACACCCGTGAGCTCGCGCAGGACGCCGGCACCGACGACCTGCCCAAGACCAGCAAGGGGACCGTCCTGGTAGGACGGTTCAGTCCGCGCACCCGCATCTACGAAGGACAACCCGTCGCCGCCTGGGTGGACACCTCCCGGCTGCACTTCTTCGACCCGGCCACCGGGTCCTCGATCTGGAAGTAGAGGAGACGCTTCGATGAGGAAGCAGTTCATCGCACTGCTCGCGCTCGCCGCCGCCGCGTGCTCGGGAGGTGCGGCGACCACCAGCGCCGAGGACCTCAAGGGGCAGACCGTCGAGGTCGTCGGCCCCTGGACCGGTGACGAGCAGAAGAACTTCGAGAAGGTGCTGGCGGAGTTCACGTCGAAGACCGGCGCCGAGGTGAAGTACACACCAGCCGGCGACGAGCTGCCCACGGTGCTGCAGACCAGAATCTCGGGTGGCACACCACCGAACGTCGCGTTGATCGCCCAGCCCGGACTCGTCGCCCAGTTCGCCGAGGCCAACGCTTTGAAGCCCGTGAACGCGGACGTCGAGAAGGCCGTCACCGACCACAACGCGGCGGTGTGGAAGAAGCTCGGCAGCGTCGACGGCAAGCTCTACGGCTTCACCTTCAAGACTGCCAACAAGTCCGCGTTCTGGTACAGCGAGAAGGCCTTCAAGCAGGTCGGCGCGACCCCGCCGGCGACGTGGGACGACCTGGTCAAGACCAGCAAGGCGATCTCCGAGACCGGTCTGGCCGCGGTGTCGGTCGGCGGCGCGGACGGCTGGACGCTCACCGACTGGTTCGAGAACGTCTACCTGCGCACCGCGGGTCCCGAGAACTACGACAAGCTCGCGAAGCACGAGATCCCGTGGACCGATCCCAGCGTGCGCAAGGCGTTGGAGGAACTGGCGAAGCTGTGGGGCGAGCCGACGCTCGTCGCCGGTGGCGCGCTGCAGACCGAGTTCCCCAAGTCCGTGATCAACGTCTTCGGCGAGCCCCCGACGGCCGCGATGGTGTTCGAGGCGGACTTCGTCGCGAGCGTGATCACCACCAACACCAAGGCGAAGGTCGGCCAGGACGCCAAGTTCTTCCCGTTCCCGTCGGTCGCGGGCAGCAAGGACGCGGTCGTCGCCGGCGGTGACATGGCCGTGCAGTTCAAGGACGACAAGGCGACCACCGAGCTGATGAAGTTCCTCGCCTCGCCGGAGTCCGGTCAGATCTGGGCGGGTCTCGGCGGATTCCTGTCGCCCAACAAGGACATCCCGTCCTCCGCCTACCCCGACGACGTGACCAAGGACCTCGCCAAGCGGGTCGTCGACGCGGGCGACAACGTCCGGTTCGACATGTCCGACCTCGCTCCCGCCGCGTTCGGTGGCACGAAGGGCGCGGGGGAGTGGAAGGACCTCCAGGACTTCCTCGCCGACCCGAAGAACGTCGACGGCATCATGCAGCGACTGGAAGCCAACGCCGTCAAGGCCTACGGCAAATGAGGCTCCGGACGAACGTGGACGCCGCGCCGGGGCGCTCGCCCCGGCAGGCGATCCCGTTCCTGCTGCCCGCGCTGGTCGTGCTCGCGGCGCTCGTGCTGTACCCGTTGGTGTACTCGCTGATCCGCAGCTTCTTCGACGCCAGGGGTGACGAGTTCGTCGGCCTGAGCAACTACGTCGACACGTTCACCGACCCGCGCACGCTCACCGCGTTCCGCAACAACGTGATCTGGGTGGTGGTCGCCCCGGCGGCCGTCACCGGTCTGGGCCTGATCTTCGCCGTGCTCACCGAGCGCATCAGGTGGGCGACCGCGTTCCGGCTGGTGCTGTTCATGCCGATGGCGATCTCGCTGTTCGCCTCCGGCATCATCTTCCGGCTCGTCTACGAGGAAGACCCGAACCAGGGCATCGTCAACGCGGCCGCGGTCGGCGTGCACGACGTGTTCAGCCCGGCCTCGCAGTACCCGGGGGCCCGGCCGCGTGAGGGTTACGCCGCAACGGAAGCGGGTTTCACCGCGTCGCGGCCTTCCCGGGCGGGCGAGGTGATCACGTTGCCGCTCATCGGTTTCTCGCCGCAGGACGTGCCCGCGCAGGCACTCCCGGCGTCCGTGCCGTCCGCGGGCGACGGCGAACTGCGCGGTGTGGTGTGGCTCGACGTGTCGGTCGGCGGCAAGGCGGGCACGGTCGACCCGACGGAGCGCGGTCTGCCGGGTGTCGCGGTGGAGGCCGTGAGTGAGGGGAAGGTCGTCGCTCGCACGACGACCGGCGACGACGGCAGGTTCACGTTCCCCGACCTGGCGAGGGGTGAGGTCGTGGTGCGCCTGCCGTCGTCGAACTTCACGCTGCCGTTCCGAGGCCTGACGTGGCTCGGGCCGTCGCTGATCACCCCGGTGATCATCTCGTCCTGGATCTGGATCATGACCGGGTTCGCGATCACGTTCATCGCCGCCGGCCTCTCTGCGATTCCCCGTGACGCGCTGGAGGCCGCGCGGGTCGACGGCGCGACGGAGTGGCAGGTCTTCCGCCGCGTCACGATCCCGTTGCTGTCGCCGGTGCTGCTCGTGGTCTTCGTGACGCTGGTGATCAACGTGCTGAAGATCTTCGAGCTGGTCTTCGTCATCGCGCCGGGTTCCGTGCAGGAGGAGGCCAACGTGCTGGCCCTGCAGATGTGGCAGGTCTCGTTCGGCACCGGCGGCGACCAGGGTGCCGGCAGTGCGCTCGCGGTGATCCTGTTCCTGCTGGTCGCCCCCGCGATGTTGTTCAACATCCGCAGATTCCGACGGGAGCGGTCGTGACGCTGGTAGCCGAAGAGGTCCGCATCGACGTGCCGGTGTCCGGCGCGCCGCGGCGAGGAGTGGTGTCGCGGGCGGTCGGGCGGCTCGGCAACGGGTTCGTGCAGGTGCTGCTCGCGGTGGTGGCGGTGTTCTGGCTCGTTCCGGTGTTCGGTCTGCTGATCGCGTCGTTGCGCGACGAGGCGGCCAACACCTCGAGCGGCTGGTGGACGGTGTTCACCAAGCCCGCCGAGCTGACGCTGGACAACTACGCCGAGCTCGTCGCGAACCAGGCGGTGTGGCAGTCGTTCCTCAACACCTTCTACATCGCGGTTCCCGCCACGGTCCTGGTCGTCGTCATGGCGTCGTTGGCCTCGTACGCGTTGTCGTGGATCGACTTCCCCGGCCGCGAGACGCTCACCGTGGTGGTGGTCGGGCTGCTGGTGATGCCGATCCAGGTCGCGCTGATCCCGGTGGCGAAGCTGTTCGGCGCGTTCGGGCTGTTCGGCACGATCACCGGCGTCGTGCTGTTCCACGTGGCGTTCGGCCTGCCGTTCGCCATCTTCCTGCTGCGCAACTTCTTCACGGGGATCCCGCGCGACCTGATCGAGGCCGCGCGGATGGACGGCGCGACGGAGTGGGTGATCTTCAAGCGGGTCGTGCTGCCGGTGGCCAAGCCGGCGATCGCGTCGCTGACGATCTTCCAGTTCCTCTGGGTGTGGAACGACCTGCTGGTGGCGCTGGTGTTCGCGGACCAGGACTCGGCGCCGATCACCGTGGCGCTGCGGGCCCAGCTGCGCCAGTTCGGCACCAACATCGACCTGCTCGCGACCGGGGCGTTCCTGTCGATGATCGTGCCGCTGGCGGTGTTCCTGCTGTTCCAGAAGTACTTCGTGCAGGGGGTGCTGGCGGGGTCGACGAAGTGACGGGCGTCGCGCTGCGCGGGACGTGAGCCCGACCCGCTCCGGCGGCGCTCACCGGCCGGACAGGTCGGCGGCCAGCGCACTGAGCAGGTGCTCGGCCATTCTGCGGTGAGGACCGTCGTTCGCGTAGTCGGTCAGCAAGACGCCGATGGACTTGCGGACGATGCCCTGGTTGGCGGGAGACGCGGTGCGGATCAGGTTCGTCAGGCGCTCTTCGACGAGCGACCGGTGGATCCGGGAGCTCGAGGAACACCAGTCGTCGTCGGTCCACGAGCCGGTCGTCGCGGCGGCGCGCAGCTCCGCGCTGACGATCCGCCGGATGATCGCCGGAGTCGGTTGGACGTGCCGAAGGGCGTCCGCACTGAACTCGAGGGCCAGCGGGTGGTCTTCCGCGGTGATGAGCTGGAGCATCTCGCTCGCGCCGTCGTCGTGCTTCTGGTCGTAGAGCTGCAACGCGATGCGCGCCACCGGGCCCCAGCGGACGTCCCGGCTGCGCGCGTGGATGGCGAGCCAGAGCGACTCGGCAGTCTTGTTGCTGCGCACGAGGTAGTCGGCGGCGAAGAACTCCAGGAAGGTTCGATGGGTGAAGCCGTAGGTGGGCTGGCCGTGATCCGAGCCGCTGTCGCTCAGCACCCACGGCCGTCCGGTGCAGAAGTCGACGAACGCGGCCGCGTGCTCTGAGGCTTCGTCGTGGTCGAAACCCTTGTCCTCGAGGTAGTTCATCAGCACCGACATGATCTTCTGGCGCGGCCAGGAGGTGGTCATGTCGTCGCTGGAGGTCAGCTGCCTCCACGCGAGGTACCCCACCGCACCCCGCAGCCTGCCCTCGAACCTCGCCGGCAGCGGCACGCCGCGCATCTGGTCCCACTGTTCGAAGAGCATCAACGCGCACTTCTCGTAGACCTGTGCGAGGTTGGTCGGCAGGTAGTGCTCGCTGGCGTACATGGAGCACAGCAGCGCGAGCAGCAGCGGGTTGCTGCGCAGTTCGCCAACGGTGTCACCGTGCTGGAGGAACGTGTCGGCGAGCGTGGCCCTGTCGTGCTCCGAGGTGTTCGCGTCCAAGGCGAACCACCGTCGCACGTAGACGGAGACCTGGTGGTCGTCGAACTCTTTGATTACCCCGACGTCGAACTGCTTCGGGTTGAGCGCCGCTGTCTCGTAGCCGACCTTCCTGGCGGTGACGATGATCGGCACTGACGGGTACTCGTCGGCGAAGGACTCGATGAGGCGGGCGAATCTGTCGCGCAGGTCGGTGTCGACGAGCTCGTCCACGCCGTCCAGCAGGACCACGGCCCTGCGGTTGCGGAGCAGGTACTCCACTGCGCCCGCGGGTGGCTCGATGTTGTAGGGCTCGCGGCACAGAGCTTCGAGGTAGGCGACCAGGCCACGTCCCCCTTCTCGCAACGCGGTGGCGAAGTTGCGCAGGACGAGCAGGAACGGCACCCGCTCGGTGTCGTCGGTGGCGATCTCCCAGGCGAGCTTGGCCATCATGGTCGACTTGCCCGCGCCCGGATCACCCAGCAACACCGACCTCGTGCCCACCTGGGCGCTGGCTGACGCGCCCTGGAGGTTGGGAGTGACGTAGAGGTCGTCGTACGCGACTGATGCGCTCATGCCGGTGACGCGCAGGTGCGGCAACCGCATGACCGCGTGCGTCACAGCGATCCTGGCGCGCATCCGGTCAGCGAAGCCGCGCGTGTCCTGCACCGCCTTCAGCTCGCCCAGCGACATCACGTTGTTGGTGGCGCATTTGGTCGCCTGATGGCTGAGCCAGGCCGCGACCTCGTCGGTGACCACCGGCAGCAGCAGCGTCGGAATGCACTCCTCCACCGACTCGACCACGGCGTTGAGCAGGCTGAGCGCCCCGTTGTTCCGGATCCGCTCCGAGAGTTCGACGTGGAGGCGAAGCCCGTGGGAAATCTCGATGCGCAGTACCGCCGCGATGTCTTCGTCCTTGTGGTCGAAAAGTCTCCAGAGCAGAACCTGGAATTGAATCTCCTCGAAGTCCGGCGAGTCGAGATAGCGTCGCAACGCCGACATCTGCGTGGGCGTGAGGTCTGCCCCGAGAGCCGATTCGGCCCCCGCCAGGATGCCGGCTCGGAGTGCGGCCTGGACGCGACGATCTCGCAGGTGTGCGTTGACCAGACGGAAGGTCTTGCTGCCGGACGGGGCGTCGGCTCGGCGCAGCGGAGCGACCGGCGGACGGGGCCGACTGCGGCGTGGCAGCCCGCTTCTCGTGTAGACCGGTGGCGGGCCCAGCCGTGGTGCGGGATTCGCGGGCTGTCCGGTGAGCAGGCGCAGCAGGTCCTCGGCTCCGGACGTGGTGAACGCGTGGACGTGGTACACCGTTGAGGTCGCCGGGGCGAGGAAGTCAGGCACTCCTGCCACCGACTCGCCCGGCAGCACCACCGGAATGAACCGTCCGAGTCCACGAGGGTCCGTGTAGAACGCGCCCCGGATCAACCGGGCCTCCCACTGGACTCCTCGCCCCGTGTTCCGGCTGGTACGTCCCTCCGCCCGCTCCCGGTAGGCCGCGGATGCCACCACCAGCACGCGGTCCGCCTGTCTGATCTCGTCTTCCATCCACAGCGTCCAGTCCCGGCGGTCCTCGGTCGCCCCGAGGTCCAGCTGGGCGTCAACGCCGTTCGAGCGCAGGAAGCACCACAACTCGCGGACCTGCTCCTTGTGCTCGTCCGAGTCGTGCGCATACGAGATGAAAACGCGTTGAGGACGCGCTGCCTGATCCACAGTCTCCCCTTTCCGGAACGCGTCATCGTTGCATCACGAGCAACATGACTTTGCTGCGGGCGGGAAAATGGAGCAGGTCCAGTTGTGTTTACCTCAGGATTTGTGGACAAAAAGTTGACACAGGCGCTTTTTGATGGCGGAAGTGTCACTCGATCGAGTGGATGCTTCCGTTCGGTGCGGGACCCGCTAGCCGAGAGCTGCCGCCAGCACGGCGGCGATCGTGCGCACCGCGGGCGTGTCGTAGCGGTCGCACTCGGCCAGCGCCCGCACCCGGAACTCCCTGGCCTGCGCGGCGTCCCCGGCGGCGTCCGCCAGGTCGGCGAGCCGCGCCATGATCTCCACCCGCTGGTCGGACAGCCGTGCCTCGTCCAGCGCTGCCAGCAGCTGGTCGCGTGCCTCGTCGAACCGGCCGGCGTCCATCAGCAGCAGGCCCCGGTGGTGCCGCACCCGCGCGACTCCGGCGGTGGTGCCGTGTTCGCGGAACAGCGACTCCGCCTCGTCGAGCAGTTCCAGCGCGGCCGGCACGTCGCCTGTGGCCGCCACGCTCGTGGCGAGGCGGATCAGCAGCATCGACAGCAGTTCGTCGTCGCCGCCGACCTTGCGGTGCTGGTCCACGCTCCGTTGCTGCACCTCCACGGCCTCGTCGAGCTCGCCGGCGGTGCGCAGCATCAGGCCGAGCAGCGAGAGCGCCAGGTTCTCGCCGATCAGGTAACCGGCGCGCTCGAACAGCTCGACGGACCTGCGGCCGAGCCACACGGCCTTCTCCGGTTCGCCGACCCGCCGCCGGATCGCCGAGCCGTAGTACCAGGTCCAGGCTTCGGTGACGGTGTCGTCGATCGGGACCGCCGCCGCCTCCTCGTGCACGGCCAGCGCCTCGTGCGGCTGCCCGCACAACGCGTACAGCGCCCACGACAGGTAGTTGAGCTGCTCTGCGGCGTCCCTGGCGTTGCCCAGCCACCGTGCCGCGTCCGCGCCCGCGCCGAAGACCTCGCGCCACAGCTCGCCGACGCCGTGCATGTCCGAGTACCAGTGCATCGCCTGTGCCAGCGCGAGAACGCGCTCGTGTTCTTTCGCCGCCACCGCCGAACGCAGTGCGCCGCGCCAGTTCTCCAGCTCCAGCTCGAGCCACCGGGCCGCGGACTCCTTGTCGCGCACCGGACCCGCGCTCTCGGCCGGCACGTCGTGGTCGAAGAACCGCGCGGCCCTGGTGGCGACGTCGAGCAGCCAGTGCCGCAACCGCGTCCGCAGCTCGGCGGCCACGGCCGGGTCCTCGTCCAGCTCCAGGCGCTCGGCGGCGAACACGTGCAGCAGGTCGTGGCGCGTGTACCGGCCGGGCGTCTCGCCGATGCCGAGCAGGCTCGCGTCGGCGAGCTCCTCCAACGCCTCCTGGGGGAGGTCGGTGAGCACCGTGGCGACGTCCTCGCTCGTGTCCGGTCCGGGGATCAGCGCGAGCCTGCGGAACAACGACGCCGCTCCGGGACTCAGCTGGTGGTAGGAGATCTCGAACGCCGCGCGCACCTGGAGGTCGCCGGCGCGCAGCACGGACAGCCGGCGCCGTTCGTCCTCCAGCTGCTCCGCGAGGTGGCCGACCGTCCACTGCGGTCTGCTCGCCAGCCGGTGGCCCGCGATGAGCAACGCGAGCGGCAGGCCACCGCACAGCTCCGCGACCCGGACGGCGGCCTCGGTCTCCTCCGCCAGGCGTTCGGGGCCCGCGACGATGCGCAGCAGGGCGACCGAACGGTCCAGCGGCAACAGGTCCAGCGCCAGCCGGTGCCGCGCGTCGAGGCCCGTGAGGGTTCTGCGGCTGGTCACGAGCACCAGCGTGCCGGGGCTGGACGCGAGCAGCGGCCGCACCTGCGCCTCGTTCGCGGCGTTGTCCAGCACCAGCAACACCGTCCGGTCACGCAGCTGGGACCGGTACAGCGACAGTTTGTCGTCCGGATCGGAGGGGATCTGCCGCTCGTCCACGCCGAACGAGCGCAGCAGCCGGTGCGCGGCCCGGTCCGGGCTCAGCGGCTCGGTGTCCGTGCCGCGCAGGTCGAGGAACACGCAACCGTCGGCGAACCGTGCGCCCAGCCGGTGACCCGCGTCGACGGCGATCGCGGTCTTGCCGGCGCCGGGAGCACCGTTGACCACCGCGATCTGCAACCGCGACGACGACGCCGCGTCCTCGGCGAACCCGTCCAGGACCTGCCGCTCGACCTCCCTGCCGGTGAGCTCGACGAGCACCGGCGGCAGCGACGACGACGGCGCGGCGAACGGGAAGCCCGGCCGCTCCTGCGCCGCGGACGCCCTGCTCGCGCGGGCGAGCGCGGTGAACTCCGCCGCCTCGTCCTCGGGCAGCCCGAGCCCCCGCACGAGCAGCTGCACGGTGCGGAACTGCGGGCTGAGCGTGCGCCCGCGTTCCATGTCGCTGATCGCCCGCGTGCTCAGCCCGGTGCGTTCCGCGAGTTCTTCCTGGGTCAGCGGAACACGGGAACGGTAGAAACGAAGAAAGTCCCCGAACGCTGTTGTGCTCACCCTTGCGCCCCCTGTCCGCTCAAGCACATCATGCGTGTGAAGAGACGTCTGGCGAAGCCCGTCGTTGCTGGCAAGAGCGATTCTGCCGGTAGTTCTGCCGGTTGTTCAGCAAGGTGAACACGTTCGAGTGTCAATAATTTCGAAAGCGTGTCCATCGCTTCACCGATGCGGACGACCGACGAAGTTCCGCACAAACTGATTCGTCTCGCGAAAAGCCACTGGGTTGCCGGTGCGCTGTGGTCTGCAGCGTTCGTGTGGCTGCTCGTGACCTGGTCCGGTCACTACCCGATCGACCTGGACGTGTACCGCCTGGGCGGCCTCGCCTGGCTCGAGGGCAGGCCGCTCTACGTCGGCTTCACCGGTCCGCCGCTCGACCCGCAGCTCCCGTTCACCTACCCGCCGATCGCCGCGGTGCTGTTCAGCGCATTGACCATCGTGCCGCAGAGCGCGCACACCCTGCTGATGGTGGCGTTCGGTTTCATCGCGCTGACCGCGGTCTGCGTGGTGGTGGCGGGCAAGGTGCGCCCCGATCTCCGGTGGACGGCCGGCCTGCTCGCCGCGATCGGCGCGCTGGCGCTGGACCCGGTGTGGGGGACGTTCGGCTACGGCCAGGTCAACCTGTTCCTGCTGGCCCTGGTGGTGACCGACTGCCTGCTGGTGACGGACCGGCGCTTCCGCGGTGTGCTGGTCGGCGTCGCCGCGGCGATCAAGCTGACGCCCGCGATCTTCGTGCTGTACTTCCTCGTCAAACGCGACTGGAGGGCCGCGGTCACGTCCGTCGCCACCTTCGCGGGCCTCGCCGTCGCGGGTTTCCTCATCGCGCCGAGGGATTCGGTGCAGTACTGGTTCCACTCGCTGCTGAACCCCGACCGGATCGGCGACATGTCGTTGTCGACGAACCAGTCGATCCGCGGGCTCGTGCGCGACCTGGGCCTGGCACAGGGCGTTGAAACGCTGCTGTGGGCGGCACTGGCAGCGGCCGTGGTGGCGCTCGCGGTGTTCGTGGCGCGGCGCACCCGCGACGACCTGGTGGCGTTGTTCGTGATCGCGGCCGCCGGACTGCTGGCCTCACCGGTGTCCTGGCTGCACCACTGGGTGTGGTGCGTGCCGGTGCTGGTGTTCCTCGCCCTGCGCGGCAATGCGTGGCCTGCGTTCGCCGCGGTGTTCCTGGTGTTCGTGACGCGGCTGCACGAGTTCGACACCTTCGTGTGGCTGACCGTGGCGGCGCTGGGCGTGCTCGCGGTGACGGTCAGTCCACCAGAGCGCGCAACACCGACTGTTCTCCCCGCTGCAGCGCGCTGACGTGCTCGGTGAGGTTGAACGCGTCACTCAGCGTCGACCCGCCGTTGAGCATCTCGACGACCTTGTGCTCGGTGTTCTTGACGGCCAGCGCGGCGTCGAGAACGGCCCCGGCCCGCTGCGGGTCCAGCACGACGAGACCTTCGTCGTCGCCGAGCACCAGGTCACCGGGATTGACCACGACTCCGCCACACGTCACCGGAACCTGCAGTTCCCCGAGCTGTGAGGCCGTGCCGGCGCGCGGCGTGACGAACCGGCTGTAGACGGGAAGCTCGCAGCCCGCGACGTAGGACATGTCCCGGTAGCCACCGTCCACGACGATGCCGCCGAGACCCCGCACCAACGCCGCCCGCGCGAACATCTCGCCACCGAGCGCGGTCTCGCGCGCCCCGCCGTCCACGACGATCACGGCGCCGGCTTCGGCGGTCTCGACCGCGCGCAGCACCGCGAGGAAGTCCTCCCGGCAGCGCACGGTGAACGCGGGCCCGAAGACGCGCGTCGTCGCGGACCTCGGACGGATCGCGCTGTGCACGACCCGCGTGGTGCGGTCGGCGTCGCAGATGGCGGTCGTGTCGACAGCGAGGAACCGTTCGAACAGATCGTTCACGGCGCCATCGTGACATCCACTGATCATCGCTGCTCGCCGCCCGGACGTTTCCCCTTTCCTGTGGCCACTTTTTGTCCTCTATTTCGCCTAACGCCGGACGGGTGTCGAGCGATGAGAGGTCCGAACAGCGCAGCGGAGGAGGTGCGGGTGAGCGCGGTGATCGGGTCCGATCCGGATCAGCTCGACCAACTGGCGGCAACGATGCTCGCCTGCGCCGACAGGTTGGACGGCGTCCGCTCGGAGCTCGCGTTCGTGCTCGCGGCCTCGCCCTGGCAGGGCGGTGACGCCGACGACTTCCGCTGGCAGTGGGGACATCAGCTCGCGGGACTGTTGCAGGGTGCCTCGACCGCGTTCCGGGAGGCCGGGGCGCGGGTGCGGGGTGACGCCGGTCAGCAGCGTCAGGCGAGTGCGGACGACGGTGCGGGAGCGGGGGCGCCGTCCGCCGGACGAGCGGGCGGTGGTGCGGACTCAGGTGGCTTTGATCCGCTCGGCTCCGCTCTCTGGCTCGGCGGGCACGTGCTGGGGGCGCTCGGTTTCGGGGCCGGCGCGGCCGGCGTGATACGGGACGCGAACCGCGGTCTGCTCCGGTGGAAGTGGACGCAGACCACCGCGCACGAGGTGATCCGCCTCGGTGACGCCGTGCGAGTGGGGGACGCCGTCCCGTTGCGGACGGCCGGGAAGCTCCTCGGCAAGTTCGCGCTGCCCATCGACGTGCTGAACACGGTGTCTGACGGGTTCGAGTTCGCCGACGAGGCAGGAAAGGACGTCACCAGCCAGGAGACCTTCAACGCCGGCGTCTCGACCGTCCTCGGTGCTGTGGGTGTCGGAGTCGGTGTCGCGGGACTGGTGTTGGGCGCGCCCGCAGTGGCTCCCGTGGCCGCAGGGCTGTTCGTGGGCACCGTGCTGTGGGAAGCCGCGGTCGCCTTCACCCCGGCAGAGGAGTGGCTGCACGACGGCCTCTGGGGTGTGGCGGACGGCGTGGGCAAAGCGGCCGACGGTGTCGGCGACATCATCAACGGCGGGCTCAACGCCCTGCTCGGACGTTAGGGAGACCGCCGTGGAGCAGCCGTTGGTGCTCACGTTCGCCGAGATCGAGTTCCTGCTGCGGGTGCGCACACCCCACATCCCGACCATCCGCGAGGACCTGGGTCTCGCGCCCCCGGACGACACGACGGCCGCGGCGGGTCTGGCCTCGCTGCTGGCGAGGGGGATGTGCGAGCCCGGCGGTGAAGGCGTTGTGCCGTCGAAGGAGTTGGTGGTGGTCGTGACGGGCTTGGCGACGGCGGACCGCGTGACCAGGGTGCTCGGCGTGACCGCCGGCTCTACCCAGCTCGGTGCCGTGCTCACCGGACCGGATGTCCACATCGGACTCACTTCGGCCGGTTTCGGTCAGCACGTGGTGCAGCCGATCGACCTCGCCGTCACGGCGGCCGACCAGGTGAGGCACCTGCTCGACGGCGTGCTGGGCGACGAGTCCGCCGTGCTGGTCCAGTCCCGTTCCGCCCGAGGCCAGGTCAGCATCGCGGTCGCGGTCGACGTGGACGGCTCCTGGTTCCTCTCGGACTCCGAGGGCGACCCCGACCACAGCACGCCCGTCAGCCGCGAAGAGGCGTACGAGCGCATCGCCGAGCTCCTTTCCGACGCGGTGGGAGTCCGATGATGCGGGCGGCGGTCACCACGCACCCCGGTGTGGTGCGGGAGGTCAACGAGGACAACGCGATCGCCGGTACGAGGGTGTTCGCGGTCGCGGACGGCGTGGGCGGGCACGCGGCGGGCGAGGTCGCCAGCGCGCTGGTGGTGGCACGCCTCGAGGAGCTCGACGCCCTGGACGCGCCGGGCCCGGAGGACGTGCGCGCCACGCTCGCCGCCGCGTGCCGGTCGCTGGAGGAGACAGAGCACGGTGGGATGACGACGGTCGCGGGGATCGCGCTCGTCGTGGTCGCCGAACGGCCTCACTGGGTCGTGTTCAACGTCGGCGACTCGCGGGTCTACCGGTTCGACGGCGCGGAACTGGCGCAGCTCACCGTCGACCACTCGGAGGCGCAGGAGCTCGTGACCGCGGGCCTGCTGACAGCGGACGAGGCCGGCTCGTACCCGCGCAGGCACGTCGTCACCCGCGTGCTCGGCAACGCGGGCCTTTCCGACCCCGACCTGTGGCTCTTCCCTCCTCGCCCCGGTGAACGGTTCGTGATCTGCACGGACGGCCTCACGAACGAACTGGCGGACGACGAGATCCAAGAGGTGCTCCTGCTGCACTCCGAAGCGCGGGAAGCGGCCGCGGCGCTCGTGGACCGCGCGGTGGCCGCGCGGGCGCGGGACAACGTGACCGCGCTCGTGGTCGACAACCCCGTCGTGGCGGACACGTCGAGCTGCGACACGGTGCCGCGGGGGCCGCGATGACCGACGCCGGGTACGTGCCGGGAACGTGGGTCGCCGTCGTGGGGGAGCGCACCTGGCTCCTGCTGTCCGTGCCGCCCGAGTCCGATCTGGTCGGTCGCTGCTGGGACCTGGTGCGGTCGGACGAACCGCTGGACGAGGTGCTCGCCGCGATCGTCCACGAGGGATTCCGCGCGGTGAGCGGGTTCGCGCTCGTGCGGCTCGACGGCACCGAACGCCGCGCCGTCGTGAGAGGCGAGACGCGGCTCGAGGTCGTCGACCCTTCCGGTGCCGTGGACGAGATCAGCGGCGCCGGCGTCGGGACGTGGGTCGACCGCAACCTCGGCGAGGTCGCGCGGTTGCGGGTGACGAACGGCGTGCGCGGTCCCGTGTTGCCTGTGCGCAGCGGTGTGGTGCTCGCCGGCGAGATCGTGGTGTCGCTGGAGGGACTTCCCCGGCCGCGACCGGAGCCGGTGCCGGTGCCGGAGCGGGTCGAGCACACCGTTGTGAGACAAGAGGAACCGGTCGAGCTCACCGTCGTCCGCGACGAGCCGCCTGCTCCGGTGACCGGGGTCATCCAGTCGTTCGACTGGGCGCCTCAGGTCACCACGGCGATCGCCCGTCCCGAACCGGTGCAGGCCGCGCCGCCCGTCACGGACACGGTGCTGCGCACGAACGTCATGTCTCCCAACGACACGCAGATGCTGCACGGCAGAGCGAGCGGTTCCCAGCTGGTGCGGGCGAAGAGGTGCCCCTCCGGTCACCTGAGTTCGGAGTACGCCGTGCACTGCCGCGTCTGCGAGGTTCCGCTGCCGGTGCAGGACGCCGCGATGCTCGCCATGCCGGTGCTCGGCGCGCTGCGACTGTCCAACGGCGACACGATCACCCTCGACCGCAACGTGGCGCTGGGCCGCGATCCCCAGGGCGATCCCCGCAGCGCCAACCTCGTGCAGGTCGGGGCCGAGTCCGACACGATGATCTCGCGGACGCACGTGGAAGTGCGGCTGGACGGCTGGGACGTGCTGGTGCGCGATCTGGGTTCCACCAACGGCACGACGATCTCCCAGCCCGGTTGCCCGCCGCAGGACCTCGCCGCGCACATTCCGGAGTTGATCTACCCCGGCACCAGGGTGACGCTCGGGGACCAGGTCTTCTTCACCTTCGAGGTGAACGGATGACCCAGGGGCCACCGGAGATCCCGCACTTCGACTTCCGCGCCGACATCGGCGGTGGCGGGTTCGCGATGGTGTACCGCTACTACCACCGCGTGCTCAAGCGCGACGTCGCCGTGAAGGTGCCGAAGGGGACGGACCTGTCAGCGGATCTTCGGGACAGGTTCCTCGCCGAGGGCCAGTCGATGGCCGAACTCGGCCACCACCCCAACGTCGTGACGGTCTACGACACCGGCACGGCCGCGGATGGCCGCCCGTACCTCGTGATGGAGTACTACGAGGGCGGCGACCTCGCCAACATCGCGGCCAGGTCCCCGTTGCCGGTCAAGCAGGTCCTGGACATCGGCGTGCGGGTCGCGGGCGCGATCGAGACCGCGCACGAACGGCGGATCGTGCACCGGGACATCAAGCCCGCCAACGTGCTCATGAGCAAAGTCCAGCCACCGCAACCACATCTCACCGACTTCGGCATCGCCGGGCACCTGGCCCACGGCGAGGACGGTGGACAGGTGGCTTTGTCCGTGCCGTGGTCCGCGCCGGAGCTGCTCGACCGGACCAAGAGGGCGAAGGCGGGCATCCCGACCGAGGTGTTCTCCTTCGGTGCGACGCTGTGGCACTTGCTGGTGGGGCACTCGCCGTTCATGCCACCGGGTGCGGACAACACCCAGGACGCGATCGAGCGGCGGATCCTGAGCGGGTGGCTGCCCACCGGCCGGCTCGCGTCCGCGGATCTCGAACGGCTGCTGCTGCGCGCCATGGCAACGGACCCCGCGGCACGTCCTCGTTCGATCGGTGAGCTGGCGGTCGGGTTGCAGACCATCCAGCGGGCGCACCGGTTCGGTGTGACCGACCTCGTGCTGATGCCCGCGCCGGAGCTGGAGCCGGTCGCCGGCCCCGTGATCACCGCGCCGTCGTTCGCCGCACCCTCTCCCGCGCCGTCGCTTCCCACGACGAAACGCAAGCAGGAAGAGCTCAAAGCGACACTGGTGCGGGAGAAACCGCCGCCACCACCCGTGCCGGTCGAGCCGGAACCTCCGGTGCGCCTGCGGTGGCCGTTCTACGTGGCGGGCGGCGCGGCAACGGCCGTGATCGTCGGCATCGGGCTGTTCCTCCTGTCCGGTCAGGAGAAACCGGGGAGCGGACCGGCGGTGACCACGGTCGCCGACGATGGCGGGAACCAGAGCGCGGGCTCGGACGGCGCACCACCGGGGAAACCGGCGATCACCGCGACCAGGGTGGATGCGAATGCAGTCCAGTTCGCGTGGAACTACTCCTCCCAGCAGGCGACGGACACCTTTTCGTGGCGGACTTCCGACGGCGCGCGCACCGGCGTCGCGACTGAGCCGTCGGTGCGGCTCGACGGCGCGAAACCCGTGTGCCTGCAGGTGAAAGTGGTCCGCAAGGACGGCAGCAACGCGACCGCGGACTGGTCGCAGGAGACCTGCGGGTAATTCTTCGCTCGCATTCGGGTGAATCCTGCAACGAAATAGCGCATCAGCCCGATAGGCGGTTCACGGAACCGTCCGCGGACGCACGCGATCATGGCGAGGGGAACAGTGGGATTCTTCCAGAAGCACCGGACCACGCTCGCGTCCGGAACGGTGCTCGTCGTCGCGGCGGCATTGTTCGTCGCTTATGCGTTCTCGTCGAACGGAAATCCGGTTCGTCAGGTCGACCTGAACGACGGCGGTGTGTGGGTCACCAGCGATCGCGACGGATTGTTCGGCAGGCTCAACAAACCAGTCGGATCGTTGGACGCGGCGTTCAACCCGCCCGGCGGTGCGCAGCAGAACTACCAGCTCGACGTGGTCCAGGACGGTGCTGCGGTGGTCGCGCGTGACCGGGCGGGCGGCAAGCTCTACCCGGTCGACGTGGCGCGATCGGTGACGCTGGGTGACCACGGATCGGCGCTGCCGAGCGGCGGTCAGATCGGCCTGGCCGGTGGCACGCTCGCGGTACTCGACCCCGCAGGCGGCAAGGTGTGGGCGATCCGCGTCGACGTCCACGCCGGCGTGAGCGCGCTCGATCAACTGAGTCAGGAGAGCCCGCCACTCGCGACCGTCGACGGCGCGGAGGCCGCCGCGCTGGTCGTCGGGCTGGACGGCGCGGTGCACGCCGTGTCCGCCAACGGCCGCACCGTGAAGCTGCCGCCACAGGGCGGGGGATTCGGCGAGCCGGAGTACGGCAAGCTCGCCAGCCCGCCGAAAGCTCCCGCCGTCACGGCGGTCGGTGGCGAGGCCGTCGTGCTCGACGCCGCCACCGGCACGCTCTTCCTCCCCGGCGGACGCACCGCGCAGGCGGGAAAGGAGGCCGTGCTCCAGCAGGCGGGACCTGCGACGACCGCGGTCGTCCTGGCCACGAAGAGCGAGCTGAAGTCGTTCGACCTCGACGGCGACGGCACCACCACGTTGCACGAGGGATCGGACGGCGCACCGGCGGCACCGGCACGGCTCGGCGAGTGCGTGCACGGCGCCTGGGCCGGTGCCTCCGGGGGCTACTTCCGCTCCTGTGACGGCAAGAAGGCGTCCGCCGGCAACCTGAAGGACGCGACAGCGCTGGTTCAGCCCGTGTTCCGGACGAACCGGAAGGCGATCGTGCTCAACGACGTCGCCACGGGAGCGGTGTGGGACCTGAGCACCCAGCGCAAGGTGGACGACTGGCAGTCGGTCAAGCCACCTCCCGAGCAGAACCCCAGCGACAAGGACAAGAACGAGAACACCACGGAGTCGTCGAAGGACAAGCCCCCGAAAGCCGCCGACGACACCCTCGGCGCACGGCCGGGCCGCACGACGGTCCTGCACGTGCTCGACAACGACTCGGACCCGGCGGGGAACATCCTCTCGGTCACTTCCGTCGCCGACCTCGACCGCAAGGACGCCGGGCTGGCGATCGCCCCTGACGGTCAGACCGTCGAGGTGACGTTGCCGGAGAAAGCCCAGGACGTGCACTTCAAGTACACGGTCGACGACGGCAAGGGCCTCAACGCCACCGCCGCCGTCACCGTGCAGGTGCGCGCCGACTCCCAGAACGAGCCGCCGGCCTTGCGCAAGGGCGCCGAGCCGCACGAGTGGTCCGTCGCCTCGGGAGGCCGGCTCACGCTGCCGGTGCTCGCGGACTGGCGCGACTTCGACGGCGACCCCGTCGTGCTGACCGACGCCGGCGCCAAGGCGGGTGTGGCGACCACGACGAACACCGGTTTCGTCGAGTACGCGGCACCGGTGGAGGCCGGGCAGCAGACGGTCGACTACAAGGTCACCGACGGCATCGCCGATCCGGTGGCGGGCGCGGAACGCGTGCGAGTGCTCGACCGCGCCGCACCCGCGGCGTTGCCGGCCCTCGCCCGCCCGGACGTGGCGCGCGGGCAGGTCGGCACGCCGGTGCTCGTCCACCCGCTCGAGAACGACCTCCCCGGCGCGGACCCGCTCGACCCCGCGGCCGAGCTGCGGCTCGCCGCCGACGTGGCGCCGCAGGCGGGGGCGACGATCACCACGGACACCAGGACCGGTCTGGTGACGCTGACGGCCGCGAAGCCGGGCACCTTCGTGCTGGACTACACGGCCGCTTTCGGCAACGCGCCGTTCGCGAAGGGCGCGATCCGCATCGACGTCACCGCCGCACCGGACTCGCCGTTGCCGCCGGTCGCGATGCCGGACAACGCCGTAGTGCGCGGCCAGGAACCGGTCGTGGCCGATGTGCTGGCGAACGACTTCAGTCCCGCCGGATCGCTGCTCGGCGTGCAGCACGCGGAGAGCGTCACGGGCCAGCTGGAGGTCGCCGTCGTCAAGGGCCGCTGGTTGCGCGTCTCCGCGGCCGTCCCCGTCCTCGACCGCAACCCGCAGGTCGTGCGCTACACGGTGACCGACGGCGTGACCGGTCCGGTCACCGGCGAGGTCACCGTCACGCAGCTGCCGCCGCCCGCCGACGACACTCCCGTGCCGAGGGACGACCGCGCGTTCGCCCGTGCCGGCGACTCGGCGACGATCCCGGTGCTGGACAACGACATCTCGCCCACCGGTGCGCCGCTCACGCTCCAGTCGAACGTCCAGGGCGCACCCGCCAGGGGCCGGCTCGCCGTCACCGCGAGGGACGGTCGCAAGGACGCCGGCACCGCCTACGCGGCCGGTGACGTGGTCCGCTACGTCGCACCCGACCGGCTCGACGCGCCGCTGGTCGCCGACATCTCCTACGTGGTGCAGAACCCGGACGGAGACCAGGCCGTCGGGCACGTGCACGTCACGGTCACCCCGGCGCCCACGCCGCAGAACCCGAACCAGCCGCCCGTTCCCGAGCCCGTCGAGGTGCGAGTGGTGGCGGGTGACCGGGTGACGGTCACCGTGCCGTCGAGCGGCGCGGACCCGGACGGTGACTCGACCGCCGTCACCGGCATCGCGTCCGCGCCCGCGCTCGGCCGCGTGGTCGGGATCGCGAGCACCTCGCTCACGTACGAGGCGTTCCCGACGTCCAACGGCACGGACACCTTCGGGTTCGTCGTCACCGACGCCCACGGCCGCACCGGCGAGTCGCTGGTCCGCGTCGCCGTGGTGCCGCCGGGCGACCCGCAGCCGCCGGTCGCCGTGGACGACGTGGTGACCGCGGCACCGGGTGCCCGCCTCGCGGTGAACGTGCTCGCCAACGACGTCCAGGCACCCGGTGACACGGTCACGGTCGAGCCGTTGGCCACGCGCAACCCGTCGCTGCCCGGTGACGTGAAGGGCAGTGACGGCCGAATCGAGCTCACCGCTCCCGACCTCACCGGCAAGCCGCTGGTGATCGCTTACGGCATCACGAACGGGCTCGGTCAGCCGTCCGTCGCCACGCTCACCGTGCGCAGCCGCGAGGACTACGCGGTCCCACCCGTCGCCGGAGAGCTGTTCCCCGAGGTGAAGAACAAGGAGAGCACGGTCGAGGTCGACCTCTCGAGCGCGATCGCCGACCCGGACGGACCAGCGGACGAGCTGGAGATCACCAAGGTCTTCCACGACCAGGCCAAGGTGTCCGGACGCAAGGCGACAGTGCCGGTCGGCGACCACCCGCGGACCATCGCCTACGAGGTCAAGGACGCGTCCGGGGCCACCTCCGCCGGTCTGATCCACGTGCCGTCGAAGGGGACCGGCGCACCGCGCGCCATCCCGGACAAGATCATCAACGTGCCCGCGGACGGTTCGGTCACCGTGCAGGTCAAGGACTACGTCGAGGTTCCGTCGGGCAAGCAGCCGAAGCTCACGACCGTCGACGAGGTGACCGCCGCGCCGGCGACCGGGCTGGAGGTCCGCAACGAGGGGGACACCGGTCTCGTCCTCACCGCACGCGGCGGCTACACCGGACCGGCCGCCGTGACGTTCCAGGTCACCGACGGCAGCTCGCTCACCGATCCCGAGGGCAGGTTCGCGCTGATCACGGTGCCGGTGCAGGTCGGTCCGGACACACCGGTGCTGCGGTGCCCCGCGTCGGCGATCGCGGTCGTCGAGGGCGGGCTGCCGGTGAAGATCGACGTCACCGCCGTGTGCCACGTGTGGGTCGCGGACCGCTCGAAGCTCGGTGACGTCCGGTACTCGGCCACGTGGCTCGAACAGCCGGGCGGCGTCTCGCTCGAAGGCTCCGGTGAACGCACGCTCACCGTCACGGCGGCGGGTGGCGCGAAGCCGGGCTCGACCGGAACGATCGAGGTCGGAGCGGGAGACGGGCCGAAGGGCAAGATCGCGGTCAAGGTCGCAGCCGCACCGCCGCCCACGGTCGCCCCGGTGACGCTCGACGGCGTCAAGGCCGGTGACACCGCCACCGTCGACCTCGTCTCGTACGTCCGCTCGCAGCTGCGCGACCCGAAGATCTCCGTCGTCGCGGTGAACCAGGCCGGTGGTGCTCAGGCGAGCGCGAGCAACGACGGCTCCACCGTGCGCATCACCCCGAACGGCGACGCGCACGGCGCCATCGACTTCAACGTGGTCGTGACCGATGTGGCCGACACCGGCCGTGACGATCGCAAGGCCACCGGACGGATCAGGCTGAACGTGCTCGGCGTGCCCGACGCCCCCGGAGTCCCGGTGCCAGGACGCACGGTGCTGAGCAAGGTCGTCGAGCTCGCCTGGAGCACGCCTTCCGGCAACGGCGCGCCGATCGACTCCTACGAGGTCGACTTCGGCCGCGGCAAGCAGGTGTGCGCGGCGTCGCCGTGCACGATCACCGGCCTGTCCAACGGCACCGAGTACACGTTCACCGTCCGGGCCCACAACCTGGTCGGCTGGGGCAAGCCGAGCGGCTCGTCGGCGCCCGCCCAGCCGAACACCGTGCCGGGTGCGGTGACCGGCCTGGGCACCTCCGAGCCTCGCGACGGCACGCTGAAGCTGAGCTGGGGCGCGGCTCCCAACGACGGCACGGCCGTGCTGCGGCACGAGATCAGCTGGTCGGGAGGTGGCCGCACCACCGCGCCCGGCGGGGCGACCAGCGCGACGGCCACCGGACTCGACAACAACGCGCAGACCGTGTTCACCGTGATCGCGGTCAACTCCCAGGGCCCCGGCCCGGCCGTCACCGTGCAGGGCCAGTCGGCGGGTGCTCCGCAGGCTCCCGGCGCGCCGACGTTCACCGCGACGAACGCGGCGAACGCGCAGACGCGGGCCGTCACGGTCTCGTGGGGCGCGGTGGGCGCGAACGGTCCCGGCCCGACCACCTACACCCTCACCCGCACCGGCGGCGGCACCAAGACCGTGTGCTCGTCGGTCACGGCGACGACGTGCCTGGACGACGGGCTGCAGAACGACGGCACGATCTACAGCTACACGGTCGTCGCCGCCAACGCCGCCGCCCAGGCCGAGCCGTCCGGCCACACCTCACCGCCCAGCCCGGCGGCGCAGATGGAGGCGACCGCGACTCCGGACCCGATCACCGGGTTCACCGCGACGCCGACCGGAGCGGACGGGCAGGCGACCCTGCGCTTCGACGCACCCGCGTCGCACGGCAAGTCGAACACCGTGACCTGCACCTGGTCCGGCGGCTCCTGCGGGACGTGGACCTACCCGACCGGTGGGCAGGCCGGTGCCACGCAGACGATCAACGGGTTGCCGAACGGGCAGCCGGTGACGATCAGCCTGCAGGCGTGCAACGGCAGCGGCGGCGGTGCGTACGCGGGCAACCCGTGCAACAGCGCGGTTTCTGCGGGCGTGACCACCTACGGGCCGATGCGCGATCTTGTCCTGAACACGTCCGCCAACAACACGGTCGTCAACTTCTCGGTGTCGGTGAACCCGAACGGCAAGCCGGCCAACGTGCAGGTGACGACGAGCCGCGGGTTCAACCAGTCGTTCACCACCGGAGTCGGTGGGTGGAGCTGGTCGGGCAGCCAGGACGTCGGGTACTCGCAGTCCGTCGACGTGACCGTGACGGTGACGGACGCGGGCAGGCCGACGTTGAGCCAGACGCGGAACCAGGCGACGCCGCCACCGCCTCCGCCGCCACCCTCCGTAACCGTGTCCAAGGGTGCTCCTTGCGGGGCAGGTGGTTGTGCCGGCACAGGCGTCTGCACCTCGAACGCGTGTGCCTACATCGTGGTGCAGACGGCGAATTTCACCAGCAACGTGACATGCACGTTCAACAGCGACCACGGACCGGTCGGATTCGTCAACGAGAACTTCGGTCCGAACGAACGCAGGCAGACGAGGAATTACTACGGATATCCGGGTGAACAGGTCTACGTCACCTGTGGCGGTGTCCAGGGATCTTTCCGTTGGTGAGCACGCGAGAAACAGTGAAGGAACGACCATGACCGCCACTCCCGATCAGGCCCGGCTGTTCGCGCAGACCTTCGAGCAAATGGTGCTGAACATCTCGCGCGCGATTTCCGGCAAGGACCACGTCATCCGGCTCGCGTTGACCTGTCTGCTCTCCGACGGGCACCTGCTGCTCGAGGACTACCCCGGCACCGGCAAGACCTCGCTCGCCAAGGCGCTGGCGAACACCGTGCAGGGCAGCAGCACCCGGATCCAGTTCACCCCGGACCTGCTGCCCTCGGACGTCACCGGCGTGCAGATCTACGACCAGGCGCAGGGCAGGTTCCGGTTCCACCCCGGACCGATCTTCGGCTCGATCGTGCTGGCCGACGAGATCAACCGCGCGTCGCCGAAGACCCAGTCGGCGCTGCTCGAGGTGATGGAGGAGGGCCGGATCACCGTCGACGGCGAGACCCACCCCGTCGGTGCGCCGTTCATGGTCATCGCGACGCAGAACCCGATCGAGCAGGCAGGCACCTACCGGTTGCCCGAGGCGCAGCTGGACAGGTTCCTGATGAAGACCAGCATCGGTTACCCGGACCACAACGCCACCGTGGCGCTGCTCGCGGACGCGGCGACCCGCGACCGGTCGGTGAACGTGCCGCCCGCCATCGCGGCGGGTGCGGTGGCGCAGCTGACCGCGCTGGCCGACCAGGTGCACGTCGACCCGGCGGTGCTCGGGTACGTCAGCAGGATCGCCGAGGCCTCGCGCACGCATCCCGCTGTGCGGCTGGGTGTCTCGGTGCGCGGGTGCCTGGCGTACGTGCGGTGCGCGAAGACGTGGGCGCTCGCCCAGGGCCGCGGCCACGTCGTGCCGGACGACGTGCAGATGCTCGCGCATCCCGTGCTGGGGCACCGGATCCTGCTGCACGCCGAGGCGCAGTTCGACGGGGCGAGCGTGGAGAAGGTGATCGACTCCTTGCTCGCCGACATCGAGCCGCCCGTGCGGCGGGGAGCCTGAGATGTGGCGGCTGCTGGAGTCCGTGTCGCCGTCCGGGAGGGTGCTCGCCGTGACGGCGCTCGCGGCGTGGGTGCTCGGCGCCGTGCTCGGCTGGGACGAGCTCGTGCTGTTCGGCGCCACCGGTGTGGTGCTGCTCGCGCTGGCCTGTCTGCTCACGTTCGGAAACAGCCAGGTGCGGGTGCGCGTGGACGTCGCGCGGCGTCGCCTTCAGCCGGACGAGTCCACCCCGTGCGCGGTCGAGGTCGAGCACCGCGGACGGGTGTCGTTGTTCGCGCCGGAGGTCGAGCTGCCGATCGGCAGGGACCGGGTCGAGGTGCTCGACCACGGCCGCGAGATCGAGATCGCCGGGCACAGGCGCGGGGTGATCGCGGTCGGTCCCGCCACCACGGTCAGGGGTGACCCGCTCGGGCTGGTGCGGCGCACGGTCGAGATGACCGACGTCGTGGAGGTGTTCGTGCACCCGGTCACCGTGCCGCTGGAGCCGCTCGGCACCGGCCTGCTGCGCGATCTGGAAGGCTGCACCACCAACGACGTCTCGATGAGCGACCTCGCGTTCCACGCCCTGCGCGAGTACGCACCGGGCGACGACCGCCGTCACATCCACTGGCGCTCCACGGCGAAGCTGGCGTCGTCCACTCAGGACGGACGATTCCTGGTGCGGCAGTACCTCGACTCCCGCCGGGCACACGTCGTCGCGGTCGTGGACGGTGCCGAACAGTCCTATCCGGACTCGGGTGTGTTCGAAACGGCGTTGTCCGCGGGCGCGTCCGTGGTCCGGCGCGCGGCGGCGGACGAGATCGACACGACGGTCGTGGCCGCGGGGCACCTGTCCGGCCGCAGCGCCCCGCAGCGCGCCCTCGACGTGTTCGCACGCGCCGAGCTGGGCGGCCCGGTGCTGGCCGAGGCCGCGACACGGGCGGTCGCGGCCGCGCCGGACGCCACCCTGGTCGTGCTCATCACCAGCTCCCGCCACAGCCACGCGGAGCTGCGCGTGGCCGCGTCCGTGTTCTCGCCGGACGTGCGGAAGGTCGTGATCCGCGTGGACCCGGACGCCGCCACCGCGCGGTCGGTGAGCACCGCGTTCACCGTCCTGACGCTGCGGCAGCTGAACGACCTGCCCGCGCTGCTGGCGGGAGGAGTCCTGCAGTGACCAGATTCGTGCCCCGCCGCGACGATCTCGTCGACGCCGCCTTCCTGGGCGTGCTGTTCCTCGTCGCGCTGCTGGGTTTCCGCACCACCTACACCGGCTGGGGCTTCCTCCTCGCCGGGGTGACCGGGCTGGTGCTCGGCGTGATCGCCGGACACGTCGCTTCGGCGTTGCGGCGGCCGATGATCGCCGTGGCGGCCATGACGGTCGCGGTGTTCTTCCTGCTGGGCGGTGTGGTCGCGATGCGCGACAGCGGCGGCGTGCCCACACCGGACAACCTGGTGAGCCTCGCCGGCCTCGGTGTGCACGGGTGGAAGCAGCTGCTCACCACGTTGCCGCCGGTCGACGGCGCGGGACCGCTGCTGGTGATCCCGTACATCCTGGGCCTGCTGTGCGGCGCCGGCGGCTTCACGCTGGCCCGCCGGGTGTCGCTGAGCGCGGTGCCGGTCTCCGCACCGCTCGCGGTCCTCGCGGCGGTGATCCTGCTGGGCACCGGCGAGGCGGCCGGTGTGCTCGGGGCCGTGTTCGCCGCTGTGGGCACGGGCTGGCTCTCCGTGCGATCAGCTCGCCGCCGCACGGGTGTGCGCAGCGGTGGGGTTCGCCGAGTCCGCGCGGCGACGGCGGTCGTGCTCGTGGGTGTGGCAGCCGGCGTCGCGCTGCTGGCGGCACCGCTGCTGCCCGGCACGGGCAGCCCGGACCGGCTGGTGTTGCGCAACTACGTGGAGCCGCCGTTCGAGGTCGGCGCCTACGCCAGCCCGTTGGTCGGCTACCGCAAGCACACCAAGGACGCCAACCAGCTCTGGGACCAGACGCTCTTCACCGTGCAGGGGCTGCCCTCCGGTGAGCGGGTGCGGATCGCGGCGCTGGACGGGTACGACGGTCTGGTCTGGGGCGCTGTCAACGACCAGTCCGAGGCCGTGAACCCGTTGCGCAGGAACAATTTTCAACGTGTCGGTGTGCGCATCCCCGTCGCGGAGACCGGTGCCGAGACCACGGTGACGGTCAAGATCGAGGCGGCCTACGCGACTGCGGACGAGCTGAGCGCGTGGCTGCCGACCGCCGGCCACGCGAGGGAGATCGCGTTCACCGGCGAACGGAAGGCGGGGCACACCGAGAGCCTGCGCTACAACCTGGCGACCGCGTCCGGCATCGTGGCCGACCGCCTGCGCGAGGGCGACACCTACACGTTGCGGACGGTGCTGGCCTCGCCCGGAATCCCGGACGACGCCCAGCCGTTCGGCCGGCCCGCGGTGCGCACCTCCGACCTCGCGTTCGTGCGGAGCAAGGTCGCGAAGTGGGCGGGTGACGCGACGACGATGGCAGGACGTCTGCGCGCCGCCGCCACGTACCTGCGCGAGAACGGCGCCTACACCGACGGCGGACCGGGCGAGACCGAATACCTGCCGGGCCACGGCACGAGCCGGCTCACCGCCTTCTTCAACGCCAAGCGCCCGGCCGGCAACGACGAGCAGTACGCGGCCGCGTACGCGTTGGTGGCCAACGAGATCGGCATGCCGGCCAGGGTCGTGCTGGGCGCCGTTCCCGGGCCCGGCGGCGTGGTGCGGGGCGAGCAGGTGCAGGCCTGGGTGGAGCTCCACCTCGCGGACGGCAGGTGGGCGGTCGTCCCGAACACGGAGTACATGCCCGACCGCTCGAAGAAGCCCGATCACCAGCCACCGCAGGAGATCGAGAACACCGACGCCGCCGTGGTGCCGCCGCCGAACGCGGTCAAGATGCCGAGCTCGCTGGTCGACGCGAGCCGCACGGACGCGACAGGTGTCGGCGCAGGCGAGAACACCGGGCCGTGGCTGCCGCGGTGGCTCGTGGACCTGCTCGCCGACGTGGCCTCCGTGCTGCTGCCGGTCGCTGCGCTGATCAGCCTCGTCGTCGGTGCCAAGGTGCTGCGGCGCCACCGCCGGCGGACGCGGGGGAGCACGTCGACCAGGTTCGCCACCGGCTGGCGCGAGCTCGTGGACCACGCCCGCGACCTCGGCGCGACGGTTCCCCGCGGCCGGACCCGGCGTCAGGAGGCCGACCTGTTGGCCGCCTTCGGTCTGCACGGTCTCGCCGTGCGGGCGGACGACCACGTGTTCGGCCCGGGATCACCGGACCAGGCCGCGGTGGACGCCTACTGGACGGCGGTGCGGGAGGCCAGGGGCCGGATGCGCGCGGTGGTGCCTCGCTGGCGGCGCTGGCTCGCGCTGGTCGACGTCCGCACGTTCCTGCCGGTCCGGGGCAGTGAGCGGAGGAAGGCGGGGCCGTGAAGATCAAGTTCACGCTCGCGCGGTCCGGAGGCACCCCCGTCGACCTGATCGCGACCGTCGACGCCGCGACCACGGTGGGAGACCTGGCGGCGCATCTGGTGCGTGCGGACCCTGCGGGCGGACCGCCGTCCTCCGGCCGCGTCACGCTCTCGATCGTCGGCCCGGACCAGCGATCGCTCGACCCGCACCTCCACATCGGTGGCAGCGGGCTGCGCTCCGGCGCCACGGTCGCGATCGCCCGCGGCGGCGAGGACTACACCGATCCCCGCGCCGGCGACGCGGCCGAGGTCGAGGTCGTGGCCGGCCAGGACGCGGGCAGGAAGTTCCCGCTGCACAGGGGGACCTGGGTGATCGGGCGCGAACCGGGCTGCGAGGTGCGGCTCACCGACCCCCTGGTGTCGCGGCAGCACGCCCGGCTGACCATCGCCGACGTCGCGCAGATCACCGACCTGGGCTCGGCGAACGGTGTGCAGCTCGGCGGGGCGACGGTGTCGAGGTCGGTGCTGCGGCCCGGCGACCGCGTGCGAGTCGGCGACACCGAGCTGCTGGTGCGGGTGCTGCACGCGACTCCGGCCGCGGCAGGGGACGCCGCCGTCGCGTTCGTCCGCTCACCGCGGCTGGACCGGCGTTACTCCGGTGTCGAGCAGATCGCGCCGGAACCACCCCGCCGCCCCCAGCGCGAGCGGTTCCCGATTGTGCCGTTGATCGCGCCCGTGCTCATGGGTGCCGTTCTGTACCTCGTCACGAAGTCCGTGCTGTCACTGGCTTTCGTGGCGCTGAGCCCGATGATGATGATCGGCTACGCGGTCGAGTCGAGGCTCGCCGGCCGGTCGGCGTTCAAGAAGGGGACCGCCGCGTTCCGCGCGGAGCTGGCGGACGCGGTGGAGGAGGCAGAGCAGGCGAACCGGTCCGAGGTGCTGGCGCGGTGCGGCGAACACCCGTCCGTGGCCGACTGCGTGAAGGCGGCACGGGAAGGTGGTCAGCTGCTGTGGACGCGCAGGCCGGACGACCCCGGTTTCCTCGAGATCAGGCTCGGCACCGGACGCCTGCCCGCTCGCAACACGATCTCGTTGCCGGATCCCAGAGGACTGCCCCGTGAGCTGTGGACCGAGCTCGTCGAGTCCACCGGGCCGCTCGCGTTCGTCGACGGCGTGCCGGTGGTGGCGATGCCGTTGGAGCACGGCGGACTCGGTGTCGCCGGCTCGCGGTCGGCCGCACTGGGTGCAGCCCGTGCCGCGGTGGCCCAACTGGCTGTGTTGCACTCACCCGCCGAGCTCGTTCTCGCGGGGTTCGCGTCGGCCCAGAGTGCGGCGGACTGGGACTGGGTCAAGTGGTTGCCCCACACCACCTCCCCGCACAGTCCGCTCGGTGCCCGTCACCTCGCGGCGGACGCGTCCGCGGGAACCCTTCTGCTGTCGGAGCTCGAAGCGCTCGTGGAGTCCAGAGTGGACAGCCGGGAACGGGTGCCGTCGGTCTTCGTGATCGTCGAGGACGACACACCGGTCGAGCGCAGCAGGCTCGTGGAGCTCGCGGAAACCGGCTGGCGGCACGGAGTTCACGTGTTGTGGCTGGCGGTGGACCTCACCCTGCTGCCGGCCGCGTGCCGCACGTACGTCGGTGTCGAGCACGCCACCGGCACCGGCCAGGTGGGGTTCGTCCACGACGGCACCGGAGTCGGGAACGTCACCGTGGAGCTGCTCGACGCCCAGTCCGCGACCGACCTGGCGCGGCGGCTCGCACCCCTGGTCGACACCGGGGCGAAGGTCGACGACGCGAGCGACCTGCCCCGGTCGATCTCGCTGCTCAACGTCGCGGAACCCGCGTTGGTGCCCACTGCGGAGGTGGTGCTGGAACGCTGGCAGGAGAACAGGTCGATCGTCTCCGGACCGTGCGCCCCGCAGAAGCCGAGCCGGGAACCGGGCACCCTGCGCGCCGTCGTCGGCATGTCGGCGGCAGGCGCGCACGCGCTCGACCTGAGAGCCGACGGGCCGCACGCACTGGTCGGCGGCACGACGGGAGCGGGCAAGAGCGAGCTCCTCCAGTCGTGGATCCTCGCCATGGCCGTGGCGCACAGCCCGCAACGCGTGACCTTCCTGCTGGTCGACTACAAGGGCGGGTCGGCGTTCCAGGAGTTCGAGGGCCTGCCGCACGTCGTCGGCCAGGTCACCGACCTCACCCCGCACCTCGTGCACCGGGCGCTCACGTCGCTGTCCGCCGAGCTGAAGAGGCGGGAAGAGCTGTTCGCGCGGTACCGGGTGAAGGATCTGGCCGAGCTGGAACGGCGCGACGCCGCGGCCGCCCCGCCGAGCCTGGTGATCGTGGTCGACGAGTTCGCGGCACTGGTGAAGGAGCTGCCGGAGTTCGTCGACGGCGTCGTGAACGTGGCGCAGCGCGGTCGTTCGCTCGGCGTGCACCTGATCCTGGCCACGCAGCGTCCCGCGGGCGTCATCAAGGACAACCTGCGCGCGAACACCAACCTGCGGCTGGCCCTGCGCACGGCGGACGAGGCGGACAGCGTGGACGTGCTGGGGTCGCCGCAGGCGGCCTTCTTCGATCCCGTGCTCCCGGGCCGAGCCGTGTCGAAGACGGGTCCCGGCAGACTGGTGCCCTTCCAGGCGGGCTACGCGGGCGGGTGGACTCCGGACGTGGCGCCGCCGCCGGAGGTGCTCGTCGAGGAGCTGTGGTTCGGCGGCAGCACGGCGTGGCAGGTCCGCACGGCGCCGCAAGCCGTGACCGATCTCGGTCCCACGGACATCGCACGGATGGTGCGTGCGGTGCGCGAGGCCTTCGTGCACGCCCGCATGAGGCCACCGCACCAGCCGTGGAAGCCACCGCTCGCGCCCGTCTACGACCTGGTCACCATGCCGTCGCGGGGCGACGACAACATCGTCTTCGGCGTGCGCGACGATCCGGAGAAACAGCAGCAGACCGTCGTGTCCTTCCGCCCGGACGTCGACGGCAACCTCGCCGTGTTCGGGACCGGTGGCACCGGCAAGACGACTTTGCTGCGGGTCGTCGCCGCCGCCGCGGGGGACACGCCGAACCCGTTGTGCCACGTCTACGGGCTCGACTTCAGCGGGCGCGGACTCGCGATGCTGGAGGAGCTGCCGCACGTGGGCAGCGTGATCGCGGGCAGCGACCACGAACGGGTGCGCAGGCTGCTGGGCTGGTTGCGAGAGGTCGTGGACGAGCGCGCGGCCCGGTACGCGAGAGCCGACGCGGGAACGATCACCGAGTACCGGGCGAAGGAAGGCGCGTCGGCCGACCCTCGGATCCTGGTGCTGCTCGACGGCGTCACGGCGTTCCGCCAGGCCTACGAGGCGACGGAGCGCAGCCGGTGGTTCGAGGTGCTGGTCGGCATCGCGAGCGAGGGCAGGCAGGTCGGCGTGCACCTCGTGGTGTCCGCGGACCGCCCGCCCGCCGTGCCGTCCGTGCTCGCCGCCGCGATCCAGACCCGTGTCGCGCTGAGGTTCGCGGACGAGAGCGACTACGCCCTCATCGGCGAACCGATCGGCGTCCTCGGCTCGTCGTCACCTCCCGGCCGCGCGTTGTTGCGCGGCAGCGAGATCCAGGTCGCGAACCTCGGCCGGCACGGCGACGTTGCGGCACAGGCGCGCCGGATCAGAGCGATGGCACAGGCGATGCGCGACCGGCACGTGCCCGCCGCGCCCCCGATCGAGCGACTGGCGGACCAGGTGTTCCTGTCCTCGTTGCCTTCGAGCGCGGACGGCCTCCCGGTGCTCGGTATCGCGTCGGAAACGCTTGCGCCGCACACGTTCGAGCCGGTGGGCGGCTTCCTGATCAGCGGGCCGCCGCGGTCGGGGAGGACCACCGCCGTCCACGCCGTCGTCACGGCCGTGCGCCGATGGCGACCGGGCGTCGAGGTCCACCTGCTGTCGAACACCACGCGCTCGTCCCTGGCACTGCTCGGTTGCTGGGACACCGCCTCGTGCGATCCCGAGGTCGACGACGGTGCCCGCGCGTTGCTGAACAAGCTCAACGGATCGCCCGTCGTCGTGGTGGTGGAGAACTTCGCCGATCTCGCGGCGGCCCTGACGCCGTCCGCACCGTTGCTGGAGCTGGTGCAACGCTGCGTCCGCGACGGCCACTTCCTCGTCTTCGACGGCGAGGCGACGGCGTTGCAGGGCAGCCACGGCCTGCTCGCCGCCGCCAAGACGAGCCGAGCCGGTCTCGCGCTGGCACCGGAGACCGTCGACGGCGGCGCGTTCCGCACCACGTTCCCCCAACGCCTCAACCGCGCCGACTTCCCACCGGGCAGGGCACTGCACGTCGTGGGTGGCACCACCTCCGTAGTCCAAGTAGGACTGCCAGAACCAGAAGGAGCAAGCACATGACCGGTTTCGTCGGTATGGACCCGGAGGCCGTCCGCACCCTGGCACGCCAGCTGGAGCTCAAGGCCAGCGAGATCGACACCATCGCCACCGCGCTGTCCACCCAGATCGACGGCACGACGTGGCTCGGCCGCGACGCCGACGCCTTCCGCGGGGACTGGGCCGGCACCTACCGCACCCAGCTCGCCGCGGTGTCCACCGCGCTGAGGGAGGCCTCGACCCGTGCCACGAACAACGCCGCGCAGCAGGAGGAGGCCTCGCGCGCCTGACGGGATCCGCCGGGGCCGTGGACCCACGGCCCCACCAGGTTCGTCAGTGCTGCACCTCGGCGGGCTGCTTCGGATGTGTCGCGTCCTGACCGGGCTCAGTGTTTCCAGGCTTCGCCTTGGTGATCTCGAGCGTCTGGAGCGACCAGAACACCGTGAACTCCGAGATCATCGCGGCCTCCACCCAGAACACCGCGTGCCTTCTTCGAGTTCTTGTTCGCCTTTCGCAGGGTGTTCACGACGACCAAGAAGATGCCGCCGGACAACGAATAGGCAGCCGCGCCGACGAGATTCCCGAGCCTGGATCCCGTGGAGGTTCAGTTTCCGCAGCAACGAGATCATCCCGGCCGCCTTTCGGCAGCGCTCGATCCTGGATCGACGGCTGGGCCCGCGTCCGTTGACCCCTGTGACGAAACCGTTGCTCTACGTGACCCGAATGGCGGCAAAACGTCCCGATCGGACCAATAGGCAGATGTGACAGCCAGTCCTGAACCCGTTGTGTAACAAAGATTCATCGACAACCGAAGTCTGGGCACGAGGTGAACACCGGGAGGTCGCCCATGCCCAAAATCAGCAGACGCACGGTCCTGAAGGCCGGCACCGCCGCCGCGGCGGTGACGGCGTTCGGGGCCAACGCCGGAACGGCGCACGCCGCGCCGACGGGTGCGAGTTTCGTCAACATCATCGCGCATTCGGACGACGACCTGCTGTTCATCAACCCGGACATCCAGCCGGCGATCCTCTCCGGCTGTCCCGTGAGGACGATCGTTCTCACGGCGGACGAGTTCAACGGCACCGACACCATGACCCGCGAGCAGTTGTCCGCGGAGCTGCACAAGGGCCAGCGCAACGCCTACGCGGCGCTCGCCGGGGTGCCGAGCACGTGGACCCGCACGGCCGTGGTCGTGGCGGGCAAGACCGTCGAGGTCAACACGCTCGACGGCAAGCCGACCGTGCAGCTGGTCTACCTGAACCTGCCCGACGGGGGCGACGACCTCCACGAGGACGCGACCAAGAACCTGTGGACCAACACGTCCTACAGCACCAGCACGATCGTTCCGACGGGCAGCCCTGCCAACCGCGTGCAGACCTACCGGCACGCCGACGTGGTCAACGTCCTGCTCGGGTTGCTCGCGCAGTTCCAGCCGACCGTCGTCCGGTGTCAGGACCCGTTCCCCGACGACGTTCGCTACGCGGCCGGCATGCCGGACCACCTGGACCACATCCACACGGCCAAGTTCGCGCAGAAGGCCGTGAAGTCCTACATGGGGCCGACCGGCCGTCCGTACGCGCTGCTGGTCCGCTACCGCTGCTACAACACGCGTCAGGCGCCGGTGAACGTTCCTACCGCGCTGCGGACGCCGAAGACCAACGCGTACAACAAGTACAAGGCGATGGACCCGTTGAGCGGCGACGCGTTCGACGTGAACCTGTCCCGCTGCTACGAACGTTGGCCCGTCTCGCCTCAGTGGGCCACTGTGGACAGTGCGGGTACGGTCCACGCGTTCGTCGCCGCGGGGGACTCGCTGATGTGGTGGCGTCAGCCCAACGGCGGCGCGTGGGCCGGTCCCACGACGTTGCTGGCCGGGTCGTTCGCGCCCGGTGTCGCCGTGGCCATGCGTGGTGACAACCGTCTGCAGCTCGCCGTGCTGGACCTCGACACGGCCGCGATCCGCACCTGCACGCAGACCGCCGCCGGGGCGCAGGGTTTCGGCACGTGGACGTCGCTGGGCAACCCCAACAACTCCTCACCTGCTTACCAGACACCGGTTTTCGGCGTCTCGAACGGGTCGCTGGAGCTGTACGTCGTGAACCGCGCCGGCACGCTCGGCAACAAGTGGCAGGAGGGCACGGGGTTCAGCGGCTGGGTCACGGTGACGGGCGGCAACGGCAAGGCGATGTCCCAGCCGTCCGCGATCACCGCGCCGGGCGGCCGCATGCACGTGTTCGCCGACGGCAACGGCAGGGCGTTCCACTGGTACCAGAACGTCGGCGGCACGACGATCTACCAGGCGCTGACGACCGCGGCGCAGAGCACCGCGTCGATCGGCACCGCGCTCGACGCCAACCGGGTCCGCATCTTCACCCGCCGGCACAGCGACGGGTCGGTCGGCACGTTGCGCGAGATGACGGCGAACGGGTCGTGGGAGACGACCCTGGCGAACATCGGCGGCATGGGCGGCCTCGGGCCGGTGGCCGCGGTGACCAGTGGGGGCCGCACGCTCGCGTTCGCGCGCAACAACGACTACGGCCTGAGCATGACGCGTCAGGACTCGGCCGGGAACTTCGTGCCGTGGCAGGACTTCGGCGGATACGTCGAGGTCGCCCCTTCGGCCGTGGTGGACGCGCAGGGTCTCGTTCGGGTGTTCGCGCTCGGGGCGGACATGCGCCTGCGTCAGCGCGTGCAGACGGCTGTGGGGCCGGACGCGCCGTTCGGTGACTGGCAGGCCGCCGGCAACTAACCTTCACCCACAAGAGCCCCAGGGCCCCGGCAAAGTCGTGTTGTTGCTGGTAGGGCCTAACTGATTGGCGTCTGCAAGTACCACCAAGTCTTGATCGAACCGCCGCCGACCACACCCAACTGCGTTCCGCTCGCGCACCGAAGCCAGTTGGTGGTAGCAGAACGCCCGATGATCTTGAGTTGGTAGTACTTGCAGACGCCATGAGTCCAGGTCCGACACGGTCGCGCGACTTTGCTGGGGCCACTCACAAGAGCCCCAGGAGCCACATTTTTGGGTACGCGGGGCCCTTTCGTACTCTCCTAGCGCACGAAAGGGCCCCGCGTGCCGACTCCGCGGGGGGCGGGGCGGGTACCTTCACGGGTCATGCCGGATGATCTTCCGTCCCGACCGCTGCCGGACCGCTTCGTGCTGGCCCGGACCAAGGTCGTGATCGCGGTGACGGCGGGCCTGGTCAGCGGGCTCGCCGTCACCTTCGCAGGCCACGCCGAGTTCGGTCCGCTGGTCGGCTGGGACGTCGCGACCCTCGTGTACCTGGTCCGGGCGTGGATGGTCATCTGGCCGATGGACGCCGAGGAGACCGCACAGCACGCCATGCGCAACGACCCCACACGGCGCGTGGCCGAGGTGCTGCTGCTCATTGCCGCGCTTGCGAGCTTGGTGTCCGTGGGTTTCGTACTCGCCCGTGCGGCACACACGACCGGTGCGTCCGAGTTGTTGCGTGTGGGGCTCGGCGTGCTGTCGGTGGTGTTGTCGTGGACGGTGGTGCACACGATCTTCACCCTGCGCTACGCCCGTCTCTACTACTACGGCGCGGACGGCGGCGTGGACTTCAACCAGCCCGAACCGCCGGACTACGGTGACTTCGCGTACGTCGCCTTCAGCATCGGGATGACGTTCCAGGTGTCCGACACGAGCCTGTCCGGCAGCGAGATGCGACGCACGGCCCTGAAGCACTCGCTGCTGTCGTACCTCTTCGGCACCGGTGTGCTCGCCACGACGCTCAACCTGGTGGCGAGCATCAGCACTCAGTGAAAGTCCGGCAACGTCATCGCGGAGTGCTCGGGACGCCCGATCTCGGCGGGCATCGTCGTGCGGTCGCGCAGGGCGGCGTTGCGGGCGGCCAACGCCTCGGCGGTGCCGGGGAACAGTTCCGCGTCACCTTCCCCGACCAGGTTCTGGTTCAGCTCGACGAACGGCCGGGTCTCGCGTTCGTAAGCCTCGAACGCCGCCGTGTGGTCCGGTGCCGTCGCCAGGTGGCCTGCCAGCACGTAAGCGCCGACCAGCGCGAGGCTCGAGCCCTGACCGGTGAGGAACGACGGGGCGTACGCGGCGTCACCGACCAGCGCGACCCGACCTGACGACCAGCGCGGCAGGCGGATCTGGCTGACGGTGTCGAAGAACAGGTCGTCCGCCGAGCGCATCGCCGAGACCAGGCGCGGAACCTCCCAGCCGTCGGCGGCGAAGACCGACGCCACCAGTTCGCGCTGGGCTTCCGGGTCGCGGAAGGCACCGAACGGCGGCTCGGCGAGGGTGAAGCTCAGGAACCCGTGGACGCTCTCACCCGAGCCGACCGCGTACAGCGCGGCGGCGCGGCCGGGTTCGTTCCACAGCACGCCCTCGTGCGCGAGGCCGAGGTGGTTGGGCATCGTGAAGCCCGCGAAGCAGTAGCCGAGATAGCGGTGGAACTGCTCCTCTGGCCCGAACGTCAGCGCGCGCACCGCCGAGTGCAGCCCGTCGGCGGCGATGACGTGGTCGTAGGTCCGCTGCAGGCCGCTGCGGAACGTCACGTCCACACCGCCGGAGTGATCGTTCAGGGCGGAAACGCTGTTGTCGAAGAGGAACTCCACGTCGTCGCGCACGGCGTCGTGGAGGATCTCGGCGAGATCGCCTCGGCGGACCTCCAGGTCGCTGCCGTCGCCACCGGAGATCGACTCCGGCCGCAGCGACGCGACGCGGCTGCCGTCGGCGTTGAGGAACGTGATCCTCTGCGTGTGCACGTGGGCCTCCCGCAACCGGGGGAGCAGGCCCATCCGGTCCACCACGCCGAGCGCCGTGCCTCGGATGTCGATCGGGTAGCCGCCGCCGCGCAGGGTGCAGGACTTCTCGACGACGGTGACGTCGAAGCCGCGGCGGCGCAGCCAGTACGCGAGCGCGGGCCCGGCGATGCTGGCGCCGGAGATCAGGACGGTGCTCATGGTCCCTCCAGATAACTAACTTTGGTATCCTTTTTCACGCCGCAATGATCGCTACGGTTGCGGGTGACTGAGGCGAGCATATACCTAAGTTAGGTAAGTAAGGTGTGAGATGAGCGAGGCCTTGGACCCCGTGGCGGTACTGCCGCACCTGATGCAACTGGGCACCGTGCTCAACCGCAGCCAGCTGGTGGAGCGGGCGATGGACCACGTCGGCATCCCGCTGGACCGCCCGGCCATGACCGTCCTCGTCACGTTGCGCATGGCCGGCCAGCCCCTGCGGGTGGGGGAGATCGCCACCCGGATGCAGGTCGTCGGCCCGCACGTCACCCGGCTGCTGCACGACCTCGAACGCGCCGACCTGGTCCGCCGCGTCACCGATCCGAACGACCAGCGCGCACGGCTGATCGAGCTGACGGACTCCGGTGCCGCGGCGGGAGGGCGTTACCTGGAGGCGATCCTCGGCTGGTTCACCAGCGCGGTCGCCGACTGGTCGGAGGAGGACCGCCGCACGTTCGGCCGCCTGCTCAGCCGGTTCGTGGACGACCTCCAGGCACGGGTGGCGGAACTCGACTAGCGCCTGTATCGAATCAGGCCTACCGGACATATTTTTTGGCGCGAAAAGCACGTTCGGGC
>NZ_JBHRZI010000040.1:0-26666 GCF_042649515.1 Lentzea rhizosphaerae | reverse complement strand
TCGGTACAGGCGCTAACGGAGGGCGGCCTCGATCGCCTCGGTGATCGTGGCGTCCTCCGGCTCGACCCTCGGACGGAAGCGGGCGAGCACCTCACCGTCACGCGACACCAGGAACTTCTCGAAGTTCCACTGCACGTCGCCCGCGGTTCCCTCGGCGTCGGCGTGCTGCACCAGCTCCTGGTACACGGCGTGCCGGTCGGGCCCGTTGACGTCGATCTTCTCGTAGAGGGGGAACGACACCCCGTACGTGGTCGAGCAGAAGGTGGCGATCTCCTCGGAGGTGCCCGGCTCCTGTCCCATGAACTGGTTGCACGGGAAGCCGGCCACGGTGAACCCGTCCGCGCCGTACTTCTCCTGGAGCCGCTCCAGGCCCGCGTACTGCGGGGTGAGGCCGCAGCGCGACGCGACGTTGACGATGAGCGCCACCTTGCCGCGCAACGGACTCAGGTCGCCGGGCTCGCCGGCGAGGGTGTTGACCGGGATGTCGTAGATCTCCATGCCACCAACGTAGTTCACGACTGGTGCGCCGGGCCAAGAGCGGAGTCTCAGTCGTCATGAGAGAAGACGACCGCGCTGTACGGGGCGATACCCAGGTCGATCGCCCACGACATGCCGTCGACAGCGGCAGGCCGCGTCACCGTGTCGAAGGAGTCCTGCGCCCCGAACGTCGCGTCGTACCCGGCCCAGTCGCTGTTGAACCCGAACCCGCCACCGGCCTGCCCGCGGCGCTCCGATCGTGTAGTGCGCGTAGCCGCGGTTGGCGAAGTTGGCGACGACGAGGACGTCGTCGCGCGGGCCTCCCCGGTCGAACCGGTGGTGGGCCACGACCTTGCCGCCGTGGTTGACGTGGTGCACGTTCAGGTTCCTGCCGCGCAGGCCCCTGGTGGTGCCGTGCCGGTCGCGGCGCAGGGCGATCAGGTCGCGGAAGAGCGCGGTGATGCCGCCGTGGGTGTCCAGTTTGGACCAGTCGAGCGGGTCGTCGTCGTGCCACGAGCCGTCCTCGAGGAACTCCTGTCCCTGGAAGATCATCGGTATGCCCGGTGAGGTGAGGACGAGTGCCGCGCCGAGGGTGGACCGCTTCTTCGCGTACCAGCTCGCGGCGTGACCGCGGTCGATCTCCTCCGGCAGGCGGACCTTGCCGTTGAGCGCGGCGACCTCGTCGTGGGACTCGACGTGGACGACGCGGTGCAGCGGGTCGCCGTTGTACTGGTGGGCGATCGCGGCGCGGATCTCGGACATGTCCCTGTCCGCGTCGTCCACGCAGGTCAGCGCACGGCGGACGCGGTGGTGGAAGCCGGCGTCCCACTGGGCGTCGAAGCCCGCGCCACCTGCCCCGGTGCTCCTGGTGATCCACTCGTTGTCCTGCATGTCCTCGGCGATGCTGATCTTCCACGGCTGGCGGTCGCCGCGCACGTTGCGGATGTAGGCGGTCGCGTCCCAGCGCAGCCCGTCGAACCGGAACCTCTCCAGCCACATCAGGGCGTTGTCCCGGAGGAACCGGCGGACTTCGGGACGGCCGTAGTCCGGCCGCGTGTGGCCCCACGGGGTCAGGTCTCGCCAGTCGTTGTAGTAGTAGATGCCGCCCTTGCTCTCGGCGTGCCAGCCGTCGAACCGCCAGACCGCGGAGTCCGCGGTGCCGAAGTGGTTGTAGACCACGTCGCACAGCACCGCGAGACCCCGTTCGTGCGCCGCACGGATCAGACGCCGCAGCGCTTTCGGGCCCCCGTAGTCGGTCTAGACCGTGAAGATCGACGACGGGTTGTACCCCCACGAGAAGCCGCCGGGGAACTCCGCCGCGGAGTCACCCAAGGAGCTCCTCATGGCCGTGGCGTACGGATCGGGGCGCCAGGGACGCAGTTCAACGCCGTCGTGGACGATCACGTAGCGGTAGTCGTCGCCCGGCCGGGCCGCGGGCACGTCCACCGACCACAGCCTGTTGTGCTCGTCTGTCAGGGGCTCCTTCGACCAGCCGTTGAACGTGCCCGCGACGGCGACGTCGTCGGTGAGCTCACCTGTCACCTCGATTCGTCTGCCGCGAGCACCTGTGCGATCTCCGCGGCGTGGTCGAGCTCCGCGATGACGAGCGCGGCGTGCCGCAGGTCGATGGCACGCACATCGTCCTGAAGACCGGGCGGCAGGTCCAGTTCCGGTTCGGGCAGCGCGGCGATGCAGTCGGCCGGGGTCAGCCTGCGGGACGTCATCGGGGGAGCCCTCCGTTCTCGGGGAGCAGCGCGGTGCCGAGCAGGGTCAACAGCTCGGCCTCCTTGCGCTGCAAGGCACGTGCGGACGCCACGAGGGCGGCGGTGTCCCGTCCCAGGTCGTCGGCCAGGTCGCGGGCGGCACCGAGGTCGGCTCCGGCGGCCAGCAGCTCGGTGACCCGTTCGCGCAGGACGGCACTGCGGTCGCCGAGATCGGCGATGGTGGGCGCGGTGTGCGTCGTGGGCAGGTCGGGGCGGGTGTCCCAGTCGCGCGGCTTGCGGAAGCGGGCCAGGCGGCCGGTGAGGGCGGTGCGCACCTCGGTGAGCACGGCGCTGTCGTTCGCGTACGAGTCGAGGACGTCGAGGTACCGGGCCACGGGCTGCTGGTGGCTCGCGATGATGCGGCGCAGTTCGGGTTCGCGCGCACCGAGTTTTTGCGCGTGCAGCAACAGGGTCACGCCCTCCTCGACGTCACCGAGGCGGTACTTGATCAGGCCGACGACGAGGTGCACGTCGCTGAACTCCGGGTCGTGTGCGCGGGCGCGGGCGAACCGGCCGACCGCCGCGGTCAGGTCGCCGTCTCGCACGGCCGCCATGCCGCGCAGGAAGTGGATGTTGCGCAGCACGACGTCCCGTTCCCCGGTCAGCGTCGCCAGGTTCTCGGCCGCACTGGCCGCGACCGTGGCGGGCCAGTCGGCCGACAGCTCGCCGCCGGGGTCGAGCAGCCGGGCGCTCTCGGTCAGGAGCTGCTCGATGCGCTGGGCCGCGCCGGGTGACGGCTCGAGCCACTCGGCCAGTGCCAGTCCGAAGTGGACGGACGCGAGCTGGGCGGGTTCCAGCGCGGTGGTGCGCAGGCTCTCGAAGTGGGCGCGCGCGGCCGGAACGTCCTTGTCGAACAACGACTGCGTGCCGAGCGCGAGGTGCCTGTTGCGCAGGTCGGCAGGGATTCGGTCGGTGAGCTCGCCGAGCCGTTCGACCTTCGCGAACAGGTCGGCGGCGGCGTCGAGGCGGCCGTCCGACACGGCCTCGGCGGCGCGCTGGAACTTCACGACGGCGTAGAGCCTGCGCATCTTCCTGCCGGTCAGCAGCCCGTCCGCCATCGCAGCGTCCAGAACGGACTCCGCACCTTCGTGGTCGCGGCGGGTGAAACGCAGGTAGGCGAGCAGGTAGCAGACGGCGGCGTCGGCGGGGTTCTCGCGGCGCAGCGCGGAGAGCCGGTAGTCGGCCTCGTCCAGCGCGTCGATCTGGAACAACGCGAAGGCGATGAAGAACCGTGCCTCGGTCCGCAGCTTCGTCGGCAGCCGGCTCTCCAGCCTCGTCAACGCCGGCAGTGCGCGCCGGAACTCACCCGCGTCCAGCTGGGCGAGCGCCTGCTCGTAGGCCTGCCTGCGTTGCCGCGGGACCACGACCACGAGGTACGCCAGAGCGATCAGACCGATCAGGGCGACGGCGAGCAGGAGGAACGGCCACGCGGAACCGGAATCCGTTGGGCCGACGACGATCTGGGTCTGGATCTGACCGCCGGCCCACGTCACCACCGCGTCGTAGCTGCCCTCGGGCAGCGAGGTTCCGACGGTGATCGTCTGACCGTCGGCCGAGCACCCCGTCAACGCGAAGAACGTGCCGACGATCAGTCCGGCTCGTCGAATCGGGAACGCCACCCGTCCGCCTCCTTCGTGGTGAGCATCTGCGCCGCCTCCATGCGCCCGATCCGCCGCAACGCCTCGGCGCGCGTCTGGCCGGCCTCGGCGGTCTGGCCGAGCTCCCGCCAGCACTGCAGGTACGACCACAGGACGTCGAGATCGCCGGGTGCCAGCTGGTTCGCCGCGTAGAGGTCCTTGGCCGCCTCCGCCGGATTTCCGTGCGACAGGTGCACTTCCGCGCTGCGTTTGAGCGCGGTCAGCCGTTCGTCCCGGTCGCCGTGCCGGGCGAGCTGGGCCAGGTCGTCGAGCAGCTCGCCGGTGTACCGGCCGAGCTGCCAACGCAACGACGCCCGCGCCTGGCGCAGCCGGAGGTTGTCCGCCGCGATCGGCACGGCCAGGTCGAGGCACAGCAACGCGTGCACCGGGTCCGCCGTCGCGCTGATCTGTTCGGCGATGGGCACGACGCGCGGGTCGTCGCCCATCGCGCGCAACATCTCCACCACCCGGTCCGGCAGCAGTGCCTCGGCGAGGCCGTGCAGGTCGAGCAGACCCTCCAACGCGGCCAGCAGGTCGTCGGGGGAGCCAGGGCGGGCCTGCGGGTGCGGGTGCCGGCACCGGTCGACCGCGCGGACGACGGCCTGGAACTGCGGGGTGCTGTGCAGGAACGACGGGATGTGCGTGCCGGTCGACGACAGCAGGACACCGCGTGCCTGGGCCTCGACCCTGCCTTCGTCGTCGTGCTGAGCGGTCACCGGTCCGAGCACCTGCGCGACCAGGGTGCCGAGCGCGTAGCTGTCCAGCGCGGCGGCGGTGGTGCCCCTGATCAGCTCGGGCGCCAGCGGGGCGAGCGCGGTGGCGTCGAGCCCGAACAGGTCGCGCGGGGTCTGCCGGGCGACCGGCGGGCACGGCACGAGCCACGGCAGCCACCGCCCGGCGTGCCTGCACAGCACGACGGTGCGCAGGGTGAGGCCGAGCGGGTGCACCGGGCTCGACCGCCAGTGGTCGAGCGCCCGGCAGAGGTCGGCGGCCAGCGCGACCCGTTCCGGCCACTCCAGCGGTGAGGCGAGCCGTTCCTCCAGCGTCTGCCAGGGTGGCGTGACGGCGTAGGAGACGTAGAAGTGGCCTCCGGTCCAGCCCTCGCCGGTGATCTCCAGCGTGCGCGGGTACCGGCGCTGCCGCAGCCGGGTCAGCGCCTCGCGGAACGTCTCGTCGCAGAAGCGCGGTTCGACGACCCGCAGGACGGTGTCGTGGGCGCGCCACAGCGAACCCCGGTCGGTGATCCCGACCATGGCCTGCAACCGGACGCCGTGCGGTCCTTTCACGGCCTACTCCGGCGGCTTGGGCAGGCCGGCCATGACGGTGCCGATGTGCGCGGCGCTGCGTTCGATGGCCTGCCGGCTCGCCCGCACGTCGCACTGCAGCTCGGTCTGCCAGACCTGGTTGTCGTTCAGACACTTCACCGCCGCGCCGAGCAGCCCGTTCTGGTCGATCGTGAACTTCACCTCGAACCGGTAGTACCCGCGTTCGCGCGCTTCCGGGAGCTGGATCGGGAGCTTGCCGATGAGGTCGTTCTCGAACGCGACGGGGTTCTCGCCCTGGAAGATGAGCACGTCGATGCTCGTGGACCGGCCGCCGTTGATGAAGTTGTCGCGGGTCTGGTCGCCGGGGATGCGGCTGTCCTTGGGCAGGATCGGGATGAAGTCCGTGTCGTTGGCGAGGATCCCGAGCGTGTGGCTGGTGACGTCCTGCAGGATCAACGGCTCGTCGGCGGCGTCGCGGAGCGGGTCCTGCGGTGTCATCTCGACGACGGCGCCCTCGTAGCCGTCGGACGCCGCGAAGTCGCGGGCGACCATGCCTGCCCCGCGCGCCACGACCTCGTCCGGTTTGATGTCGGCGCGGATGTCCTTGAGCTCCAGCCCGAGGTGCTCGGCGAGCAGCGGGCGCACGCACGCGATCCGGGTCGACCCGCCGACCAGCAGCACCTGCTCGACCTCGTCGGGTTCGACGCCGTTGCTCTGCCGCGCCGACTCCAGCGCCTGGTCGAGGCAGTCGAGCGAGCGCTGCAGGAGATCGGCGATGAGCCCCTCGAACGTGGCTCTGGACAACGGGATGCTCACGTTCAGCGTCGGCGTCAGGTACGGCAGGTTGAGCGTCGTGGACTTGGCCACCGACAGGTCGCGCTTGCGCATTTCTGCCTCGCGCTTGACCCGCTGCCGGATCATCGGGTCGTCGCGCAGGTCGACGCCGTGCTGCTCGTGGATCTTCGCCAGCACGTGGTCGGTGATCCGGTCGTCGAAGTCGCCACCGCCCAGGCGCGGGTCGCCGCCGGTGCCGACCACGCTCACGTTGCCGGGGCTGACCTGGATGATCGACACATCGAACGTGCCGCCGCCGAGGTCGTAGACGGCGTAGGTGTGCGTGCGGTCGTCCTCGATCTTGTCCGCGCCGAAGCAGACGGCCGCCGCGGTCGGTTCGTTGATCAGCCGGTGCACGTTCAGCCGGGCCATCCTGGCGGCGTCCTCGGTCGCGCCGCGCTGGGGTTCCTTGAAGTAGGCGGGCACCGTGATCACGGCGTCGTGGATCGGTTCGCCGACGTAGGCCTCCGCCTGGCGCTTGAGCTCGGTCAGGATGAACGCGGAGATCTCCTGCGGCAGGTAGTCCTGGTCGCGGAACCGGATCCGCCGCGGCACCCCGGGGTCGCCGGGCCCGGCCGGTGGGCGTTCGTACACGCCCATCTCGCGTTTGACCTCGATGACCGTGTTGGCGGGATCGGCGGCGAGGTTGTTCTGAGCAGGCTTGCCGACGACGACCTGGCGCTCGTGGTCGAGACCGACGACGGACGGCACGGTCGGCTCACCGAACGCGCTCTCGATGACGTGCACCTCCTTGCCGTCCCAGATGGACACCGCCGAGTACGTGGTGCCGAGGTCGATGCCGATCACTTTGTGGAATGGCACTGTCTGCCTCCTTGGGCCAGCAGCTCGTCGAGCAGGCGGTTGGGGGAGTGGTCGGCGGTGAAGTCCGTGCGGTCCACATCGGACAGTGGCGGCAGTTCGACGCCCTGGGAGGCGAGGTGGTCGCGGAGGGCGCGGTGCAGGACGGCGGTCCGGTCGGCGTGGTCGGTGAACATCGGTGCGGCGGCCGGCCGCACGGTGAAGAACCGCAGGTGTGCGTTCTCCTGGTCGTACTGGGCCCTTCTGGCCGGTCGCACGAGCTCCTCGCCCGCGGCGTTGATCACCCGCTGCCGCTCGTCGAGCTCACCGCGCCGGGTGGGTTCACGGCGCTGGCGGGTCCGCAGCTCGCGGATCAGGCCGTCGCGGGCCTGCCGGATCTGCGCCGCGGTCGCGTTCGGCGGGACGCCGAGCACCGAGTAGTACGACTCGGCGCCGAGGTCGATCATGAACATGGCCCGTCACCCCCTGTGCTGCAGTTCGCCTTCGAGCTCTCCCAACCGGTCCAGCCACTTCTCCAGCTCGGTCACCTCCCGCTCCAGCCCGGCCTCCTCGGCGATGGTCAGCGCCTGCGAGAGCTCGTCGAGTGCCTGCCGGACCTTGTCGAGCGAGCGGTAGGCCATTCCGGCGTAGCGCGCCTCGTTGTACTCGTCGACGGCGTCCTGGGCTCGGTTCAGCGCCGCGTCGAGCAGGTCGATCACCTTGCGGCGGGCCGTGTCCACCTCGGCCGCCTCACCTGTCCACGACAGGCCCTGCTCGAACTCCTCGCGTTGCTCGTCGGTCAGCGCGGTCGCGACTCCTTCGGCCAGCAGCCGTTCCGCCTCCGCCATCCTGTCCGCACCGCCGAGCAGGGTCAGCGCCTTCGCGAGGTGGAGGCGCAACGTGCCGCTCTGCGGGAACCTCAGCAGCGCCACCCGTGCCGCCTCGACGTGTGCTTCGAGGCTCGTGCGGTCGTGGAAATCGCGCAGGGACTCCGGAATCGCCTCCCGTCCGATGACGCCGAGCAGGACGACCAGGCTCCTGCGCCGCGGCACGTCCTCCTCGGGAACTCGCAGCTGCAACGCGGTCAGCGTTTCCTCGTAGGCCTCGTCGAGACGCCCGGCCTGCTGGAGCGCCCGGCAGCGGAACGCCCGCGGCGCCAGCCGGTGGGGGAGCAGCTCGACGCACTCGTCCAGCGCTTCGAGGCGATCCTCCCGGGCGGCGAGGTGGATGAGATCGGATTCGAACAGGCGGACCAGGTCGACGCCGGGCTCGACGAGACCGCGTTCGACGCAGAGCGGCTGGTAGACGGCCCACGGCAACGCGAACAGGTGGCGGGCCAGGAGCAGGCCCAGTCGCAACGGGTGCGGGTCGTCGGCGAGCACGTGCAGCATGCGGCGGACCAGCAGCGCGCGGCGGAACGCCTCGTCGAGGAGCGCGTTCGCCCGTCCCTGCTCCAGTTCCAGGTGCTCGTCCGGCTCCTCGCACGCCTCGGCGAACGCGGCGCGGGCGAGGTCGCAGAAAACGCTGATGCCGGACCAGTTCCGGGTGCGCAGCTCGGTGTCGACGTGCCGGATCAGGGCGTCTCGCGCGGCGGGGCTGCGCACGCCGAGCCGGTGGGTGGGAGAGCGGAAGCCGAGGCGGGCGTTGAGGTAGTAGCAGTCCCACTCCCGCAGCCAGACCTCGAGCGCCTCCGGGTCCGCGAGCCACGCGCGCAGCTGTTCGTCGTCCGGTCGCTCCCGGCCGAGCACGTGCCGCTGCCTGCTGTTCTGGCTGATGGCGCGGTGCAGGGTCACGCGGTCGTCGAGCACGACCTGCACGTCGCCGATCGCTGCCGCGTGCAGGTACAGCAGCTCGGCCAGCCGGGCCCACGCCGGGGCGTACTCCTCGGCGGTCCTCGTGCGGGCGGCGAGCAGGGCGAGGTTGACGGCGACCGGGACGCGGTGGGGGTCGAGCGGAATCGTCTCGCGCCACAGGAGTTTCGCCTCGTGCGGGTTGTCCTCGGTCCAGGCTCTCCTCGCGCACGCGTCCAGGACCGCGATCTCCAGTTCCCGGAAGCAGTCCAGGCTTCTCACGTCGTCGGGGTACCGGTCGAGCAGCTGGAGCGCGTCGAGGGCGCTCAGCTTCTCCCACTTCGTGAAGTGAGCCCAGCAGACCACCTCGACCGGGAGGCGTTGTGCCCTCAGGTGGGCGACGGCGGACGAGACGAACGCCTCCGGTTCGAGGGTTTCGACGAGGTCGAGGACCGCGTCGAGCAACGGGTGGGACGTGCCGAGCTCGCGAACGTCGATCGGGACCTGGTCGTGCGCCTGCACCAGGACGGCGGCCACGGCGAGCTCTGCACTGGAGCCGTGTTCGGCTCCCACGGCCAGGCAGGCGGTGACCTGGGCGCGCGTGGGATGTTCCTTGGACAGCTGGTCGAGCAGGAGCAGCAACCACGTGTCGGCGGCCGGTTTCTCCCGTTTCCTGCTCTGGCCGAGGTCCTGTTCGGCCTGGGCGATGAGCCGGTGGACGCGGCGGCTGTCCGGTACGAGCTCGGCGGCCCTGCGGTACTCGCGCAATGCGGCGAAGTACTTGCCTTCGCGGTGCAGCAGCCGTCCGAGGTGCAGGAACACCTTGGGCTGGAACGGATCGGCCTCGGCGGCCGCGCGCAGCAGCTCGGCCGCCTCGGCCGGTTCGGTCTCCAGCGCGAGCCGGAAGCGCGCCTCGGCGAGCGCCGCCCTCACCCGCGGGCTGTCGGGCCGGCTGCCGAGCTCGGCGATGGCCGCCCGCAACGGGTTCACCGGGCCACCTCGTACAGCTCGACGGTGCCGGGAGTGGTGACGGCGAGCTGCCGGCCGTCCCAGGAGAGCACTGCCGAGAGGGCTTCCGGCCACACGTGGCGTTGCACGCCGTCGTGCCAGTACGCGCAACCATCCGATGTGGACAGTGTGAAGCTGTTGGGTGCGGCGGAGACCAGTCTGGACCGGGCGGGCAGGGCGGCGTGCAGCAGGTGGCGGTTCGCGTCGTCGATCAGCCACGCCTGCTCGTCGGTCAGCAGCAGGCAGGTTCCCCGCGCGGGGGACGGCAGCAGCCCGCGTGCGCCGGGTTTGACCTCCCGTGCCGTGAACGTGCCGTCGAGCCGCATGCTGGTCAGCTCGTTGTCGTGGGTCAGCACGACCAACCGGCTGCCGGCGAAGGCGATGTCACCCACGAAGTCGAGCTCGGGGTGGTCGGCGATCATGCGGGTGTCCGAGTAGAGGGTGAGGCCACCGGACAGCCCCGACACGGCGAACCGCTCGCCGTTCGCGGCGATCCGGTGCACGCCGCGCTCGGTCGCCAGCAGCTCGGTCCACTTGCCGGCCTGCCCCAGCCGGATCAGCTCGCGCCGCCACGACCCCGCGACGAGGTCGTCGCCGACGAACGTCAGATCTCCCACCGTGCCGTCGAGCTGGTGCGTCGCCACCTCGTCGCCGGCGAAGCAGCGCACCGCGCCGTCCCAGCCGCCGACGCCCACCCGGCCGCCCTCCCCGACGACCGTCCTGCGCACCGGCACCGGACGGCTGTCCCGCCAGAGGAGGTCGTCGCCCTCGACCACCGCCAGGGTGTCGGACCCCATCTCCTGCACCAGCGTCCGGCCACCGCCGAGCGGCCAGGCGTTGCGCGCCTGGAGCTCCACGGCGTGCACGAGCGAGAACCCCGGCGCCTGAGATCTCCTCGCCGGGATGCGGGAACGGCGGGTCACGGTGGTCAGCCGGGTGGTGGCCGGCAGCCCGTTCGCCTGGCTTTCCAGGACTTCACACGCCGCGGCCGCGGTGGTGCAGTCCCGCAGCGGGGAGGCCGCGACGTCGTCCTCGGTCGGGTACTCGCCGGTCAGCAGGAAGTGCAGGACGGCCCGCAGCGCGAACAGGTCCGCCTGCGGGGTGAGCGGCGCGCCCGTCCGGTGTTCCGGGCTGCCGAACAGGAACGAGTCCATCCGGCTCGCCGACGTGCCGTCCAGGTCGTCGACGGGCACGTCCGCCATCTCCCGCGCGACGCACACCACCCGCACCACCCCGAGGCGGCCGACGATCACGTTCGCCGGGGTGATGTCGCCGTGCACGATCGGCGGATCGGCCTCGTGGAACGCCCTGAGCGCGCGGGCGATGCCGAGGCACACCTCGTGGGCGGCGCGCTCGGGCAGCGGCCCGGAACGGCGGACGAGGTCCTGCGCGCTGTCGCCGTCGATCGACGGCATGATCACGTAGAGGCACCGCCGCCGGTCGTCGATCGTGATCGGGCCCGCCGCCACCGGCGACACCACCGCCGCGTCGGCGAACCGCGTGAACCGCGCGATCTCCGCGAAGAACGCCTCGTCGCGGTCCTCCGGGACGTCGACGAAGTGCACCGAGACCGGCTCGCCCCGCAGCAGGTCGTGCCCGGCGTACCGCGGTCCGAGCCCGGTGCGGCCGAGCTGCGGGCCGCGAACCGTGAACGTCGTGCCGGGAACGAGCCTCGTCCCGTCACCGCCCTCCGGCAGGCGGTCCCAGATCACGGCCCACGGATCGGGCTCGTCATCCGGAAGTGCCCACTGCGCCAGCACTTTCAACGCCGACAGCGCCGGAGCGACAGTCCGCCCGGTGACCGGCACGTCCTCCGCCCGTTCCCGCGCGAAGGCCTGGACCGTCGCCAACGACGCGCGCAGGTGCGCCGGAACCTCTCCGGAACGCAACAACTTCTCGAGCGTCGGCCCGCCGTCAGTCACCTGGTGCTGCAGCAGCGCCCTGAGGGCCTGGTAGGTCTTGAACAACGCCACAGCCGGCTCGTCGAGGTGCTCGAACGGCGCGACGCACGCGTCGGCGAGGCTGTCCGCCCCTGCCGACGGAACCGGCCGCCGCAGCGCACCGACGATCTTGCGGTACTCCGCCTCGAAGGTCGTCGTGCACGTCAGGTCGCACTGCGCCAGGAAGCTGATCTCCGCCGGCAACGGCAGCGTGAGCCGGTCGAACAGCACGGGAATCGTCCGCCCGGCCCGCCCCGAGGGGTCCAGGTACCGGCTCACCTGCAGCTCGTAGCCCGTCCAGGGCCGCAGGAGGTAGGCGTCGGTGAGACAGGCGACGAGGTGCGCCGACTTCTCGATCCCCTCGGAGAGCTGCTGCATCGCGGGCAGCCCGCCCGCCATCGAGTGCTCGTCGAACCAGACCCGCAGCCCGTCGGCCCGCAACCGTTCGACGAACGGCCACACGACCGCCCGGTCGACCGAGGCGTAGCTCACGAACACGTCGAACTGGTACATCGCCGCTCCGGTGGCCGTTTCCGCATCGGAAAGCAAACTCCGATGGCCGGGCGATCGTGCCGTTTGGCCAGGAACTGTCCACGTTCTGGCCACTGGGCCGGGTCGTCGGCGATTCCCTCGGACGCCGTTCGCCGGACCTGCCCCGACGTGACACGCTGACCAGGTGCCAGAAGAGCTGCGCTCACTCGTCGACAACGTCGCGGCGGTGGTGTGGCAGGCGGACGTCCGGACGCGCCGGGTGACCTTCATGTCGCGGCAGGCCGAGCGCGTGCTCGGGCATCCCGTGCAGCGCTGGCTCGACGAGGGCGAGTTCTGGACGTCGATCGTGCACCCCGAGGACCGCGCCGAGGTGGAACGCCTGCGGTGGAACGCGGAAGCCGACGAGTACGAGCTGACCTACCGGGTGCACACCGCGCGTGGCGATGTCCTGTGGCTGCGCGAGACGGCCCGCGTGCGCCGGGACGGAGCGCGGCGGCTGCTCGACGGCGTCCTGGTCGACGTCACCCGCGATCGTGCCGACGCCGAACGGGAACGGTTTCTCGGCCTGCTGGACCGGGAGTCGCAGAAGCTCGACGACGCCGAGGCGCTGATGTCGCTGGCGACCCGGTTGCTCGGCGAGCACCTCCACGTCGACCGCTGCGCCTACGCCAGGGCCGAGGAGGACGAGAACCACTTCGTCATGAGCGGCGACCACGCGACCGGGCTGCCGCCGCTGCCGGGACGGTTCGCCATGCGGGAGTTCGGTGCCGGTGCCCTGCGCGCCATGCGGGCCGGTGAACCCTGGGTGGTCGTCGACAGCGCGGACGACCCGCGGCTCGACGAGGAGGACCTCGCCGCGTACCGGGTGACCGGCATTCGCGCCGTCATCTGCCTGCCGTTGTTGCGCGGTGGGAGGTTCGTCGCCGCCATGGCGGTCCACCAGGCCCACCGGCGGGAGTGGACGCAGGAAGAGATCGACCTCGTGTCGGTGGTGGTGAACCGGTGCTGGGAGTCGATGCAGCGCGCCCACGCCGACCGGGCCCTGCGCGACAGCGAACGCCGGTTGCGGCGGCTGATGGACCGTTCCACCGACAGCATCTGGGTGCTCGACCGCGAACTGCGGTTCGTCGAGGTGAATCCGGCCGCGTGCGCGTTGCTGGGGTACCGGCGCGAGGACCTGGTCGGCCGCAACGCCGCGGACCTCGCGGTGGACCGGGAACGTCCGGAGCTCGCCGACCAGATGACGGTGGTGTGGAACATGCGGTGCTCCGACGGCGCCACCGTCGCGCTGGAGCTGAGCGTCCAGCTCACCCCGACCGGACTGCAGGCCATCGGCCGCGACGTGACCGAACGGCAGCGCGTCGAGGCCCAGCGCGAGCTGCTGTTGCAACGCGAACACGAGATCGCGAGCGCCCTGCAGCTGAGCCTGCTGCCCCGCGAGCTCCCGGTGCTGGAGCGGCTCGACACCTCGGCCCGCTACCTGCCCGCCTCGACGCACGCGCAGATCGGCGGTGACTGGTACGAGGTGCTCCCGATCTCGGACACCGCCGTCGGTCTCTCCGTCGGTGACGTGGTCGGCAAGGGCCCGACCGCGGCGGCGGTGATGGGACAGCTGCGCAGCGCACTGGCCGGCTACCTGCTCGACGGGCACTCGCCCGCCGCAGCGCTGGAACGGCTGGACACCTTCGCCTCCAGGGTCAACGGGGCGGCCGGCAGCACCTGTGCGTGCATCACCTTCGACTGGGCGAGCGGCCTGCTGTGCTGGGCCAGCGCCGGGCACCCTCCGCCCGTGGTGGTCAGCGACGCCGATGCCCGGTTGCTCTCGGGCGGCGCCGGCGCGGTGCTGGGCACTCCCGGACGGGCGCGCTACCGCGAGGCCGGCAGCGTGCTGGTGCCGGGTGCGTCGATCGTGCTGTACACCGACGGCCTGGTCGAGCGTCGTGGCGCCGTGCTGGACGCGGGCCTCGACCGGTTGGTCGGCGTGGTGCGCGCCGAACACCGCAGGGGAGCGGCGGAACTGGCCGACGCCGTCGTCGACGCGCTGCTCGCCGACGGCCAGGACGACGACGTCGCACTGGTCGTGGCGCGGTTCCTGCCGCCGCCGCTGCACTGGAGCGCTCCGGCCGAGGCGGGGCAGCTGTCCGGTCTGCGCCGCGCCGTGTCCGACTGGACGACGCTGGCCGGTCTGTCCGAGGACCTCGCTTACGACGTGCTGCTCGCGTACGGCGAGGCCGCCGCGAACGCCATCGATCACGCCTACGCCGGCAGATCCGGCACGTTCGACACCCACATCGCCCGCGTGGGCACGACCGTGCAGGTCACGGTCTCGGACCACGGCACGTGGCGGCCGGAGCCGGAGGATCCGGGCCACCGCGGGCGCGGCCTGCAGCTGATCCGCACGATGGCCGACGAGACCGAGATCGACAAGACCGAGTCCGGCACGACGATCCGGTTCGGATTCTCCGTCGCACCGGCCACCGCACCCACCTCTGCACCGAGCGCGCCACCCCCGGCTCCGGCCGACACCGTCGACCTCACGGCGGAAGACGGGGACGTCCTCCTGCTGCGCCTGGCCGGTGATCTCGACTCGCACACGTCCGGGGATCTCCGCGATCCGCTGCTCGGCCACGTGACCGCCTCCGGTGACCGCCGCGCGATCGGCCTCGACCTCACCGGCCTCGGCTACCTCAGCAGCTCGGGCGTCGCCCTCCTGCTCGAACTCGCGGAGCACGTGCACGGCGCCGGCCGTGAGCTGAGGACGATCACCCTCAACGGCAGCGCACCTGACCGGATCCTCGCCCTGTCGGGTCTTCGCGACGTCCTCGGGGTCGACGCCTGAGTCACGTCAGCTGAACGCCGACGATGCAGGTGTCGTCGCCGGTGTTCGCCTCGCTGGTGTCGAGCAGGTGGTCGAGCAGCTCCTCCAGGTCCCGCCGCGGGCCGGTCACCGTCTCGCACAGCCGGTCCAGGCAGTCGTCCAGCGGCACGTCACGGCGTTCGACCAGGCCGTCGGTGTAGAGCAGCAGCGTGTCGCCGGGTTCGAGCAGCACCTCGCCCTCCTGGTAGGACACGTCGGCGAGGGCGCCGAGCAGGAGCCCGCCCAGCATCGGCAGCAGTTCGCCTCGCTCGTTCCTGATCAGCACGGGCGGCAGGTGACCTGCGCGGGCCCAGCGCAGCACGCGGGTGTGCGGGTCGTACAGACCGCACAGCGCCGTGGCCATGATGTTGTTGGAGAGGTGGTGCGCGACCAGGTTCAGCCACGTCAGCAGCTGCCCCGGGCCCGCACCGGTGGCGGCGAGGCCACGCAACGCGTTGCGCAGCACCACCATTCCGGTCGCGCCCTCGATGCCGTGGCCGGTGATGTCACCGACGGACAACAGGATCTGCTTGCTGGGCAGCACGACGGCGTCGTACCAGTCGCCACCCACCAGCTCCTCCTGCGCCGCGGGCCGGTACCGGACGGCCACGCGCAGCCCGAACGCGTCGATCGTGGGATGCGTGGGCGGCATGATGACCTGCTGCAGTTGCAACGTGAGCTTGTTGCGCTCGGCCGCCTCCTGCGCGGTGATGGCGAGCTGGTCCTGCGTCGCGGACAGCGCGACCTCGGTCCAGTGCTGCGCCGAGACGTCCTGGTACGCACCGCGGACCGCGATCAGCACGTCGAACGAGTCCAGCACGGGCTCGGCGATCACGCGCACGTGCCGCGTCACCCCGTCGGCGCGCTGGAGCCGGAACGCCGCGGACGCGGGCTGGTGGTGGTGCAGGACGTTGCGCACGAAGCCGTTGAGCGCGGGCACGTCGTCGGGGTGGGCGTAGGCCGTGATCTTCGCCAGCGGCACGGGATCCGCGGTCGGCGGCAGCCCGTACAACGCGTACAGCTGGCTGTTCCACACGACCCCGCCGGTGTCCGGCTCCTCCTCGAACCCGCCGACGCGACCGAGGCGTTGCGCGTGCTGGAGCAGGTTCGCGAGCCGCGCGGTCTCGTCGTGCACCCGCCACACCACCAGCACCAGCGCGCCGTGCCGGGTGACGCTGACGCTCGCGGTCACCGTCAACGGCACCTCGTCGACGAGGGCGGCGAGCGTCATGCGTTCGGTGCGGTACGGCTCACCGGTGGCGTAGGCGTGCTCGATCTTGTCGAACAGGTTGCCCTCCGCCGCGGCCAGAGGATAGGCCTCCAGCAACAACTTCCCGGCCACGGCGGCGCGCGGCCTGCCCGCGATGTCGACGAACCGCGCGTTGACGTGGTGCACCCGGAAGTCCGTGAGCATGCCGTCCGGTGAGACCTCGGGGCCGAGCACCAGCGCCGGGTCGAGCAGCCCGTCCGCGAGGTCCGTCAGTTCGGACGGCGCCGACAGGAGGTGGTCGGCGTGAACCTCAGGTGCCGAACCGTCGAGGGTGGTGGCGCAGAGCTCCGCCAACGCCTCCACCTGCCGGTGCACGCTCTGCGGTTGCGGTTCCAGCGGATGCGGCCAGCAGATCTCCAGCACCCCGGTGATCCGGCCGCCGGTGCCCGCCGGGACGGCGACGCGGCCGGGCAGTCCGGAGCCGATCGACGGCAGCCCCGACTCGTCGAGGCTCGTGATCCACACCGTCTCCCGTTCGGTCAGCGCGTGCCGGGCGGCCGTGGCGACACCTGGTGGCACGTAACGCCACCGCCCGGCCTCGCCGTCGGTGAAGCCCGCGTTCCCGGCCAGGGTGAGCGACGAGTCCTTGCCCGCCGACCAGATCGCCACCGCGGTCGCACCCAGCGGCGCGAGCGCGTGGGCGAGCAACGACCTCGCGACGGTCTCGGTGTCGTCCGCGTGCAGCAGGGCGCTCTCCGCCGTGCGGAACCGCACCGCCGCAGCAGGGTCGGGCAGCGGCGGCGGTTCGGTGAGCCCGTCGCCGGACACCTCGTTGATGATGTCGACGGCGAGCTCGAGCTGAGTGGTTCCCGCCTGGTCGGCCAGCAGGGCGAGCTGCTCCGCCGCCTGCGCGGGTCCGCAGCGCAACCGTTCGACGAGCACGCCCTTCGCGAGCTCGACGAGCGCCCGCCCGTCCGCGGCCGCCCGTGCCTCGTCGATCTCGCGGCGAAGGCGGTCGATCGTGCCCGCGAGCCGGTCGACCCTCGCCTCGTCCGAGGTCATCGGGGACTCAACCACCGTCGCACGCAGGAGACGAGCTGGTCGGCGTCGACCGGTTTGGTGACGTAGTCGTTGGCACCGGAGGCGATGCTCTTGTCCCTGTCGCCGGGCATCGCCTTCGCGGTCACCGCGATGATCGGCAGCTCGGCGTGGTCCGGCATGGCGCGGATGGCCGCCGTGGCGGCATATCCGTCCATCTCGGGCATCATCACGTCCATCAGGATCAGGTCGATCTCAGGATGACCGATCAGCGCCTCGATGCCCTCCCTGCCGTTCTCCGCGTGCAGCACCCGGACGCCGTGCAGTTCCAGGATGCTGCTCAACGCGTACAGGTTGCGGGCGTCGTCGTCCACGATCAGCACGGTCCGGCCCGTCAGCCGGTCGCTCGCCTGGTGCTCGACCTGCTGGTGCGGCTGCTCAGGACGCACCAGCGGCAGCACGTCCTCCGGGCCGTCGGCGTTGAGGTGCAACGCGATCCGCTCCCGCAGTTCGTCCAAACTGGACAGCAGCTCAAGCGGGCGTGAGTCGGCACGCGCCTGCAACTGCAGCTCGTACTCGTCCGGGAGTCTGCGGTTGTTGTGCGCCAGCACGGGAATGGTGCGCGCGGCGGCGTCCCCGTCGAGTGCTTCCAGGAACCGCAACGCGGCACCGTCCGGCATGTCGAGCTCCAGCACGACGCAGTGGTACGGCTCGGTCGCCAGCGCGGCCGCCGCCTCCTCCTCGCCGACCGCCGTGACGACGTCGACGGGGCCGCCGGGGTAGTTGCTCGCCGACAGGTCCGTCACCGCGCTCTGGGCGACGAGCGAGAGCAGACCCTGGGGCCGTTCCTCGACGACGAGGAGCCGGCGCTTGTGCCCGTTCTCGGCCGACGGGGTCGCTTCCACGGACGCGGCGGGCGCCTGCTCGTCGTCGGTGGCCCTCTCCACCTCGCTGTAGTCCGTGCGGCGGACCGGGAGGTAGAGGGTGAAGGTGCTGCCCTTGCCGAGCACGCTCTCCGCGGTGATCGAGCCGCCGAGCAGGTAGGCGATCTCGCGGCTGATCGAGAGGCCGAGGCCGGTGCCGCCGTACTTGCGGCTGGTGGTGCCGTCGGCCTGCTGGAACGCCCCGAAGATCGACTGCAGCTGGTGCTCGGCGATGCCGATGCCGGTGTCGCTGACCCGGAACATGATCGCCGGGCCGTGCGACCGCACGGTCGGTGGCAGCTGTTCGGGGTCGGCGGGTTCGATGCGCAGCTCCACGCCACCGGTCTCGGTGAACTTCACCGCGTTGGACAGCAGGTTGCGCAGGACCTGCTGCAGGCGCGTGTCGTCGGTGACGAGATCCTCGGGCACGCCCGGCGTGGTGGTGAGCTGGAAGTCCAGCCCCTTCTGCGAGGTGAGGGGCCGGAACGTGACCTCGACGTAGTCCAGCAGCTGCCGCAACGACACGCGTTCGGGCGTGATGTCCATCTTGCCCGCCTCGACCTTGGACAGGTCGAGGATGTCGTTGATCAGCTGGAGGAGGTCCGACCCGGCGGAGTGGATGATCCCGGCGTACTCCACCTGCTTCGGCGTGAGGTTGCGGCTCGGGTTCTGCGCGAGCAGCTGGGCGAGGATCAGCAGGCTGTTGAGCGGGGTGCGCAGCTCGTGGCTCATGTTGGCCAGGAACTCCGACTTGTACTTCGACGCGAGCGTGAGCTCCCGCGCACGGGTCTCCAGCTCCTGGCGCGCCTGCTCGATCTGCAGGTTCTTGGCCTCGATGTCGCGGTTCTGGGTCGCGAGCAGCGCTGCCTTCTCCTCCAGCTCGGCGTTGGAGCGCTGCAGTTCCTCCTGGCGCACCTGGAGTTCGCCCGAGCGCGACTGCAGTTCGGACGCGAGCCGCTGCGACTCGACGAGCAGCTCGTCGGTGCGGGCGTTGGCGATGATGGTGTTGACGTTGACGCCGATGGTCTCCATCAGCTGTTCGAGGAAGTCGCGGTGGATGTCGGTGAAGCGGTGCACCGACGCCACCTCGATCACGCCGAGGACCTGGTCCTCCACCACGATCGGCAGCACGACCAGGTTCACCGGCGCCGTCCGGCCGAGCCCGGAGGTGATGGCGATGTAGTCCGCGGGCATCTCGTCCACGGCGATCGTGCGGCGGCTGCGCGCGGCCTGGCCGACGAGCGACTGGCCGAAGCGGAACCGCGTGGGCCGGGTGTCGTCGGCGGGGTGGCCGTAGGAGCTGATCAACCGCAGCTCGTGGTGGTGGCCGGCGTCGTCGGCGTCAGCGAGGTAGAACGCGCCGAACTGGGCCGACACCAGCGGCGTCAGCTCGTCCATGATCAGTTCGGCGACCACGGCCAGGTCCCGGCGGCCCTGCATCAGACCGGAGATGCGGGCCAGGTTGGACTTCAGCCAGTCCTGGTCCTGGTTGGCCTTGGTGGAGTCGCGCAGCGAGCCCACCATCGAGTTGATGTTGTCCTTGAGCTCGGCGACCTCTCCGGAGGCCTCGACGGTGATCGACCGGGTCAGGTCACCCTCGGCGACCGCGCTGGTCACCTCGGCGATCGCGCGCACCTGCCGGGTGAGGTTCTCGGCCAGCTCGTTGACGTTCTCGGTGAGGCGCTTCCACGTGCCGGACACGCCCTCGACCTCGGCCTGGCCGCCGAGCCTGCCCTCGCTGCCGACCTCGCGGGCGACGCGGGTGACCTCGGCGGCGAAGCTGGAGAGCTGGTCGACCATCGTGTTGATCGTCGTCTTCAGTTCGAGGATCTCGCCACGCGCGTCGACGTCGATCTTCTTCGTCAGGTCGCCCTGCGCGACGGCCGTGGTGACCTGGGCGATGTTGCGCACCTGGTTGGTCAGGTTGTTCGCCATGAAGTTGACGTTGTCGGTGAGGTCCTTCCAGGTGCCCGCCACGTTCGGCACCCGCGCCTGACCGCCGAGCATCCCCTCCGTGCCGACCTCGCGCGCCACGCGGGTGACCTCGTCGGCGAACGCGGACAGCGTGTCGACCATCGTGTTGATCACGCCGGCCAGCGCGGCGACCTCGCCCTTGGCCTCGACGGTGATCTTCTGGCTCAGATCACCGCGGGCCACCGCCGTGGCGACCTGCGCGATGGACCGCACCTGGTTCGTCAGGTTCGACGCCATCAGGTTGACGTTGTCCGTCAGGTCCTTCCAGGTGCCAGAGACACCGCGCACCGTGGCCTGTCCGCCCAGGTTGCCCTCGGTGCCGACCTCGCGGGACACCCGCGTGACCTCGTCGGCGAAACCGGACAGCTGGTCGACCATCGTGTTGATGGTCTCCTTGAGCTCCAGGATCTCGCCGCGCGCGTCGACGCGGATCTTCTGGCTCAGGTCGCCTCGCGCCACCGCGGTCGTCACCTGCGCGATCGACCGCACCTGCGCGGTGAGGTTGTCCGCCATGACGTTGACCGACTCCGTGAGGTCCTTCCACGTGCCGGAGACGCCCTTCACGTCCGCCTGACCGCCGAGGCGGCCGTCCGTGCCGACCTCGCGCGAGACGCGGGTGACCTCGTCCGCGAACGAGGAGAGCTGGTCGACCATCGTGTTGATGGTGTCCTTGAGCTCCAGGATCTCCCCGCGCGCCGTGACGGTGATCTTCTGGGACAGGTCACCGCGGGCGACCGCCGTGGCGACCTGCGCGATGGACCGCACCTGCGCGGTCAGGTTGCCCGCCATGAAGTTCACGGAGTCGGTGAGGTCGCGCCAGGTGCCGGAGACGCCCTTGACGTCGGCCTGACCGCCGAGGATGCCGTCGGTGCCGACCTCGCGGGACACGCGGGTGACCTCGTCGGCGAAGCTCGACAGCTGGTCGACCATGGTGTTGATGGTGTTCTTCAGCTCCAGGATCTCGCCGCGTGCCGTGACGGTGATCTTCTGGGACAGGTCGCCGCGCGCGACCGCCGTGGTCACCTGGGCGATGTTGCGGACCTGGTCGGTCAGGTTGCCCGCCATGAAGTTCACGCTGTCGGTGAGGTCGCGCCACGTGCCGGAGACGCCCTGCACGTCCGCCTGACCACCGAGCCGGCCCTCGCTGCCGACCTCGCGCGCGACGCGGGTGACCTCGTCGGCGAACGACGAGAGCTGGTCCACCATGGTGTTCACGGTGTTCTTGAGCTCGAGGATCTCGCCGCGCGCGTCGACGTCGATCTTCTGGCTCAGGTCGCCGCGGGCGACCGCGGTGGCGACCTGGGCGATGTCGCGGACCTGGCTGGTGAGGTTGCCCGCCATGGCGTTCACCGAGTCGGTGAGGTCCTTCCAGGTGCCCGACACCCCCGGCACCTCGGCCTGACCGCCGAGCCGTCCGTCCGTGCCGACCTCGCGGGCGACGCGCGTGACCTCGGAGGTGAACTGCGACAGCTGGTCCACCATGCCGTTGAAGACGGTGGCGATCTCGCCGAGCAACCCGTCCGAGTCGTCCGGCAGCCTGATGCCGAAGTCCCCGTCGCGCACCGCCGTGAGGCCCGCGAGCAGCTGCCGGAGCTCAGGTAGGTCGACTGCTTTCCGTGCACCGTCTTGTGGACGATCTGGTTGCACGACTTTGCTCACCATTGATGCTGCCTCCACGGCAGGGCTGAACCAGGTGGAGGGAGACACCTGGCTGCTCAAGCGCGTCCCGACGAACCCGCGTGATCTTACGCGTCGGGAAGGCGGGCAACGCGCGTCGCGGTTCGGGCGAACGGTTCAATCCATCGGTCCGTTCGCCGAAGCACCGCTCCACTCCTCGTCCGCATTCGAAAGTTTCGAAAATCGATCCCCGGATGTTTTTCGAAACTTTTATCGAAACCGTCGGCAACTCTGTGGAATCGGCTCGGCACTGCTAGTGTCGGTTTCGCGCTCGCCCGTCGCCGTGTCAACCTCATTGTCGAGGAGTCCCGCACATGGCTGAAACAATTGTTCGACCGCGCGGCCGCACTCGCGGCCGTTTCGCATTGCTCGTTCACGGCGCCTGCACCGCACTGGTGTTGGCGCTCCTCCCCGCCGTCGCCAGCGCTGATGTGGGTGTCACGGCCACCTGTTCGAGCCAGACCGGCAACAACGGTGGTTACTACTACTCGTTCTGGACCGACGGTGGCGGCAGGGTCTGCATGGACTTCGGGTCCGGCGGCAACTACAGCACGTCGTGGAGCAACGTCGGCAATTTCGTCGGCGGCAAGGGCTGGAGCAACGGCTCGCGGCGGACCGTGAACTATTCGGGCAGCTTCAACCCGTCCGGCAACGCGTATCTGACGCTCTACGGCTGGACGTCGAACCCGCTCGTCGAGTACTACATCGTCGACAACTGGGGCACCTACCGGCCCACCGGCACCTACAAGGGCACGGTCACCAGTGACGGCGGCACGTACGACATCTATCAGACGATGCGCTACAACGCGCCGTCCGTCGAAGGCAACAAGACCTTCCCGCAGTTCTGGAGCGTTCGTCAGCAGAAGCGGACGGGCGGTTCCATCACCACCGGCAACCACTTCGACGCGTGGAACCGCGCCGGAATGCGGCTGGGCAACTTCAGCTACTACATGATCATGGCGACCGAGGGATACCAGAGCAGCGGAAATTCCAACATCACGGTGAGGTGAGAATCGAGCCATGCTTCTTCGCCGATTTGTCGTAGCCGTTGTCGTGAGCGCCGGGTTGTCGGCGTGGGCGGCGGTGTCCCCGACTGCGGTGGCGACAGCCGATCAGTTCGGCTGCACGTTCTACGCGGCGAGCCAGGGCTACAGCGGCAAGATCGTGGACATCGGATGTGCTGACGGCGCACGGGGCAGTCGGGTTCTCTGCATGGGATCACTGCGAATCGCCGGGATGCCTGAGGCGATCGCCGAAGAGGCGTGCCGGAGAGCGGCGCTTTAGCGGCCGCGACGTGCGGGCCTCGAAAAGTCGGGGCCCGCACCCGCTCGTTCCGCAGAACGATCAGTGGCTGAGCCGGGTGACCAGCGCGTCGAGGGCGAACTCGACCGCGAAGTCGTACTCGGCGCCGGCGTCGAACCGCGCCAGGTGCGGTGCGGCGTCGGCGATCGCGGGCAGACCGCTGCCCTCCAGAACCGCTTGGCGTCGCGCGATTCCCTCGATGTCGGTCGTGCCGTAGGTCGGTCCGGCGTTGACCTCCCGCAGCAGCGAGCCGATGAGGGTGGCGACGAGCGCCCGCAGGAGGTGGACGGCCTCCTCGGCGGGGCATCCGGCCGCGCGCAGGACGGTCAGGACCGCCTCGATCGGGGCGAGCGCCTCGAAGGACGCGAGCTGGCGGGTGAGCACGAGCGACGCGGCCTCGGCGTGGGTCAGCGCCCGGTCGCGGAACGCGTGGGCGATCGCCCGCAGGTCTGCCCGCAGGTCGCCGGTGCGTTCGGGCAGCGCGATGGTTCCGAGGATGTGCTCGGCGACCGCGTCGAGCAGACCGTCCTTGCCGTCGACGTGGTTGTAGAGGCTCTTGGCGTCGACCCCGAGGACGCGCCCGACAGCACGCATGCTCACCGCACCGACGCCGTCGGTGTCGATCACGCGCAGGGTGGCCTCGACGATCGCCTCGCGGGAGAGCTGGCTCTCGCCCTTGGGCGGACGTCCCCGGCGCGTGGTGCTGGTGCTCATGGCGTTCATCGTGCCCCAACCCCTTGTTGAAATCCACAGTGTGGGTATAGCGTCCCAATAAACCCACACCGTGGACAAAGGGGGTTGTGATGCGCTTCCCGTGGGGCTCGGCGGAGGTCGCGGACCTGCCGGCCGTCGGCACCCGGATCGACACGCTGGCCCACGTCGAGGGCAGTCCCGGGGCACGACTGCGCCTGATCCGGGCGCAGGGGGAGGCGTTTCGCCGCGAGTTTCCGTCGACGGGCACACCGGACAGCGTGGTCACCTGCGACCTGGTGACGTTGCCGTACCCGACGCGGTTCGGGCTGTTCCGGGCGTCACGGGCGCTCGCGCCGTTCCTGTCGATCACCAACCGGATGCTGGTGATCCGGTGGACCGAGAACGGCACGGGGCGGGTGCTGCTGTTCGAGCCGTCCGACCACGAGCTCGGGCGGTACACGCCGTACTTCGACAGCCTCTCGCAGAAGACGCCCGCCCTGGTCGAACGGCAGGTGGTGCGCGTGCACGGCACGGTGCTCGGCCACCTGGCGCGGTTGGGCATCAAGCCGGAGGAGGTCGACTACCTGATGTTCGACCACCTGCACACCCAGGACCTGCGGCGCTGGATCGGCACCACTGCGCACCAACGCGACCTGGGCGGCCAGCCGCGCGCGGCCTTCCCCAACGCCAAGGTGATCGTGCAGCGCGACGAGCTCGCCGCGATGGCCGAGCTGCACCCGTTGCAGCGGCCCTGGTACCAGCCCGCGGCCTACCGCGACGTCCCGCCCGAGGCGTTCCTGCCGATCGAGGGCTCGGTGGTGCTCGGGCCCGGCGTGGCCGTCGTGAAGACGCCGGGGCACGTGTTCGGCAACCAGAGCCTGGTGCTCAACACCTCGACCGGCATCTGGGTCAGCAGCGAGAACGTCATCGCGGCCGAAGCGCTGACCCCGGAACACTCGAAGCTGCCGGGCCTCGCGAAGTGGACGCGGTCGTGGCAGCAGGAGGTCGTGCTCAACGCCAACACGATCGAGACGACCGCCGACCAGTACAACTCGATCATCCTCGAGAAGACCCTGGCCGACCGCAGCCAGGTCGATGCCCGGTTCCTGCAGTTCTTCCCGTCCAGCGAGCTCACCGGCGCGTGGACGAACCCCGGCACCGGGCCCACCTTCGCCCACCGCCACCTCACCCACGGCTGACCCAGGAGCACCGCCATGTCCCGCTTCACCCTGCCGCCCGAAGAAGTCCTGCGCGCACGCGAGAAGCTCGTCCTGGACCACTTCCACGACGAGGTCCGTCAGGACTGGGACGCCACGCTCTCGACGTTCCCGCACCCGCACTACGAGCTCATCGCGCAGATGACCGTCCACGACGGCGACGGGGAGGTCCGCGAGTACTACCACGACACGCGCGTGGCGTTCCCGGACCAGAACCACGAGATCATCGCACTGCGACACGCGCACGACGCCGTGATCGTCGAGTTCTGGTTGACGGGCACGCACAACGGCCCGCTCGGCAAGATCCCGCCGACCGGTTCGAAGCACCGCACGCGCATGACCGCGTACTTCCTCTTCGACGCCGACGAGAACCTCGTCACCGAACGCATCTACTTCGACCAGCTCACGATCCTCAAGCAACTGCTCGCCGGGCTGGACAAGAAGAACCCCGCGGACCTGCTCAAGCTCGGCCGCGTCGTGGCCGGGGCGCTCGCCATGTCCGGTGGTGAGCCGGACCCGCGCCTGACCGGCACCGTTGCGCCCGATCTGGACCAGTAGGTGACCTGGATCAGTAGGTGTCCGCCCACCAGCGCCGTCTTCCGGAGCGATCATGTCGACGCACAGACGGACTGTTCCTTCGGTTCTGCTCCGTGTCGGACGCAGTCGGCACTCCGCGCGCGGCTGACCGGCGGGTAACGCGGCCTGCGGCTGTCCGTTGTGGACAGTTCCGGAAAGCTCTTTGGTGCCAGCGGCGGGTCCCGCAGGTGCACCGGCACGACGGGCTCGGACAGCGTCACGCGCCACGTGAGCGCGACACCCTCGGCGGTTGTCGTAGGCGAACCTTGTGTTGCCGGTGACGGGTATCGGCACGTCGATCTGTTGCTGCCCGGCCTTGATCGTGACGAGGTGTGTGCTGAAGTTCATTCCGGTCTCGTCGGCGACGCACGGTGTCATCGCCGCTGCGAGCTTCGCGCCGTCCAGGATGTGCGGGTCGGCCTGAGGTGGTTCGGCGCGGGTTCCAGCGGGGTGGTCACCTTCTGCTGGTCTTGGTCGCCTTTGTGCTGGTGGTTGCTTTGGGTCGTATGACGAGCTTTGGTCGCGTCATCGCCGCTTCGCGACGATTGCGATTGGGGCTTGACTTCGGGGCCCTTGCGAGGCGCTGTGTCGGGCGGAAAAGGTCGGATGCTTCGCACCCGCCCGATCCGAAAAGGCTAGCACCTCGCTCCCAAAGTCAAGCCCCAATCGCACTCGTGCGTGGTCGCGTTGGGTTGTTCGGCTCACCTCATTACCGCTTGCCTGCGTTCGCAGAGCCCTGTACGGCTCGCCTTCGGCATCGCGTTCCGGGTGAGGTCGGCTGGGTGATTCACCTGATTGTGTTCAGGTTTTCTCGTTATCTTACCGTGATCTTGCGGTAGATTAGAACACGTGATCGAAACCCGACTCCTCTCCACCGACGAGCTGCTCCGCAGTCTCGTCGACGAGGTGACGGAAATCCGGGTTCGTGAGAATGCGGCGTTGCAGATGATTGCCGAGTTGGATCGGCGTGGAGCCGCGAGCGAACTCGGGTACAGGAATCTGCCGCAGGTGTTGCGGCATGTTGTCCGCTGGGATCTGCATGTCGCCACGCGGTGGATCGACACCGCCGCACTGCTGACCGGCGAGATCACCCCGACCGGCAGCGAACTCGCCCCGGTGCTTCCGCTGACGGCGCAGGCGGTGGCCGAGGGCGCGTTGTCGGTCGAGCACGTGGCGGCGGTGGCCGCGGTGATGA
>NZ_JBHRZI010000039.1:0-1360 GCF_042649515.1 Lentzea rhizosphaerae | reverse complement strand
AGAATGAGCTGCCGAATTCGTTGAGCGCAAGGTGGGCACCGGGCCTGTCGGAGAAGGTGGAGTTGCAAAGCTTCAACCAGCCGAAAGGAACCCCGATGACCGACGACAGATTAGCTCTTTCCGAGCTTGCCGCGAAGAGTGGCGATAGCGATTTTCTGCGCACGATTGCCGAAAGCGTGCTGCAACTGATCATGGAAGCCGATGTTGATGGCCTGATCGGCGCTGGGCGCTATGAACGTGGCGACAGCCGCCAGACATGGCGCAACGGCTACCGCGACCGCTCGCTCGACACCCGGCTCGGCACGCTGAACCTGAAGATACCGAAGATGCGACAGGGAGCCTACTTTCCCGGCTTTCTGGAGCCGAGGAAGATGGTGGAGAAGGCGCTGGTGGCCGTGATCCAGGAGGCGTGGATCAACGGCGTCTCGACGCGCAAGGTCGATGAGCTGGTGCAGGCCATGGGCATGACCGGCATCTCCAAATCCTCCGTCTCCAAGCTGTGCAAGGATATCGACGAGCGGGTGAACGCCTTCCTCAAGCGCCCCCTTTCCGGTGACTGGCCATACCTCTGGCTCGACGCCACCTATCTGAAGGTGCGTGAGGGCGGTCGCATCGTGTCGGTGGCGGCGATAATCGCGGTGGCGGTCAACACGGACGGGAAGAGGGAGATTGTCGGCCTGCACATCGGCCCCTCCGAAGCCGAGCCGTTCTGGACGAGCTTCCTGCGTGATCTGGTCCGCCGAGGCCTCACCGGCGTCAAGCTGGTCATCTCCGATGCCCATGAAGGGCTGAAAGCGGCCATTACCCGTATCCTCAGCGCGACATGGCAGCGCTGCCGTGTTCATGCGACACGCAATGCGCTGGCCTACGTTCCCAAGGGCCAGCACACCATGGTCGCCGCCGCGATCCGTCAGGCTTTCATCCAGCCCGACCATGACAATGCCGTGCAGACCTGGCGGCATGTCGCCGACCAGCTCCGCGCCAGATGGCCCAAGCTCGGTACCTTCATGGACAATGCCGAAGCCGACGTGCTGGCCTACATGGCCTTCCCCGCCCAGCACCGCACGAAATTACATTCAACGAATCCACTCGAACGCCTCAACAAGGAGGTCAAGCGCCGTGCCGATGTCGTCGGCATCTTCCCCAACGAGGACAGCATCGTTCGCCTCATCGGCGCGGTTCTGCTCGAAGCCAACGACGAATGGCAGCTCCTGAGCCGATACATGCAGGTCGAGGCAATGGCCGAGCTAAACCCACCAACAATCGAAGAGGAAACTACACTTCAGATTACACCCAGAGCCGCCTGATCATGACGGCCCGGTCCTACACCCGAAATTACACCAACTTGACGGACGCTATC
>NZ_JBHRZI010000038.1:0-63512 GCF_042649515.1 Lentzea rhizosphaerae | reverse complement strand
GGTCGTCTGCTACCCGGCGAGCCCGGACGACGACACCAGGCCGATCACGACGCTGCCGACTGTCGTGTCGCTGCAACGGTCAGGTGATCGGTGGGCCGTGACCGGCACCCGTGCCGACGTCATCCAGGTCGACGCGCCGAAGAGTGGTGACGTCCTGCGCTCACCGGTGTCCGTCACCGGCCGGGCGCACGTGTTCGAGGGCACCGTCACCGTGCGGGTGCTGACGGACAAGGACAGGACCGAAATCGGCCGTGGGTTCGTCACCGGTGGCGGCGACGCGTTGCGGCCCTTCGCTGGGCAGATCACTTTCGCGCAGCCGAACGGCGGCAACGGCTGGATCCTGTTCCAGGAGGAGTCCGCGGCGAACGGCGATGTCGTTCTCACGACCGCCGTGCCGGTGACGTTCGCGGGTGCGGCGCAACCGTCGGCGACCGTGCAGAGCTGACGGTCACACCGGTTCGCGACGCTGCCTTCGTCGGGCAGGCGGTAACCGGGTGGACAGGTCCGGGTCGTGCTGACGTCCGCGACGGTGGCGCGTCGGGTGTGCGAAAGCCTTGTCAGGAACGGCAGCACGTCGAGGCCGGTCATCAGTGACGTCACGGTCACCGCCTCCTGCCGGGCTGACGCATGTGCTCCCACATCGTCCACAGCGGACATTTCGTCCCCGGCGTGGCCAGGGCAGGGTGTTCGCCCCAGAGTCGAACGACTCCTGCGATGCGGCGCTTCGGGCCCTGTTCGCCCGCCTGTGCCGGTGGTGTCGTGGGTGGACCAGCACTGACCGAGGAGGGAAGAGATGTCCACGACGAAGATCGGTGTGTTCGAGCACGCCGTGCAGACCGCGAACACGTGGGTGCGCGACGTGGCCGACGAGTTCGCCACCGACGATCGGCGCTTCGCCTACCGCGTGCTGCGTGCGTGGCTGCACACGTTGCGCGATCGCCTGACGGTGGAGGCCGGCGCGCACTTCGCGGCTCAGCTGCCCGAACTGGTGCGCGGGATCTACTACGAGGGCTGGAACCCAAGCCAGGTCCCGGAGAAGTACGACCTGCACGGGTACACGAACCGGTTCGCCCGTGAAGCCGACATCTCCGACAAGGACGTGCCCAAGGCCGCGGCGGCCGTCTCGACGGTGCTGGCGCGGCACCTGTCACCAGGGTTGCTGGACAAGACCCTCGCCCAGCTCCCACCGCCGATCCAGGACCTCGTGAACCCGTGGCCGCGGATCTGACGTCAGCCTGACGGCTCTTCCAGAATCGTCTTGATGTCGCTGAGCCGCTGGTGCAGACGTGTGCGCAGGCCGCGTTCGACGTACGGGCCGAGCCATCGCGGCAACGCGCAAGCGAAGGTTTTCGTGTTGCCGCAGAACGCATCCGTCGCCGAGAGGCTCGATCCGGTACGTCAGGTGTGCGGTCATCCACGAGCTGTGGGCGTCGATTGCCAGAAGATGAGGTGCGTCGACCTCGGACACCAGATTCTCCACGTGCAACCAGACGAACGGTGCCAGCTCGACCTTCTCGTGCCGGCGTGTGCGCACCGCGGTCGGTCCACTCGGCTCCTTCACCGTCTTCACGACGGTATCGCGCGGGATCGGCTCGAAGTCCTGGATGTCGGAGAGCAGCGCGAACACCGCTGCCGGCGGTCGCCGAATCTCCACGGACAGATCGAAGGTCAGGACATCGGTGGTCGCCGTGGTGTGCTCCCTTCCACTGTCACGATGCGCGCCGAAAGTGCTGGCGGGCAGTGACTTTCGTCCCTGGATCGGAATCGGCGCGGCCACTCAGGCTTCACCAGGACGTGGAGAGGAGGTGCGCGATGCCCCCGCATTGCGATTCCATGGACGGCCCGGTCGTGGTCGCCGCGCAGCGTGCTCTTGGAGAGGACGACGTCGAACTGGTCGCACCGTACGTGCACGCGGACTCCGAACACGAGCTGCGGCAGGCTTTCGACCTCGCGAGCAAGGCGCGTGTGGCCGGTGGGGATGCGCGCCAGGTGGCTGACCGGTGGTTCTTCGAAACCGTGGTGCGTCTGCACCGCGCGGGGGAAGGTGCCGTGTTCACCGGGCTCAAACCCGCGGGACTCGATGTCGGGCCGGTGATCCCCGTGGCGGAGCACTCCGTTGGATCCGGTTCGCCGGACGAGCTCGCCGACGTGCTGTGCCGGATCGTGCGCGAGCAGGCCGAACGCCGGCACGCGCGGGTCGTGGAGCTGAAGGAGCACGCAGCCGAGAGCCTGCCAGCTGCTCGAGAGTACGTGGAGGCCCTGCTGGGCCTGCAGGTCTGGTCGCAGGGCATCTACAAGCAGGCCGTCGCAGGCGGACGGTGAACGAGAGGAGGCGGTGGTGAGCAATCTCGGAATGGCGATCGTGCGGCAGTTCGAGCGTGGCGTGGTGTTCCGGCTCGGCAAGCTGCACAACGTGCGCGAACCCGGCTGGCGGTTCATGATTCCGCTGGCGGACAAGATGAGGAAGGTCAGCCTGCGGACGGTGACGATGCCGATCCAGTCGCAGCAGGTGATCACCAAGGACAACGTGTCCATCGGCGTCGCGGCGGTGGCGTACTTCCGCCGGGTCGATCCGGTGAAGTCCATCGTGGAGATCGAGAACGTGGAGGCGGCGATCAGCCAGATCGCCCAGACGACCGTGCGCAACGTGGTCGGGCGGTCCCCGCTGGACCACGTGCTGGCCGAGACCGAGACCCTCAACGAGGCCATCAAGGAGATCCTGGACACCACCACCGAGCGGTGGGGTGTGCTGGTGGAACTGGTGGAGCTCAAGGACATCGAGCTGCCGCAGTCGATGCAGCGGGCCATGGCCCGCGAGGCCGAGGCCGAGCGGGAGAAGCGCGGCAAGATCATCGCTGCCGAGGGCGAGGCGTTGTCGGCCGGCAAGCTCGCCGAGGCGGCCGACGTGATCGCGCACCACCCGATCGCGTTGCAGCTGCGCAACCTGCAGGTGCTCGGTGAGATCGCGATCGAACGGAATTCCACGATCGTGTTCCCGGCGCAGTTCATGGACAGCGTCCGCACGATGAACTCGTTTCTGGACCGGGAGATTCCGGCCGCCCGTGACCCGCTGGGTCAGCTGGGCTGACGGATGAGCGACCGGCGGTGGCCTGTGTCGCGCGAGGCGCATCGCCGCCTCCACGGCCTCGATGCCGGAATTGACGAAGAACAGGCTGTCGAGGCCCTCGGGCAGCACCTCGCCCAGCCGGTGGCGCTGATGCCGTCGAGCAGACGCCCACCTCGTGCGCCGGGCAGCCCCTCAGGTCTGGTTTCCGTTGCCCTGACGACGGAAACCACTCACGGCGTCGGGCGTGGTGGTCGCGGCGGTGATCGCCAGCCTGATCGGAGGAAGGCCGGCCGGGCGAATTCCGGAAGCGGTGCTGCGCAGGGGCTTCGGCTGGTTCGTGCTCGTGATGGGCGGCTTCGTGCTGGCCCAGCAGCTGCCTGCGGTGGCGTGGGTCGTCCCGGTCCTGCTCGTCGCCGGGGGAGGTGGTGCGTGGCTCGTCCAGCGCAAGCGTCGCGAGGTGAAGGCGGGTGGCGGACCCGATTAGGTCCGCCACCCTCACCTCACCGGCTCGACCAGCGGTCGAACGCGGCCAGGTGGTGCTGCGACGCCGTCAGCAGGTTGCCGTAGACGCGCTGGACATCGGGCGCGGTGAGGCTGTTGAGCGACTCGCGCAGCAGCGAGATGTCCGTTGTCTCCACGGTCTTGCCTACCTGCAGCGCGGCGTCCTGGCTCGCGGCTCCCTGGGCCAGGAGCCGGTCGTAGGTCGCCTGCACGGCCGGTGTCGTGAAGTGACCGGGCGCCTGGTCCGCGGTGGGATCGGTGATCCCGTAGCGGCTCAGCAGCGTCCGGACCGCCTCGAGATGGCTGGTCTCCGACGCGGCGATGCGGTCGAAGATCCGCACGTCGTAGCGGTTGGCGAACTCGGCGTACAGGTCGTGCGCCAGCTTCTCCTCCTCGGCGTTGGCCGCGAGTCCGCTGCGTTGCGCCTCCGTGAGCGTGCCGCTCGGGTCGGCGATTCCGGGGATGGCCAGGCATCCACCGTCACGCGGCCCGCCGCGCGGCATGGTCATCGCGCCGGGGCCGGGGCCAGGGCCAGGGCCGAACATCGTCGGGGAGTTGCTCGCCAGTGCGAACGTTCCGGCGAACGCACCCACCGTGACGATCCCGGCCGCTGTGATCACGGCGATCCGAGTCCGGGTCTTCATGGCTCCTCCTTTCCTCGTAGCGGTTTCATCGTCGGCCGCACCGGAGCAGGTGGCGTGCAGACCGTGTGGAGATGACGTGGAGACCGGTACCAACGGGCACTTGGACCCTCGATCGACGTGATTCGGCCGCGTACACAGGGATTCATGGGAGACACCGTGCTCGTCGTCGAGGACGAGAGGGAGATCCGCGAGCTGCTGCGCCGGTACCTGGAGCGAGCGGGTTTCACCGTGGTGACGACGGGTTCCGGCGCACAGGCGTTGACGATGGTGGCGGGCGGGGTTGCCGCGCTGGTGGTGCTGGACCTCGGACTGCCTGACGTCGACGGCGTTGAAGTGCTGCGTGCCGCGCGGGAGGCAGGTCGGACGCCGGTGGTCGTGCTGACCGCGCGTGGCGCGGTGGAGGACCGGATCCACGGGTTGGAGCTCGGCGCGGACGACTACGTGACCAAGCCGTTCAGTCCCACGGAGCTGGTGCTGCGGGTGCAGGCGGTGCTGCACCGCGCGAACGCCACCGCGGAACCCGCGGCGGCGTCCTTCGGGGACGGTCGTCTGCGGATCGACGAGGCGCGACACGAGGCCAGGTGGGACGGTGAGGTCCTGGAGCTGACGCCGACGGAATGGGGGATCCTGGCTGCGGTGGCGTCGGTTCCCGGCCGTGTCTACTCGCGCTACGAACTGATCAACCGCGTGCGCGGGTACGAGTTCGAGGGCTATGAGCGAACCGTCGACTCGCACGTGAAGAACCTGCGCCACAAGCTCGGCGCGAGCGGGCCGGACGTGGTGCAGACGGTGCTCGGCGTCGGCTACCGGCTGGGGTTGCGCCGTGACCCGTGACAGCAGCTCTGCGTGGGGGCCGTTGAGCAGACGGCTGCTCGCCGCGTTCGTGCTCGTGGCGTTGTCGTCCGTGGCCGTGCTGACCGGCGCCGCGTTGTGGGGGACCGGGCAAGGGCTCGAGTCGGCGGAGGCCGCGGCTCGCCGGCAGGCGGCCGAGCGGGTGGCCGTCGCGGTCGCGGCCGCGTACAGCGCCGCGGGCGGCTGGGACGCGGTGGACCTGCGTGCCGCGACCGATCTCGCCACGGGTGCCGGTGCCCGGCTCGTCGTGCGGACGGCCGACGGCGGCAACGTGACCGGTCGTGGCCGTGGCATGCCGATGAACAACATGCAGGGAACAACGGGACGTGTCGAGGCTTCGGTGGTGGTCGCCGGCGGCGTGGTCGGGTCGGTCCAGCTGGCGTTCGGTGCACCGGTCACGCCCGTGGCGCGGAACATCGCGTGGGGATGGATCGGGCTCGCAGCAGGGGTGGCGCTCGTGGTCGCCGGCCTCACCACCTGGTTCGTGGGCAGGCGGATCGTCGTGCCCCTCACCCGCCTCACCCGTGCCGCGCGGCGGATCTCCGGCGGTGACCGTGCCGCGCGAGCGGAGGTGAACGCACCGGGAGAACTCGGCGACCTGGCGGCGGCGTTCGACCACATGGCCGCTGACGTCGCGTGCGCCGACCAGGCCCGTCGTGACCTGACCGGTGACGTCGCGCACGAACTGCGCACGCCGCTGGCGGCGTTGCAGGCGGGGTTGGAAGAGCTGCGTGACGGTCTGGCACCACCGGACGCGGAACGCCTGACGGGCCTGCACGATCAGGCACAGCGACTCGGCCGGATCGTGCAGGACCTCACCGAGCTCTCCGAGGCGGAGGCTGCCGCGTTGTCGTTGCGGCGTCGGGAGATCGACCTCGCCGAGGTGGCCAGGTCGGCAGTCGAGGCGCATGTCGCGCACCTCCGCGCGGCCGGTCTGGAGGTGCACACCAGGCTCGCGACCGATGTCGTCGTCCGGGCGGATCCGGATCGTCTTCACCAGGCGGTGGGCAACCTGCTGGCCAACTGCGCCCGCTACGCCCGGCCGGGAGATGCGGTCACGGTGCGCGTGCGCCGCACCGATGACGCGGCGATCCTCGAAGTCCAGGACACCGGACCCGGCATTCCCGCGGAGGAACTGGGACACGTTTTCGAGCGGCGCTGGCGCGGCCGTGCCGGGCGAACCGTCACCGGGACGGGCATCGGACTCGCCGTGGTCAGGGAGCTCATGAGCGCGCACGGCGGAACCGTCACCGCCACGTCCGGCGCCGAGGGCACCCTGTTCGCGATCAGCCTGCCGTGGTGACCTGTGAGGTCAGCGAGTCCAGTGCGGCCCGGAGGCGCCTGCCGGCCTCCTCGGCGACCGGCCGCAGCTCCTCCCGCCCGGTCAGCTCGGTCATCACGTTCGGGTCGAGTGCCTGCACGAGAGTGCCTCCGTTGTCAGCGCGAACGACGACGTTGCACGGGAGCAGCAGTCCGATCGTCCGGTCGATCTCCAGTGCCCGGTGTGCCAGCGGCGGGTTGCACGCGCCGAGGATCACGTACGGCTCGACCTCGGCGTCGAGCTTCTCCCGCATGGTCGCCCGGACGTCGATCTCGGTCAGCACACCGAAACCCTGTTCCTTCAGCGCCGCGCGGACGGCGGGCACGGCGTCCTCGTAGGACAGGTCGAGCGTGATGGTCAGGTCGTACTTCACGGTTGTGGGTCCTCTCAGCGGCGTGGTTGGGCGGTGGCGCGCACCTGGTCCATGTCGAGCTCACCGATCTTGGTGATCAGCTGCTCGAGTGCGGCAGCGGGAAGTGCGCCGGGCTGTGCGTAGACGACGACGCCGTCGCGGATGGCCATCAGCGTCGGGATCGACGAGATGCCGAACGCCTGGGCGAGTTCCGTTTCGGTCTCGGTGTTCACCTTGCCGAACGTGATGTCGCCGTGCCGGGTCGAGGCCTGCTCGAAGACAGGGGCGAACATCCGGCACGGGCCGCACCACGACGCCCAGAAGTCGACCAGGACGGTGCCCGGCCGGCCCGCGATCTCGTTGAAGTTGGCTCTGGTCAGTTCGATCGTGGCCACATCGGTCTCCTTCTCAGTCGGTGGTGGCACGCGCGATCAGGGCCGCACCGAGCTCGGCCGCCTCGGCGGGTTCAAGCTGATCCACTCGCTGTGGTCCTCTGGTTGTCCGGACGAGACCCGCACGGTCACCCAGCGGATCGGTGTCGCGGGAATTGCCGCGTGACTGACGACGATGCGGCGACCGCACCTGATCGTGATCACCTTTGCCTCGCCGTCGTCGTTCATCCCCAGCTCCGGTTGCATACCCCCACGGGTATCTGTTCCAACGCCGCGGGCCATCCGGTTGTTCCCGGGCTCAGATACCCTGGGGGGTACCGAAGGAGGTAGCGGTGGAGCTGAACGAAGACGTCCTCGCGGACGTGGTCAAGCGGCTGCGACGAGTCCAGGGCCAGGTCGGCGGTCTCGTGCAGATGATCGAGTCCGGCCGGGACTGCAAGGACGTGATCACGCAGCTGGCCGCCGCGTCGAGAGCGCTGGACCGGGCCGGTTTCAAACTGATCGCCAGCGGACTGGAGAAGTGCGTCTCGGACGACTCCGAGCAGGCGGTGGCCGATCGGGCTCAGCTGGAGAAGCTCTTCCTGGCGCTGGCCTGATCTGGTCACGGCGCCGGCAGGCAGACCGGTGGCAGCGCGAACCACCGCAGTGCCTCACCGACTCCCCGCTGGGCGAGGAAGTCGCTGCAGGTCACGGTGAACGCCGTGTTGTCGGTGGCGTCTGCGGGTGTGAGCGCGGCGAGCGTGAGAACTGCTGCCGTCATCGCGGCCAGCACGGGTCGTTCTTGCGACTTCAGCTGTGCGGCGGCCATCCATGAGGCTGTTGACGAGTGGCGGCCGGGTCCTTGCGAAAGCCTGGTGATCGTGGCCCGGAGCCGCGGGGAACGTGAGGTGCTGGTGTCAGATCCCGTTGCCCACGACGAGGGGGACGGCGGCCACGCAGGCGCCGGTGGCCAGGACGGCGAGAAGGAGCAGGACGCGCGGACGGGCGGCGAGCTGTCCGCGACGGGCGAACAGCACCAGCGTCCCTGAGACCGCGGCCGTGCACACGGCGGGCAGCGTTGCCAGGCCCCAGCCGTGCCGCGCCGCCACGCCCACCAGCAGCAGCGAGCACGCTGCGGCAGCCAACGCGGTGCGGTGCCAGGCCAGGCTCGTGCGTTCCGGCTGCAGACCGGCGTCACGGTTCACCCGACGATCACCAGGAGCGCGGCGAGCAGGGCCAGCAACAACACTCCGGTCGCGAGCACCGCGACCATGGGGCTCGGCGGCAGCGCGGCCCCCGAGCGCATGGCCTGCTGTGCGCGCCGCCACCGGGGAAAGCTGGTGGCCGCGACGACGGCGGCCAGGACGATGCACGCGAGCGCGAGCAAGGTGGTCGCTCCGGCCACGGTGAACGGTGGCACGAACTGGCGTACCGCGACTCCGGCCGCGAGCAGCCCCAGCGCCGTGCGGATCCAGGCCAGAAAGGTGCGTTCGTTGGCGAGCGTGAACCGGTAGTCGGGCTCCTGGTCCGGTCGTTCGGCCGTCATCACCTCTCCTTGCTGTCGCGCGTGGCGGTGGGCTTGATCGTGATGGTAGGCGTGGGCTCGGCCGGATTCGTGGAGGTGACAAGAACCGGCTCGTCCTGCGTCGACACACCACATCCCGTCGTCAGGCGTGCGAGTCGTCTTTGCCGAGAGGTGGCCGACTGTGAAGTGGTTCACATGTGGTCACAGCCGAGCGGGGAGCGGTGTCTGGTGTGCATGACGAACGCGGAACAGACCACGGTGTTGATCACCGGAGGCAACAAGGGGCTCGGTCTCGAGGCGGCCCGCAGGCTCGGCGAGTTGGGCTGGACGATCTTTCTCGGCTCGCGCGACGAAGGTCGCGGACAGGCGGCGGTCGACAAGCTTGCAGCCGGCGGCGCGCGGGTGTTCCTGGTCCCGCTGGACGTGACCTCGGACGAGTCGGTGGCCGACGCCGCACGGCTGGTTCGAAAGCACACCAGCCGGCTGGACGTGCTGATCAACAACGCCGGCGCGCCGGGCGGGATCGTCCACCCCGCGGAGGCCACAGCCGACGAGATCCACGCCGTCTACGACACCAACGTGTACGGGCCGGTCCGGGTCACGCACGCGTTCCTGCCCCTGCTGCAGGCGGCCGACCAGCCGCGGGTGGTGATGGTGTCCAGCGGCGGCGGTTCCTTCGCGGTCGTGACCGACCCGAACCAGGCCGTCTCGAAAATGCACGAGCTCGCCTACAGCTCGTCCAAGGCGGCACTGAACATGCTCACCGTCCGGTACGCCCAGGCGTTCCCGAACATCAAGTTCAACGCCGTCACGCCCGGCGAGGTCGCCAACCACAAGTTCACTGCCACGGACATGAACAACCACATGGGCCAGCTGACGGTCACCGAGGGCGCCGACCCGTTCATCAAGCTGGCGACGCTCGGCGCCGACGGCCCGACCGGAATCTTCATCGACCGCCTCGGCCCCGTGGCCTGGTAACCCACTCCACTGAAAGGGAAGTCATGAACAGCAAGGTTTGGTTCGTCACCGGTTCTTCCCGCGGCCTCGGTCGCGAGTTCGTCGAGACCGCCCTGGCCCGCGGTGACAAGGTGGCCGCGACCGCACGAAAGGCCGGCAGTCTGGACGACCTGGTCGCCGAGTACGGCGACGGGGTGCTCCCGCTCGAGATGGACGTGATCGACAAGGCCGCTGTCTTCGAGAGCGTGCAGCGGGCCAAGGAACACTTCGGCCGGTTGGACGTTGTCGTGAACAACGCCGGTTACGCCCAGGTCGGTGCGATCGAGGAGCTGACCGAGTGGGAGATGCGGGACCAGTTGGAGACCAACCTGTTCGGTGCGATGTGGGTCATCCAGGCCGCGCTGCCCCACCTGCGTGAGCAGGGCGCGGGGCACATCATCCAGCTGTCCTCGGCGGCCGGGCTCATCGCCGTACCGCTGGGTGGCGCGTACCACGTCTCCAAGTGGGCTGTGGAAGCCCTGAACGAGGCCCTCGCCGGTGAGGTCGCCGGCTTCGGCATCAAGGTGACCATCATCGAGCCCGGCGGTTTCGCCACGAGAGACGGCAAGAACCCGAACCCGCTGGACAACGGTCACCTGGCCCAGATGAACCCGGCCTACGACGACGTCCGCCGGCGCTTGGCCCGCTTCACGAACAAACAGCCCTCCGGCGACCCGGCCGCCGCGGCCCAGACGCTCCTCAAGATCGTCGACATGGACAACCCGCCGCTTCGAGTCCTTTTCGGACAGGGTTTCTACCCCATGATCCAGCAGGCCTACGCCGACCGCCTCAAGACCTGGGCCGACGGGCAGGACCTCTCGGTGGCGGCCCACGGCAAGCTCGACCAGGACGCCCAGTGACGCGTGTCCGGCAACCAGGAGACCTTCAGCCGTTTCCATGACGCCGTGAACTCCGGCGATGCGGAGCTCGTCTCAAAGGCGATCGACTACCGCCAGGCGGGACACTGGCCAACCGGTGGAGTCGCACAACCTCAGCCGGGGCGGACAGCAACAGCCGCCGAGTTCGAACGGTCCGGTGCCGTCCACGCGGTAACGGTGCTTCGCGCGTCGTTCAGGAGTTGCTGCGGTAAAGCTGTTCATAGGCGGCTTTGGCGCGTGCGTCGGCTTCAGCGTGTCTGGCCCGGCGGGTCTGCTCGCCGAGGCCACGCGTGAACCCCTGTTTGACCAGGCGTTGCTCAGTCGTGTGCCACATGTAGGTCATGGAGTAGAAGTAGCCGACGAACATGCCGAGCAGGATCGACAGGATCCTGATGTAGAGCGGCCCCGGCAGCAGGAGCAGCAGCAGGATCGGCGACATCTGGAAGAAGGCGCGGATGAAGTGCCGTACACCCCAGGTGCGGCAGGTGACGTCGTGCAGGACCCACGGGTTGCATCGCTGGGGGAGTCGCCCGCCCACCGCGTACCACAGCCATTGGAACGGGTTGGGTCTGGTTCCGCGCAGTGTCACAGGGTGGCGCCTTCCTCGGCTGCTCGGCGGATGGCCGCCAGGATCTTGCGGTTCGGCACGCCTTTGATCACGTACTCGACGACGCCCAGCTCGCGGAGTTCGGTCTCGGATGGCGCGTCGATGAAGCCGCACAACGCGACGACCTTCACCGCGGGTGTCTTCTGATGGATGCGGCGGATGGCGTGCAGGCCGTCGCCGGGCAGGTGGACGTCCACGACGGCGACCTCGGGCTCGTGCTGGTCGGCCAGGCGGATCGCGTCGTCCGCTGAGCCCGCGACGGCGACGACATCGATGTCAGCCGCGTCGCGAAGGACCTCCCGGAGCGTGTCGCGGAACAACGACGATCCGTCGGCGACGAGAACTCGCAGCTGGGCGGGAGTTCCGGGCACGGGCTTGGTCCTGTCGAGTTGTGCTGTTTCGGACTTGCTAAGGTTAGCAAGTGTTGAAGCGTGCGACCAGGTGACGGGTGACGCGTGAGCGGGAAGGGGCGCGCGGATGAGCAAGCCGCTGTACCAGCTCAAGGCGGAGTTCTTCAAAACGCTCGGGCATCCGGCGCGGATCCGGGTGCTGGAGCTGCTGAGCCTGCGTGAGCACGCGGTCGCGGAGATGGTGCCGCAGGTGGGCGTCGAACCAGCGAACCTGTCGCAGCAGCTCGCGGTGCTGCGCCGGGCAGGCCTGGTCGCCACCCGGAAGGAAGGCGCGGCCGTCCATTACTCGCTGACCAGCCCGCACGTGGCCGAGTTGCTGGTCGCAGCGCGCCGGATCCTGTCGGGGGTGCTGTCCGGGCAGGCCGAGCTGCTCGAGGATCTCCGCGCCACGAGTCCGCCGGTGCCGCGCACCGGTTGAGCCGCGGTCACCCCGTGTCCCTCCCCCGACGGCGGGGTGACCGCACCTGCTTCTCTGATCTGACCGACTCCATCGCGGGAGCGAGATCGTGCTGAGTCTGTGGCGCAAGATCCGCCGGACCGGGCGAGTGGCTGAACCTCCACCGCCGCTGCCGGAGGGCGACCGGCCCGAGGGGGCGGCGGTGCTGGGCGGGTCGGTGCAGATCCGGCACGTCGACGCGGGGTCGTGCAACGGGTGCGAGATCGAGATCGCGTCGGCGTTCGGGCCGGTCCACGACGGCGAGCGGTACGGAGCGAGGCTGGTGGCCTCACCGCGGCACGCCGATGCGTTGCTGGTGACCGGGGTCGTGACGCGGAACATGGCCGAGCCGTTGCGGCGGACGTTCGACGCCGTGCCTGCACCGAAGCTGGTGGTGGCGGTCGGGGACTGCGCCCGCAACTGCGGGGTGTTCGCGGGTGCCTACGGGGTGGCTGGTGCCGTGCGCGATGTCGTGCCGGTCGACGTGGAGATTGCGGGCTGTCCACCACGGCCCGAGGCGATCGTCGAGGGACTGCGAAAGCTGACCGGCCGATGAACCTCTCCGCGACGGGGATGGCCGCGGCTGTGGCCATCGGACTGGTGACGGCGCTGCTGGCCGTGGTCCGCGCGCGGGCGGCGGTAGTCGGTGCGGGCACCGCGCTGACGGGCGCGGCCGCGGTGTTCGCGGGTGCCGCAGCGCTGGCCGGTGGATCGTTTTCCCTTGCTCTGCCTGGCGTGTTGCCACTGTCGGGCGTGGCGCTGACGCTGGATCCGCTGGGCGGGTTGTTCGTGGCGGTGACCGGTGGCGTCGCGGTGGCGACGGGGATCTATGCGATGTCCTACGCGGACACTCCGGATCTGCGGGCACGCGGCGTGCAGGTGGCGTTACCGGTGTTCGTCGTGGCGATGGTGCTGGTGCCGGCGGCGGCGAACGCGGCCACGTTGCTGGTGTGCTGGGAGCTGATGGCGCTGGCGTCGCTGGTGCTGGTGGTCGCCGAGCACCGGCGCGGCCCACAGGTGGCGTCGGCGGGCCGGTGGTACGCGGTGATGACACACCTGGGGTTCGTGTCAGTCCTGATTGGACTGATGGTGTTCGTCGCGCACGCTCCGGACGATTCGTTCACCGCGTTGCGTGAGGCGGGGCGGCATCTGTCGCCGGCGGTGTCGGGCGTGGTGTTCGTGGCGGCGCTGGTGGGTTTCGGGTCGAAGGCGGGCATCGTGCCGTTGCACGCGTGGCTGCCGCGGGCGCACCCGGAGGCACCCAGTCACGTGTCGGCGTTGATGTCGGCGGCGATGGTGAACCTGGGCGTCTACGGACTCGTTCGGGTCGGGGTCGACCTGCTCGGTGGTGGTGCGGCGTGGTGGTGGCTGCTGGTGCTCGCGCTGGGCGCGGTGTCGGCGGTGTACGGGATCCTGCAGGCCGCGATGAGCTCGGACCTGAAGCGACTGCTGGGTCAGTCGACGACCGAGAACATGGGCCTGGTGCTCATCGGGGTCGGTGCGGCCGGGCTGTTCACCTCCTTCGGTGATCACTCCCTGGCGGCGCTGGCGTTGACCGCGGCGCTGCTGCACGTGGTCGGGCACGCGGCGTTCAAGACGTTGCTGTTCCTAGCGGCGGGATCGGTGCTGCACGCGACCGGTAGCCGTGATCTGGACGCGCTGGGCGGGTTGCGGCCGGTGATGCCGGTGACCACGGCGGCGTTCGGGCTGGGGGCGCTGGCGGCGTCGGCGTTGCCGCCGGGGACGGCGTTCGTGTCGGAGTGGCTGTTGCTGCAGGCGTTGATCCACGGTCTGCCCGCGGGTGGGGTGACGGCGGCGATCGCGATGCCGGTCGCGGTGGCGGCGGTGGCGCTCACCGCCGGCTTGGCGGTGGCCACGTTCGTGAAGGCGTTCGGGGTCGGCTTCCTGGCCAAACCGCGCAGCGAGGCCGCCGCGAACGCGCACGAGAGCCCGTTCACCATGCTCGCTGGAACGGGTGTCGCGGCGGTGGTCTGCGTGGTGCTCGCGCTGTGGCCGGCCGGGATCCTGCCCGCGGTCCAGGCCGCGGCCGGTGAGGCTGCCGTGTCCGGTGACGTGACACTGCGGCTGGATCAGGCCACCGGCGCGTTGTCACCACTCCTGCTGACCCTCGGGCTCGTCGCCGCTGTGATCGTGGTGGCGGGCGTGGTTCGGGCCGTCGTCGCACGGCGAGTGCGTCGGGAAGCGCGGTTGTGGGACTGCGGCGGGGGACCGATGTCGCCGCGGATGGAGTACACGGCGACGTCGTTCGCAGAGCCGTTGCAGCGGGTGTTCGACGACGTGGTGCAGCCGGAGCTGGACGTGGACGTGTCGCACCACCAGGAGTCCCGCTACCTCGTGCAGGCCGTGGAGTACCGGCGGAAGGTGCCCGACCGGATCGAGCGGCGTCTCTACCGGCCGGTGCTGAGCGTGATCACCGCGTGGGGCCGGGCCGGGCGTGGGCTCGCGCCGGGGAGCGTGCACCGCTACCTCGGCTACGGCTTCTACGCGGTGTGCGGCGTGCTGATCCTGTTGGCGGTGACGCGGTGAGCGCGCTCGGGGTCGTCGGCGGAGTGGTGCAGCCGGTGCTGATCGTCGCGGGTTCGCCGTTGCTGGTCGGGCTGATGCGGCAGGTGCGTGCCCGGCTGGAGGGACGCGCCGGTGCGGGTGTCGTGCAGCCGTGGCGTGACCTGCGCAAGTTGCTGCGCAAGGAGCGGATCGCGCCGCGGGGCACGAGCGAGGTGTTCCGGTTCGCGCCGCTGGTGCTGGTGGCCACGACGCTGGTGGTCGCGGTCGTGGTGCCGTTCGTCGCCACGGAGTCCGCGCTGGACCCGGTGGCGGACCTGTTCGCGGTGGTGGCGCTGCTGGCACTGGGTGCGGTGGCGCTCGCGCTGGCGGGCCTGGACACCGGCACCGCGTTCGGCGGGATGGGCGCGAGCCGGGAGATGACGATCCTCGCCCTGGTCGAGCCCACACTGCTGGTGGCGATCTTCGCGCTGTCGGTGCGGGTCGGGTCGACCAACCTGGGCGCGATCGTCTCGTCGACGCTGCACGACCCGGCGCGGGTGATCTCGCCGGCGAGCCTGCTGGCCGCGGTCGCACTGATCGTGGTGATCGTGGCGGAGACCGGACGCATCCCGGTGGACAACCCGTCGACCCACCTCGAGCTCACGATGGTCCACGAGGCGATGGTGCTGGAGTATGCGGGCCCTGATCTGGCGCTGGTGGAACTGGCGTCCGCCATGCGGCTGTCGGTGTTCCTCGGGCTGCTGGCGAACTTGTTCGCACCGTGGGGAATCGCTACCGAGGCCACCCCGCTGGCGGTGCTGATCGGGGTGCTGGCCCTGGTCGTGAAGGTCGCTGTGCTGGGCGGGCTGCTCGCGGCCGCCGAGGTGTTCGTCGCCAAACTGCGGCTGTTCCGGGTGCCCGAGCTGCTCGCCGGGTCGTTCCTGCTCGCGCTGCTGGCCGTCGCGGCGTCGTTCTTCCTCGTTTGAACTCCTCCTGGGCCGGAAAGGGGAACCGTGGAGCTCTTGTACCTGGCTTGCGGCGCCTTGCTGCTGACGGCGGTGCTGGTGTTGTGGCGCCGCGAGCTCTCGGTGATCATCCGGGTGTTCGCGCTGCAGGGCGCGGCACTGGCTGTGCTCGTGGGAGTGCTTGCGGCACAGGAGAACTCCGCTGAGCTGTGGGTTGTCGCGGTCGGGGTGCTCGTGCTGCGCGCGGGCGTGTTGCCGTACTTGTTGCGCCGGGCGTTGGCGGGCGCGGGGGAGTCGCAGCGCGAGACCAGGCCGTTGGTGAACGTCTCGGCGTCGTTGCTGGCCGCCGCGGCGTTGACGCTGCTGGCCTACGCGGTGTCGCAGCCGTTGGTGGAGCTGGCGCCGTCGGCGGCGACCCAGGCGATTCCGGTCGGCGTGACGGTGGTGCTGATCGGGTTCTTCGTGCTGGTCACCCGGCGGCGTGCGCTGTCGCAGCTGGTCGGGTTCCTGTTGATGGACAACGGGATCACCGCGGTCGGCTTCCTCACCACCACGGGTGTCGGCCTCGTGGTGGAGCTCGGCGTGTCGCTGGACGTGCTGCTGGCCGTGCTGGTTCTGCAGGTGCTCACGACCCGGATGCGGGAGACCTTCGGCGGCACCGACCTCGACGAACTGAGGGAGTTGCGCGACTGATGACTCTGCTCGTTCCCTTAGGGGTGCCCGTGTTCGGTGCGCTCATCCACCTCGTCCTCGGATGGCGCCGCGCCACCACCTGGGTCAGCGCCGGATCTGCGGGTGTCGTGCTGGCCGCCGCGGTCGCGCTGGCCGTGCAGGTGAGCCGATCCGGCCCGGTGAGCGCGGTGGCCGGGTTGTTGCGCGCCGACGCGTTGTCGGCGTTCATGGTGCTGGTGATCGGTGCGGTCGGGCTGATCGCGACCGCCGCGACACCCGCGTACTTCCGCGGCGAGATCGAGGCGGGCAGGGCGACGGTCCGCACTGCCGCACAGCACAGCCTGCTCGTGCAGCTGTTCCTGGCCACGATGGCGCTCGCGGTGCTCGCCGCGAACCTCGGTGTGGTGTGGGTGGCGGTCGAGGCCACCACGATCGTCACCGCGTTCCTGGTCGGGCAGCGCCGCACCCGCGCCTCGGTGGAGGCGGCGTGGAAGTACGTGGTGATCTGCTCGGCAGGGATCGCCCTCGCGCTGCTGGGCACCATCGTGCTCAACTTCGCCGCCGCGCACGCTCCCGGCGCAGCGGGACTGGATCTGGCCACGCTCGCCGCGCAGGCGCCGGATCTGGATCCTGGCGTGACTCGGATCGCGGTGGTGTTGCTGGTGCTCGGGTTCGGCACCAAGGCAGGCTTGGCACCATTGCACGCGTGGTTGCCCGACGCGCATTCCCAGGCCCCGGCGCCGGTGTCGGCGCTGATGTCGGGGGTGCTGCTGTCGGTGGCGTTCTACGCGATCCTGCGCGTCAAGGTGATCAGTGACGGTGCATTGGGCCCGGGGTTCGCCCGCACCCTGCTCGTGGTGATGGCGCTGGCCTCTCTCGCGTTGGCCGCGTCGTTGCTGATCGGACAGCGCGACTACAAACGGATGCTGGCCTACTCGAGCATCGAGCACCTCGGCCTGGTCGCTTTCGGTGCGGCGATCGGCAGCCCTCTGGCACTGACCGCGGCGCTGCTGCACGTCCTCGGACACGGGCTGGCCAAGGCGGTGCTGTTCCTCAGCGCGGGCCGCATCCTGCAGCTCACCGGCACCAGCCAGATCGACGGGGTGCGCGGCCTGGTCGCCCACCACCCCGCGGTGGCCACGACGTTCGGGTTCGGTGTGCTCGCCTTGATCGGCCTGCCTCCGTTCAGCCTGTTCGCGAGCGAGCTCGGCATCGCCCGCGCCGGCTTCACCGCCGGTCTCGGCTGGTTCACCGCTGCCGCGCTGCTGCTGGTGCTGGTGATCGCCGCCGCGCTGATCTCCCGCACCAGCCGGATGCTGCTCGGAGCACCGTCCACTTCGGACAGCGCAGCCGTTTCGCCGATCCCGATCGCGCTGACCGGTGGGCTGCTCGCCTGTGCCGTGCTCGGCGTCGTCGCCGGGCCACTGCCCGTCCTGCTCGACCTGGCCACCCAGCCTCTGGCGGTGACTCGATGATCACGAGAACTCTCACCCCGGCGGAGCTGCCCGGCCGGGCGAGTTCCCTGCTGGAGCGGGGTTTCCGGCTCGCGCTGGTCGCCGGTCACGACGACGGGGACAGGTTGCGCGCGGTGTACCTGTTCACCGCCGCCGCGCCGGACCGCAGGGTCGAGCTGCACGTGCTGCTCGACCCGGACACCCCGGAGGTGCCTAGCCTGGCCGGGTTGTCGTTCGCCGCCGGACGGTTCGAACGCGAGATGCACGACCTGTTCGGCATCGTGCCCACCGGCCACCCGCTGCCACAACGACTGGTGCGCCACTTCCACTGGCCTCAGGGCTGGTATCCCATGCTCACGGAGGCGGGCGACCCGCCTGAGTTCGGCAGCGTCGACGGCCCGTACCCGTTCCGCACGGTCGAAGGTCCTGGCGTGTACGAGATCCCGGTCGGTCCGGTGCACGCCGGCATGATCGGTCCTGGTCACTTCCGCTTCTCCGTGGTCGGCGAGACGATCCTCAACCTCAAGGCGCGCCTCTGGTTCGTCCACCGAGGTCTCGAGAAGCTGTTCCACGGGCGCACTCCGGGGGAGGGGATCGAGCTCGCGGAACGGGTCAGCGGCGATACGACCGTCGGCCACACGCTCGCGTACTGTCTGGCGGTCGAGGACGCTCAGCGGTGGCCGGTACCTGAGGACGCGCAACGCATCCGCGCGATCCTGCTGGAGCTCGAACGCCTCTACAACCACATCACCGACATCGGCGCTCTGTGCAACGACGTCGCCTACGGCGTGCTCAACGCCCACTGCCAGCGCGTCCGCGAACGTCTCCTGCGTCTCAACGACACCGTCACCGGGCACCGGCTGCTGCGTGGGGCCGTCCACCCCGGTGGCGCCACGATGGCCGCCCTGCCCGACCCGCACGTGCTGGCCGCCGTCGGCGCCGACGCGGCCGAGATCGTCGACCTGGCCCTGTCGAACACCGTGGTGGCCGACCGGTTCACCGGCACCGCACCGCTGGGGCGCGACCAGGCCGCCGACCTCGGCACGCTCGGCGTCGTCGCCCGCGCGAGCGGCCTGGACGTCGACGCCCGGCACGACCACCCGTTCCTGTCCGCGGAGTTCCCGCGCACCACGCACTCCCGCACCGACGGCGACGTGCTGTCCCGCTTCCTCGTGCGCGCAGAGGAAATCACGACGTCCATCGCCATGATCACCAGCCTCTCGGACATGCTCGGCGGCCGTACGACCGCGACAGGGCCGGTCACCAGCGGCACAGGTGGCTCCGGGGTCGGCATCGTCGAGGGCTGGCGCGGCACGATCGTGCACCGCGTCGAGCTGACCGGCGACGGGCGGCTGAGCCGGGTGAAGATCGTGGACCCGAGCTTCTTCAACTGGCCCGCACTGCCGGTCGCGCTGGCCGACACGATCGTTCCCGACTTCCCGTTGACCAACAAGAGCTTCAACCTGTCGTACGCCGGCAACGACCTGTAGTGACGCTGCACCCAAAGAGTTGCATAGTTCTTTAAGTCCGCAGATCATGGAGTCTGCGGACGAGGGAGATGTCGAGGATGATGAGCGAGTTCGAAGCAGAGCTGCGAAGCAGGGTCTCCGAGGCGGAGGAGATGCTGAAGCAGGCGGTGGAAGCCGGCCACGAGTACGAGATCCACCTGCACGGCGCCCGGATCCGCGACCTGCTCGACCGGGCCGCCCAGCACGGCGTCGACACCACCCGCTGGTTCGACCCGGCGCTGCTGGAGAACTCGGGACTCGGACGTTGACCGCGGAACGTGCCGTTGTCGCCGTGGTGGGTGGAATCGGCGCCACCACCGCCGTCCTGCGCCGCTACGCCGCGTTGGTCGAAGAGCAGGCAGGGCTGCAGACCCGCATGATCGCCTCGGACTACGGGCTGCACAACCTCCCGGCCGGCACCAGCGCTGTGCTTCTCGTCCGAGCCACGCCCGAACGCGTGCAGAAAGCGCGCAACTCCGTCGTCGGCATCCCGGTGCTCACTGATCAGGACACCACGGCCATCGCACTGACGGCGGCGGTGCTCACCATGCTGGCCCGCGCCGGCCGCACGCCGGAGACCAGCCGGGTCGTCATCGCGGGCGCCAACACCATGCCGCTGCTGAACCCCGTCCTGCTGACCGCGGGCATCCGGGACATCACCACCTGGAATCCCGTTGACGCGCTCGCGTTCCCGTTGCGCCGCATCGCCGCCGACGCCGACGCGGTGATCAACCTGGTCGGCGGAGGTGGCCGCTTCGCGTGGCCCCGCCACGCCGCACCCGCCGTGATCGTGCCGGACCCCGCCCGCGACCCGATGCTCGCCCTGCCGGGTCTCCTGCACGCGCTGACCCGGCATCCGCACGCGCGGCTGACCCCGGAGGTGCAGCACGCCTGTGCCGTCGCCCTCTCCGTCGCGACCCCGCCGGGCGAACAACTGCCCCGGCGTGCCGACGACACCCTCACCCGCCAGATCACCGACTTCGCCACCGACGCACTGCACCGAGGAGCCGCACGATGACCGCGCCGACCACACACCAGAAGCTGCTGGAGTGGGTGTCCGAGGTCGCGGAGCTGACCACCCCCGACCGAGTGGTGTGGTGCGACGGCTCGCCACTGGAATGGCGCCGGTTGACCGACAAACTGGTGCAGGCGGGCACGCTCGTGCGGCTCGACAAGAAGCCGAACTCGTTCTGGTGCGCCTCGGACCCCACCGACGTCGCGCGGGTCGAGGACCGCACGTACATCTGCTCGGCCGACGAAGCCGACGCCGGTCCCACCAACAACTGGATGGACCCGCTCGACATGAAGGTCATCATGACCGAGCAGTACCGCGGCAGCATGGCGGGTCGCACCATGTACGTCATCCCGTTCTGCATGGGACCGCTCACAGCTGACAAACCCCTGCTGGGCGTCGAGATCACCGACTCCGAGTACGTGGTGATCTCCATGCACATCATGACCCGTACGGGTTCCGACGCCCTGGCGCTGTTCGGGGAGGACGCGGACTTCGTGCGGTGCCTGCACTCCGTGGGCGCGCCGTTGAAGCCTGGACAGACCGATGTGCCGTGGCCGTGCGACCGGACCAAGTACATCAGCCACTTCCCCGAGGAACGGACGATCTGGAGCTACGGCTCCGGCTACGGCGGCAACGCCCTGCTCGGCAAGAAGTGCTACTCCCTGCGCATCGCGAGCGTGATGGCGCGAGAGGAGGGCTGGCTCGCCGAACACATGCTCATCCTCAAACTCACCTCTCCCCACGGCACGGTCCACTACATCGCCGCCGCGTTCCCCTCGGCGTGCGGCAAGACCAACCTCGCCATGCTCGAACCGTCGATTCCGGGCTGGAAGGTCGAAACGCTCGGCGACGACATCGCCTGGCTGCGCTTCGGTGACGACGGACGCCTCTACGCCGTCAACCCGGAGAACGGCTTCTTCGGCGTCGCACCCGGCACCGGCTGGAACACCAACCCCAACGCCATGCGCACCATCGCCAAGGGCAACTCCATCTTCACGAACGTCGCTTTGACCGACGACGGCGACGTCTGGTGGGAGGGCTGCACCGACACCCCGCCGGACTACCTCACCTCTTGGCGTCGCGACGACTGGACACCAGCTTCCGAGGACCTGTCTTCCCACCCCAACTCCCGCTACTGCACCCCGATCACCCAATGCCCTGCCACCGCGCCCGAGTGGGACGACCCTCAGGGCGTGCCGATCTCGGCGATCTTCTTCGGCGGCCGCCGCGCCACCACCGTCCCGCTGGTCACCGAGTCGTTCGACTGGCAACACGGCGTGTTCATGGGCGCCACCCTCTCCTCGGAGACCACCGCCGCGGCCGCCGGTGAGGTGGGTGTGGTGCGCCGCGACCCCATGGCGATGCTGCCGTTCATCGGCTACCACGCCGGGGACTACCTCCAGCACTGGATCGACACCGGCAAGCGTGCCGACACCGCGAAGCTGCCGAAGATCTTCTACGTCAACTGGTTCCGCCGCGGCGACGACGGCCGCTTCCTGTGGCCCGGCTTCAGCGAGAACTCCCGCGTCCTCAAATGGGCGGTGGACCGCATCGAAGGCCACGCGACCGCGTTCCAGACCCCGATCGGCTGGGTCCCCGGCGCCAAAGCACTCGACCTGCGCGGTCTCGACCCGTCGTCGCACTTCGACATCCGCCAGGCGCTCGCCGTCGACCACGACGAGTGGCGCGCCGAGCTCCCGCTGATCGAGGCGTGGTTCGCCACCATCGGCGACAAGCTCCCCACCGCCCTGCACGACGAACTCGAGGCGCTGCGGCATCGCCTCGACTGAGACAGCGGTCCTACAGTCCGGTGATCATCAGGTCGTCGACGTCGAAGGTCAGCCTGTTGCGCACCGCGATCACACCCGGAACCGCACGCGCGATCCACTCGGCCCGCTCGGTGGCGCTGCGCAGACACAGCGAGCCGTCCAGTGTGACCAGGCCGCTGGACACGCGCACCGCGACCCGGTGCACTGTCGACGAAGCTGGAAGCAGCTGCCGTTCGAGGTCAGTGCGGATCGCGTCATCGCCACGGAGGAACAGTCGCAGCGCGTCGCGCCGGGTGAGGATCCCCACGAGCGTGCCCGAACAGTTCACCACGCACAGCGCGTGTGCACGCCCAGTTGCAAGCTGCCGCAGCGCGGCACACAGACTCACACCCTCCGTGACGGTCGCCGCCGGGGTGGTCATCAGATCAGCTGCGGCAGTAGCGGACGACTTGTGCCACCGCGCCCGCGTGAGCGCGCCTCCCAGGACCGGCGGATTCGCCGCGCCCCCGCGGAACTCCAGCTTCGTCGCCAGATCCTCCTCGGACACGATCCCCACCGGTCTGCCGGCCGGGTCCACCACGGGGATCGCGCTCACCTCGTGAGCGATCATCAAGCCGACGAGTTCCTTGAACGGAGTGTCGAGCGCCGCGGTGATGACCCGCCGGCACATCACATCCGCCGTCTTGGGCTCGCTCATACCTGCCCTCCCGCAGTCGTGCGAGGTGACCAGGATTGCTGACTTGGTAAGATTAGCAACTGCTGAACCCTGTTGAAATGCATCCCGAGTCGCATCCGCAGGGATCAACCAGGGAGGATCAGCACCATGACGACGGTCGAAGGGAAGGGGCACCGATGAGCAGGCCCCTGTACCAGGTCAAGGCGGAGTTCTTCAAAACCCTCGGCCACCCGGCACGCATCCGGGTGCTCGAGCTGCTCAGCGAGCGCGAGCACTCCGTCGCCGAGATGCTGCCCGAGGTCGGCATCGAAGCCGCCAACCTCTCGCAGCAACTGGCCGTGCTGCGCCGCGCCGGACTCGTCACCACCCGCAAAGAAGGCTCGAACGTCTTCTACTCGCTGACCAGCCCGCACGTCGCCGAACTGCTCGCCGTCGCAAGGCTCATCCTCACCGGCGTCATCACCGGTCAGATGGAACTGCTCGAAGACCTCCGCACCCCTGCGGCGACAGCGCCCCGCGGCAGGAGCCGCCGGTCTTCGAACTGAGTCGGTGTCGCTCGCTGAAGAGTGATCAGGCGCTGGTGTCGATCAGTCCGCTGATCTTGAGCCATCGTGGCAACCACCACAAGATCCACCCGGCGGTCTGCGGTAGATCGTCAACGGGGAGCGTGGGCGTCCGGACTGATCGAGCCGCTGCGCGTTCCTCATGGTGCGCGGTGCACCCCGGTCTCGGCTCTGAACGAGGGGGCCGGTGATGGTCGCGCTGGCCGCAGATCGAGCGATGGATCTCTTCGACGTGACTACGTCGTGGTGGTGGGGCCCGCGTGCAGCCCCACCACCTCATCATGCGGAGTCAGCTCAGGGAGGCGATCAGCTCCCGGCACGCGCGCTCGCACCGACGGCAAGCTTCGGCGCACACCCGGCAGTGCTCGTGGTGGGACGCGTGCTGTTCGCACTCGTCGGCGCACGTCTTGCACGCCGTGGCGCATGCTTCGAGCATGGCTCGCGTGACGTTCGCGTCGTAGCCCGTGTGCCGGGAAAGCACGCGGCCGGTGGTGTCGCAGATGTCCGCGCAATCGAGGTCTGTGCGGATGCACTTCACGAGCTCGGCGACTTGCTCCTCGCTCAGACATGCGTCCGCACACGCGGTACAGGCCTGAGAGCACTCGAAGCAGGCCTCGATGCAGCGCGCCAGCGCGTCGCGGTCGACTTCACCCAGATCGGCCGGGTAGGTCCGCAGCATTTCCATCGCCTGCGTCATAACGCGTTCCTCCGTTCTCGATCCAACGATCACGGAGTACCCGCACACGACCCCCATACGCTGATCAACGGAGGCCGGCTGTGCGGGACGCCCTCACGGACAGCGTCCTCGACCGGGTGGCCGAGGACGCTGCTTCGCGTGAAGTGGATCAGCTGCTGACGCTGCGGAATCCGCGCAGGCGCAGGCTGTTGCTGACCACGAAGACCGACGAGAACGCCATCGCGGCGCCCGCGATCATCGGGTTGAGCAGGCCGAGAGCGGCCAGTGGGAGCGCCGCCACGTTGTAGGCGAACGCCCAGAACAGGTTGCCCTTGATCGTCGCCAGCGTCCGGCGCGAGAGCCTGATCGCGTCCACGGCGGCCCGCAGGTCACCGCGCACCAGCGTGAGGTCGCTGGCCTCGATCGCGACGTCGGTGCCGGTGCCCATCGCGAGTCCCAGATCGGCTTGGGCGAGCGCGGCGGCGTCGTTCACGCCGTCACCGACCATCGCCACGACCCGACCCTCGTCCTGGAGACGCTTCACGACGTCGACCTTGTCCGCGGGCAGCACCTCGGCGATGACCTCGTCGATGCCGACCTCAGCGGCCACCGCCTTCGCGGCGGCTTCGTTGTCACCGGTCAGCAGCACTGGACGCAGGCCCAGCGTGCGCAACCCCTGGATCGCCTCCTTCGACGTGGGCTTCACCGTGTCCGCGACGACGAGCACACCGCGTGCCTTGCCGTCCCACGCGACGATCACGGCGGTGCGGCCCTGTTCCTCGGCTGCCTTCTTGGCCTCGGCGAGCGTCGAGTCGAGGTGAACGCTCCACTCGGCGAGCAGGCGTTCCCGGCCGACGAGCACGGCGTGCTCCCCGACGACGCCCTGAACGCCCAGCCCCTCCAGGTTCTGGAACTCCTCCACGGCGGGCAGGTCGCCGACCCGCTCGGCCGCGCCCCTGGCGATGGCCTTGGCGATCGGGTGTTCCGAGGCGTGCTCCAGCGCACCGGCCAGGCGGAGCACCTCTTCCTCGTCCTCGTCGGTGTGAACGCTGACGAGGCTCATCTGGCCCGTGGTCACGGTGCCGGTCTTGTCGAGCACCACGGTGTCGACACGGCGAGTCGACTCCAGCACCTCCGGGCCCTTGATCAGGATGCCGAGCTGGGCGCCGCGACCGGTACCGACCAGCAACGCGGTCGGCGTGGCCAGGCCCAGTGCGCACGGGCAAGCGATGATCAGCACCGCGACAGCGGCGGTGAACGCGGCGCCGACGCCGTTGCCCGTGCCGAGCCAGAAGCCGAGCGTGCCGACTGCGAGCGCGATCACGATCGGCACGAACACCGCCGACACCCGGTCGGCCAGGCGCTGGACCTCGGCCTTGCCGCTCTGCGCCTCTTCGACCAACCGGGCCATCTGCGCCAGCTGCGTGTCGGAGCCGACGCGGGTCGCACGCACGACGAGCCTGCCGCCCGCGTTGACGGTCGCGCCCACAACGGCGTCACCCACGCCGACCTCGACAGGGACGGACTCGCCGGTGAGCATGCTGGCGTCGACCGCCGAGGTGCCTTCCTCGATGACGCCGTCGGTGGCGATCTTCTCGCCGGGCCGCACCACGAACTCGTCGCCGACGCGCAGGTCACCGGTCGGGATGCGGACCTCGCGGCCGTCCCGCAGCACGGCGACGTCCTTCGCGCCGAGCTCGAGCAGCGCCTTCAACGCGGCACCCGCGCGTCGCTTCGAGCGCGCTTCGAAGTAGCGGCCGGCGAGGATGAACGTCGTGACGCCCGCCGCGACCTCGAGGTAGATGTTGCCGGCCCCGGACATCCGCTCGATCGTGAGCGAGAAACCGTGCGTCATGCCCGGCGTGCCCGCGGTCCCGAGGAACAGCGCGTACAGCGACCACAGGAACGCCGCGCCCACACCGACGGAGATCAGCGTGTCCATCGTGGCGGCGCCGTGCCGCAGGTTCGTCCACGCCGCCTTGTGGAACGGCCACGCGCCCCAGGTCACGACAGGTCCGGCCAGTGCGAGCGACAGCCACTGCCAGTAGGTGAACTGCAGCGCCGGGATCATCGCCAGTGCGATCACCGGCACCGACAGCACCACGGAGGTGATCAGGCGTTGCCGCAGCGATCGCGTCGGGTCTGCCTCTTCAACCTGGACGGCGTCTGAGGCAGGCGGTGCGGGCAGTTCGGCGGTGTAGCCGGTGTCCTCGACCACCTTCACGAGATCGGCGGGAGTCAGCTCGCCGGGGAAGGTGACGCGTGCCTTCTCGGTCGCGTAGTTCACCGACGCCTCGACACCGTCGAGCTTGTTGAGCTTGCGTTCGATCCGCGCGGCGCAGGAGGCGCAGGTCATGCCGCCGATCGAGATCTCGATGGTTTCAGTGGCCATGACCTTCTCCTTCCTCGTGGGTCTGCGGCGCGGCCGGAGTCGCGGTGCCCACCGTCGAGACGGTGAACTCGGCGGTGCGGACCTGGCCCTCGTGCTGGAAGTCCAGGAACAGCCGGTATCGGCCGGCCGTGGGAACCTCGACGGCGAACTTCACCTCGGCGCTGTCCTCGGGATGCACGTGCAGGTACGCGAGGTCGGCCGCACGCAGCGCGACCAGGTGTCCCTTCGCGCCCAGGTAGTTCTGCAGGTCCGTCACCGGCTTGCCGTTCTTGCTGATGGCGATGGTGACGGTCGACGCGGTGCCGGCGTTCAGCTCACCGTTGAGGGTCACCTCGTAGCCGTCGACGCTGAACGTGGTGCTGTCGGCGTAGGTGCGCGGCTGGTAGTCGCCCGCGACCTGGAGGTCGGCGCCGAGAGTGGTCTTCGGGCCGTCCTCCGGCTTGAAATCGGCGAACACCCGGTAGGTGCCGGCTTCGGTGAGCGTGAGCGGCACCGACCACATGCCGTCCGGCGTCATCTCCGGGTGCACGTGGCGGAACTGCGAGCCGTCCCTGCGGACGACGATCAGGTGCAGGCGCTTCTCGTGCTCCACGGCGAACTTCGTGACGGGCTTGCCGTCCGGTCCGCTGATGTGGAAGCCCAGGGACTCCTTCTCGTGCAGCTGCAGCGTGTAGCCGTTCTCCGAAACGGACAGTCCCGGTGGGATCTTCGCCGGTTCGGCCTGGTGCTCGCCGTGGTTCACCGCGCCGGCCGCGTCCGACGGGCTACCGCCGGACGGGCCGATCGCGGCACCGGCCGCCCAGGTCCCGCCGAAGACGATCGCCAGCGCGAGGCCGTAGGCGGCGACTTTCTGGCCGGTCTTCATGATCTTTTCCCCCTCGAAGCGGTCTCAGCCGACCAGCTCGTAGCCGGCCTCGGTGACGGCGGCACGCACCGCGTCCTCCGCGACGGGCGCGTCGCTGGTGATCGTGACCTTGCCGGTGGGGAGGTCGACGTCGACCTGCTGCACGCCGCTGATCGCGCTGACCTCTTCGGTCACCGAGCTGACGCAGTGTCCGCAGGTCATGCCCTTGACGGTGTAGGTGGACTCGGCCATGGGTCGTTCTCCTCGAAGAAGGGTGGGGATGGAGAGGTCAGGAGCGGACCAGGCGGGCGATGGCGTTGCTGGCTTCCGCGATCTTCTCGTCGGCTGCCGCACCACCGTCGGTGATGGCCTGGCTCACACAGTGCTTGAGGTGCTCGTCGAGCAGTCCCAGCGAGACAGCCTGCAACGCGCGAGTGGCCGCGGAGATCTGGGTGAGGACGTCGATGCAGTAGTCGTCGTTCTCGATCATCCGCTGCAGTCCGCGGACCTGGCCCTCGATCCTCTTCAGACGGCGCAGGTGGGCGTCCTTGTTGTCGGTGTAGCCGTGCACGTCTCGCTCCTGTCGATCGGTCCACCGCGCGGCCGGTCCGAACTTGACCGGGGGAACGGCGGGCGCTTGGGTTGAACATACCCTAGGGGGGTAGGGGTTTACCAGGGTTCGCGTGTGACGTGGTGCACGTCTGACATGTTCTACTATCAATCATAGTAGTTACCGACTTGATGGGATGGGCATGACCACTTCAGACAGCCGCGGTCCGATCGGACGCCGGAGCTTTCTCCGGCTCGGCGTCGGTCTCGCCGCCACGGCCGGGCTGACGGCGTGCGCGTCCAGTGCTGATCCGGCCGGTAGGCGCATCGGCCCTGGATCGCCACGGGTGGCGGAGGTGGAGCGGGCGCGGCGCCTCGCGGGTGCCCGCAGCACCTCGGTCACGCTCAACGCGGTCTCCGCCCGGGTGGACCTCGGCGGCGTCGAGGTCCAGACGTGGGCTTACGGCGGTCAGCTGCCGGGCAGGGAGATCCGGGTCCGGCGAGGCGAGATCCTGAAGGTCGAGCTGAAGAACCAGCTCCCGGAGCCGACGAGCATCCACTGGCACGGGATCGCGCTGCGCAACGACATGGACGGTGTTCCCGGACTGACCCAGGACGACATCGGTGTCGGTACGTCCTTCACCTACGAGTTCGCCGTGCCGGATGCGGGCACCTACTTCTTCCACCCGCACTCGGGTGTGCAGCTCGACCGGGGGTTGTACGCGCCGCTCGTCGTCGAGGACCCCGACGACGGCGCTGACTACGACACCGAGCTGGTGATCGTGCTCGACGACTGGCTCGACGGCGTCGACCGCACGCCGGACGCGGCGCTCGAGGACCTGAAGAAGAACGGCATGGGCGGCATGGACCACAGCGCCATGCCCGGTATGACCATGCCGAAGTCGGAACTGCTCGGCGGCGACGCGGGTGACGTCACCTACCCGCACGTCCTGGCCAACGGGCGGACCTTCCGCGACCCGCAGGCGATCGAGGCGAAGGCAGGACAGCGGGTGCGGCTCCGGCTGATCAACGCGGCGGCTGACACCGCGTTCCGGGTCGGCGTCCCCGGTTCCCGGCTCAGGATCACTCACACCGACGGCTTTCCGGTGCAGGCGCAGGAGGCGGACGTCGTCCTCGTCGGCATGGGGGAACGACTCGACGCGGTCGTGACCATGCCTGCCGGTTCCGTCCCGGTGCTCGCCGTGGCGGAGGGGCGGGACCAGTACGCCCAGGTGGTGCTGCGCGATCCTGCTGCACAGCCGGTCTCGGCGGATGACGGCCTGGTGAAGAAGCTGATGGCGTTGCCAGTCCTCATGTCGACGTCACTTCGCGCGGCGGAACGTGTCGCCCTGCCGGTGAGGCAGCCTGACGTGGTGCACGAGCTCGTCCTGGAAGGGCCGGGGGACAAGTACACGTGGACGATCAACGGCAAGGTCTACGACCCGAACGACGGGTTGCCGATCCGGGAAGGGCAGCAGGTCCGCCTGAGGTTCGACAACAGGTCGCAGATGTTCCATCCGATGCACCTGCACGGACACACCTTCCAGGTGCGCGCTGACGGGCCGCGCAAGGACACCGTGCTGGTGTTGCCGGGACGTGCCGTCGAGGTGGACTTCAAGGCCGACAACCCCGGCCAGTGGCTGACCCACTGCCACAACATCTATCACGGTGAAGCGGGCATGATGAGCGTCGTGTCCTATGTGGAGTAAGTGCTTCACGTGGGGCAGTAGAAGGTCGAGGTGAAGGCGAACAGCCCGATGCCCACCACTGCGGGTAGTGCCGGTGCGGCCACCACCGTGGCCACCAGGGCGCCCGCGCGCAACCACGGCCTGGGACGTGACGCGCGTGCCAGCCTGCTGAGCCGAAGCTCGACGCAGTTGTCCGCCATGCCGAGAGCGCCGGCAGGCGAACCACCGGTCGTCACGCGCATGAGGGCCGAGCGCACCGTCTCCGCGCCGTGGGCAGCGGCGGCTGCGGAGTCCGCGGCCATCTCGACCAGCACGCGGATGGCGGCAGGGGCCTGGCGCATCAGCGGCACGAACGGCATGGCTGACGCTGCCGCGTCGGCGAGGCCGGTCAAAGCGTGGTGACGGCCGCGGAGATGAGCCCGTTCGTGTGCGAGCACGGCCGCGACCTGCTCGTCGGACAGGTGGTCCGTGAGACCGGTGGTGGCCACGATGAACGACGGTCGTCCGGCGACGCTGTACGCCAGCGGCTGGCCGTGGTCGAGCCACATGAGCGGCTCGTCGCCGGGAGTCCGCCTTGCCGCGAGACGAAGGAGCCCCAGTTGCCTGCTGTGGAGCTTGATCGCCTCTGACCGCCGTCGGAACGCGGCCAGGCCGAATCTGGCCAGCGCGCCGGCGATCAGCAGTGCACCGAACGTGCCCAGCACGTCGTCGAGCGCGGGAACGCTGCCGTGGGTCATGGCCGACCAGCACTCGTGCACCCGGTCGAGCAGCCAGCGCGCAGGCCCGTGGCCCGGGACGAGGATCAGCACGACTCCACTGAGCGCGGTGAGCAGCACGCTGAAACCGGTCGCGAACCACCACGCGATCACCACGGACGGCGCGACCTGGCCGGCGGTCATGCGTTCGAGGAATCGTGGCGCGGTGAACCCCACGATCGCGGCACCTGCCAGGAGTGCGACGGCGAGGATCACTGGTCCGCCGCCGTGTCGTCGAGGGCGCGGCGCAGGACCTCGGACTCGCGCGGTGAGACCGACCGCGCGAACCTCAGCAAGACCGACTCCGGATCTTTCGTGGAGTCCAGCAGTTCGCGCAACGCGTTGGCCACCGCGTCCTCCCGGCTTCTCGTGGCGACGTAGCGGTACGCCCTGCCGTCTCGTTCCCGGGAGACCCAGCCTTTGCGGTGCAGGTTGTCCAGGACCGTCATCACCGTGGTGTAGGCGAGGTCGCGTTCGGTGTTGAGCACGTCCAGCACGTCACGAACCCGCTGCGGGCCGGGATCGCGCCACAGCACTTCCATCACGGCTGTTTCCAGCTCGCCGAGTCCTTGCATCACACGCCTCCGTCGCCGTCCAGCAGCATTATCTACTAACCGGCTACGTAGGTGGTGCTTGTTCCGCTCTAGCTGTACGGGCAGACCATCAGCATCAGGGCCGTCAACGCGCCGACGGCCGCGATGGCGGGCAGCGCCATGGCCGCGGCTCCGGCGAGACCGCACGACAGCAGCCTCCGCACCGTGCTCGGGGCGCTGCGCCGCTGCTGCAGCCGCGCGAGCCTGGTCTCCACCGCGTCCCTGCTCATCGCCAGGGCCGCGCCAGGGACACCGTGCCCGGCCACTCGCAGCAACGCGACGCGCACGTTCTCCGCGCCGTGAGCACGCACAGCCGCTGTGTCGGCCGCCATCTCGACGAACTCGCGGACCGCGATCGCCGCCCGTTTGAACAGCGGCAGGAACGGCAGGGTGGCGGCCACGACGTCGCCGATGGTCACCAGGAGGTGGTGGCGTCCCTCCAGATGTGCCCGTTCGTGGGTCAGCACGGCCTCGACCTGCGCCGGGGTCAGGTGGCGGTGCAGCCCGTCCGTGGCGACGACGACGCCTGGTCTTCCCGCGAGGCTGAACGCCAGTGGACGGTCGTGCTCCAGCCAGAGCGTCGGGTGCGGGCCCGGATCCCGGCGGGCCGCGATCCGCAGGACGTCCAGGTGCTGCCGGCCCTCGTGCGCCCGCTGGCGTGCGGTGCGGCGGCCCACGACGGCGACACGGGCGAGCAGAGCTGTCAGCAGAGCCGCACCCGTCAAGCCGCTGACCGCCTCGACGGTGGGGCCGCTGCCGTGCTGCAACGAGTCCCAGCAGTGGTGGAACACCGTCAGGGCCCCGAGCCCGTGATCGGGGAGGAACAGCAGGAACACGGCGCCGGCGGCCGTGACGATCACGGCGACGACGGAAACGAGCCACGCGACCAGCGCCACCACCGGGTCCGCGAGCCGAACGAGCTGGCGGGGTGCCAGCCACCCGACCAGAGCGGATCCGAGGAGGAGCGCGAGGGCCACTGTCATTTCTTCGGGGCCTTCCTCCGCAACGCTTTGCGCAGCACGTCGGACTCCTCTGCGGAGGCCGTCTGAGCGAAGTGCAGCAGGGCGGCCTGCGGGTCACCGGAGGCGCTGAGGATCTCGCGCACCGCGTTCGCCGCGGCCTCGGCGCGGGTCACTGTCGCGGCGTACAGGTAGGCCTTGCCGTCGCGCTCGCGGGTGAGCCATTCCTTGCGGTGCAGGTTGTCCATCACCGTCATCACGGTCGTGTAGGCGAGGTCCTTGCCGGTGTCGAGGCGTTCGAGCACCTGACGCACCCGCAGCGGCTCACCGGCGTGCCACAGCACGTCCATCACCGCTGCTTCCAGTTCACCCAGTCCGCGCATCGCACACCCTTTCAGCGGGGCCAAGAATACGCGACAGGCCGTTCCGGATCTTCACGCCAAGACCTGTGCCGCGGTGGGGCGGCGGACGTGGTTCCCTCCACGTCCGCCGCCCCACCGCTCACCGCGTCAGACCGCCTTCAGCAGATCCTGCATCTCGGCGATCTCCTTCTGCTGAGCGTCGATGATGTCCTGGGCCAGCTTCTTGGCGTCGGCGTTGCTGCCCTTCTGCAACTCCGTCTTCGCCATCGCGACCGCACCCTCGTGGTGCTTGATCATCATGTCGAGCCACATCTTGTCGAACGCGGCACCCTTCGACTGCTCGAGCATCTTCATGTCCTCGGCGCTCATCATCCCGGACATGCCGGGCATCGAGCCGTGGTCCATGCCCGGCATCGAAGTGGGTGCGCCCCACGCCTTGAGCCACGCGTTCATCTTCTGGATCTCGGGATCCTGCCCGCCCTCGATCCGCTTCGCGAGGTCGAGCACCTTCGCGTTGGTGCTGCGCGACGGCACGAGCTTCGCCATGTCCAGCGCCTGCTGGTGGTGCGGCACCATGCCCTGTGCGAACGTCACGTCGTCGGCGTTGTTGCCCGCGGCCTGACCACTGCCGGTGGCCGCCGGAGCGGTCGGCGACGAGCTGTGGTTCATGCCGGCCATGTCGTTCCCGCTGCACCCTGCGACGAGCGCGACAACAGCGGCCCCGGCGGCGGCGATCCCGATCAAGGACTTCTTCATTCCCGGTGTTCCTCATCTGTGCTTCGTGGACTGTGATCGCGTGGGAACCGGGCAGATCACAACCTCAGCACGCAGACGGAGCTGAGCAACGCGCGGCCACCGACGGGTGGTGGGCGACCCGGTGCGCGCGGCCACGCCGAGGACTCGTGAGTTCGAGCGGTGTTGCGGGGTGTCGAGCGCACCAGCAACCAGGCCAGAAGAAGCAGGGACACGACCGCGCAGAGCACCGCGACGCACAAATGCAGCATGTCGTGGCCGGGGGAGGAGGGTGCAGGCTCCTCGGGTGAGTGCTCGTGGTGCGCGGTCGCGGTCGCCATGCCGTGGCCAGAGCTCATGTCGCCACTGGTGGCGACGTGATGCATCCCGACCACGCCCAGGAACAGCACGCACAGCAGCAGCCACTGAGTGGCTGTGTGACGTGTGCCGGCGACCATGCAACTACCGTACCTAGTAGATCTCATCAACGTGTCTTACGGGTCCGGCACCCGGATCGGTTCAATCCCGGTGAACTACTAAGTCCAATAGTAGACAGTTGGGGTGAAGTTCCCGTAGCTTCCGCCGACGTGATGTTGCAACGAAGCAGTTTTCGAGGTTCGGTGGCTGCTGCCGCGGCTCTGGTGCTCGCCGGAGCCGTTCCGGCGGGAGCGCAGCCGGCGGTCGATCCGGTCAAGCAGTACGAGGAGCTGAGCGGGCAGGCGGAGAAGCTCAACGACGAGGTCCTCAAGGCGCAGGAGAACCTGGACGCGAAGCAGGTGGAGCTCACGCAGGCGACCGCGGACGTGAACGCGGCGCGGCGTGCCGCGGAACAACTGCGTGGCCGGGTTGACGTGCTGACGGAGTCGACGTTCCAGGGAGCGCGGTTCAACCAGCTGTCCGCGCTGCTCGTCAGCGACTCCCAGCAGGACTTCCTCAACCGGATGTCCGCACTCCGGCTCCTGGCCGCGGACAACGCCGAAGCGCTCGACGCGCTGTCCACGGCGGTCGCGAAGGCGGACGAGCAGCAGCAGCGTGCAGAGCAGTCGGCGAAGGAGGCCGCCAAACACGCGGACGAGCTCAAACAGCGAAAATCCGACCTCGACGGTCGCATCGGCGAGCTGCGCAAGGCGGTGAACAACCTCAGCTCCGCGCAGAAGTCTTCGCTGGGCATGGGGCAGGTCAAGGACACCGGCGCCTACCTCGGGCCGCCCGGTGCCGCGAACACGGCGCTGCAGGCCGCGTTGTCCAAGCGGGGCTCCCAGTACCAGTGGGGCGGAAACGGCCCGAACGCGTTCGACTGCTCAGGGTTGACGAAGTGGGCGTACGCGGCGGCCGGGATCACGATCCCGCGCGTGGCGGTGGATCAGTACCGTGTCGGCAAACCCGTCGCGCAGAACGAACTCCTGCCCGGTGACCTGGTGTTCTACGACGACGGAACCGGCAATCCCGCGGCGATCCACCACGTGGCGATGTACGTCGGCGAGGGCAAGATGGTGGACGCCCCGACCGAAGGTCAGCTCGTGGACGTGCGTGCGATCCGCGGTGACGGCCACTACATCGGCGCACGCCGAATCGTTGGCTGACCAGTGGCGAAACACGCCGCAGCAGCCCGTCCCCGGCTGTCCGCTCACCTGGTCATCGCCGGTGTCGCCGCAGGTGCCGCGGTCTCGGCCTTTCAACTCGACGTGTCCGCGCCGGCTCCGCAGGTGAACGCCGGCGTGGGACTGGCTGCGAACCTGTCCGGCCTCGGCGGGGACGTCACGCCGACCCTGTTGCTGACCCGTGCGCCCACGCACGACGAGGTCGGCCAGCTCAAGAAGAGCATGCGCATGACCGAGCAGCGGGAGGCCGAGGCAGAGGCCCGGCGCAAGGCTGCCTACGAGGCCGAGCAGGCGCGCAAGATCAAGGTGTTCGCTCCGACCGCGGGCACGATCACGTCGAACTACGGTCCGCGCTGGGGAACGACGCACTACGGCCTCGACATCGCCAACCGGATCGGCACGCCGATCCGGTCCACCATGGACGGTGTCGTGCTGGAAGCCGGTCCCGCGAGCGGTTTCGGTCTCTGGATCCGGGTGCGGCACACGGATGGAACCACCGCGATTTACGGTCACATCAACAGCTGTTCCGTCCGTGAAGGACAACGGGTGAGTGCCGGTCAGGTCATCGCCGAGATGGGCAACCGCGGCATCTCGACCGGTTCGCACCTGCACTTCGAGCTGTGGGACCAAGCCGGACGAAAGCTCGATCCGCTGGCGTGGCTGCAGGGCAAAGGAGTCCAGCTCGGATGAACACTTGATACGGGTACCCCCCAGGGGTATGGTTCGCTCCGAACTGAAGGAGGAGTCATGAACCACGGCGCCGCACCCGCGAGCCTGACCAGGCAAGCCATCTCCGCCACGCTGCACTGCCTCACGGGCTGCGCGATCGGCGAGGTGCTCGGCATGATCATCGGTACCGCGCTGGGCTGGTCGAACCTCGCCACGGTCGCGCTGGCCGTCGTGCTCGCGTTCTTCTTCGGGTACGCGCTGACCATCCGTCCCGTGCTCAAGTCGGGTCTGCCGCTGAAGGCGGCGATCGGCGTCGCGCTGGCCGCGGACACCGTGTCGATCGCCGTGATGGAGATCGTCGACAACGCGGTGATGCTGCTGGTGCCGGGCGCGATGGACGCGGGTCTGACCAGCTGGCTGTTCTGGACGGCACTGGCCTTCGCGCTCGCCGTCGCCTTCGTGATCACCGTGCCGGTCAACCGGTGGCTGATCTCGCGGGGCAAGGGGCACGCGGTCGTGCACCAGTACCACGGTGGTCACGACCACGAGGCTCACGAAGGTCATCACGACCACCACTGATGTCGTCGCTGGAGCCGGGATGAGCCCGGCTCCAGTCCTCACCTGACAAACGTTTCTGACCGAGGTACACGTGTGTCGGTCAGATACCCCCTACCGGTATGGAGTATCGAAATGTCTGAGGTGCAGCAATCGCAACGGCGGTGGTGGGCCTTGGCGCTCATCGCGGCCGCCCAGTTCGTGGTGATCATGGACACGTCGATCATCGGGGTGGCCCTGCCGCGAATTCAGTCCGACCTCGGGTTCTCGCAGGAGAACCTGTCCTGGGTGTTCAACGCCTACGTCGTCGCCTTCGGCGGCCTGTTGCTGCTGGGTGGCAGGTTGTCCGACCTGTTCGGTGCCCGGCGGATGTTCGCCACCGGATGGTTCGTGCTGTTGATCGGTTCGGTCGTCGCGGGTGCGGCGGGCGAGATCTGGGTCGAGCTGGCCGGACGGGCACTGCAGGGCGCGGGTGCCGCGCTCATCGCGCCGTCGGCGTTGACCCTGCTGATGATGCTGTTCGGCGGTGAACCGCGGGAACTGGGCAAGGCGCTCGCTCTCTACGGTGCCGCGGCTCCCGCGGGCGGTACGGCCGGCGTGTTCCTCGGCGGTGTCATCACCGAGTACCTGAGCTGGCCGTGGGTCTTCTACATCAACATCCCGATCGCGGTCATCGCCCTGGTCGCGATCCCTGCGCTGATGCCCGCGGGTGCCGCTGGACGCGGTTCGACCGACCTGCTCGGCGCGGTCACCGTGACCGCCGGTCTCGCAGCCGCCGTGTACGCCGTCGTGCGTGCTCCGGAAGCGGGCTGGGGATCGGTCGAGACGATCGCCGGCCTGGCCGCGGCGGTGGCGCTGCTCGGCGTGTTCGTGGCCGTGCAGGCGAAGAAGAAGGCACCGCTCGTGCGGCTCGCGATCTTCCGCACGCCGAACCTCGGCGCGGCCAACACCGCGCAGCTGCTGCTCGGCGGCGCGTGGATCCCGATGTGGTTCTTCCTGAACCTCTACCTGCAGCAGGTGCTCGGCCTGGGCGCGTTCGCCAGCGGTTCGGCGTTGCTGCCGATGACCGTGCTGATCATGCTGCTGATGGTCGCCGTCGCACCGCGCCTGACCACGCGGTTCGGCGCCAAGCCGATGGTCGTCGCCGGACTCGTGCTGCTGGCGGCGGGCCTCGGCTGGCTGGCGCTCGTGCGCCCCGACGGCACCTACTGGGCCGACGTGCTGCCTGCCTCACTGGTCGCCGCGGCCGGCATGTCGCTCGCGTTCGTCCCGTCACTCGGCACCGCCATCTCCAGCGCGCGCCCCGAAGAGGGCGGCCTCGCATCGGGCATCGTCAACACCAGCTACCAGATCGGATCCGCACTGGGCCTGGCCGCGATGACCGCCGTCGCGGCGTCGTTCACCAGCCTGACCGACGGCATCTCGGCTGCCTTCGTGGGTGCCGCCGGTATCGCCGTCCTCGGTGCGTTGATCGCCGCAGTGACGGTGCGAGGCGCCCGGTCCGAAGCTCCTGAGCGCGAGACGGCCGCGGTCTGACCTCGTCCACGGTCGTCGCCCACGCCAGGTGGGCGACGACCACTACCGCGTCAAAGCGCACAGCGAGGGCGCGCGTGACGTCGACGAGCTGCGCGAGCACGGCTGGAGCGACCGCGTCATCTCCGACGCCGTGGGGCCCGTTCAACCTGGTCACCGGTATCGAACCCAACTAACTCGAACAACACTGTTCGACTTGTGGCGGATGCTGGCGTACCTTAAGTCGAACAGTGATGTTCAACTTAAGGAGTGGGCATGACCGGCGTGGCCGTGCGAACGAACTGGTGGGTGCTGGTGCTGCTGAGCCTGGCGCAGTTCATGGTGATCCTGGACGTGACGGTCGTGAACGTCGCGCTCCCGCAGATGGCGATCGACCTGGGCCTCGACCGCGCGGCGCTGACCTGGGTGGTGACCGCGTACACGCTGTGCTTCGGCGGCCTGATGCTGCTCGGCGGCAGGCTGGCCGACACCGTGGGCAGACGCCGGGTGTTCCTGGCCGGGTTGGTGGTCTTCACGATCGCTTCGCTGGCGTCCGGCCTGGCCGGCAGTGCGACGGCGCTGGTGGTCTCGCGGGCTGCACAAGGCGTTGGTGCCGCGTTGCTGTCTCCGGCGGCGATGTCGATCCTCACCACCACCTTCCGCGGGCCCGAGCGAAACCGCGCGCTCGGCGTGTGGGCGGCGATCGCCGGAGCCGGTGCGGCGGTGGGCGTGCTGCTGGGTGGCGTGTTCACCGCCGGCCCCGGCTGGGAGTGGGTGTTCTTCATCAACGTCCCGGTCGGCGTGCTCGTCGCCGTGATGCTGCCGCGTCTGGTCCCGTCCGGCCGAAGTGGACAGTCGGCGTCCGGTGTGGACGTGCCAGGAGCGCTGACCGTGGTTCTCGGTGTGGGAGCGCTGATCTACGGGTTGGTGCGCGCCGGTGACACGGGCTGGGGCGGCGGCAGCACGCCGTGGTTCCTGGCCGGGGGAGTGGCGTTGCTGGCGGTGTTCGTCCTCGTCGAGCGCCGGGCCGCCCGCCCGCTGGTTCCGTTGTCGCTGCTGGGCAGGCGGCCGGTGGTCGCGGGCAACCTGGTGATGCTGGCGGCGTCAGCTCTGCTGCTGGGCAACTTCTTCCTCAACTCCCAGTACCTGCAGCACGTTCTGGGACTCGACGCGTTGCAGACCGGGCTGATCTTCCTGCCGGTCGCGCTCGTGATCGGCCTCGGCACCCACCTGGGTGTGCGCGTGGTGAGCCGGTTCGGTGGACGCCCCGCGGTCGCGGCCGGGTTCGGCCTCGCTGCCGTCGGGGCGGTGTTGCTCGCTCAGGTCCCCGCGTCCGGAAATGCAGTGCTGGCAGTGCTTCCCGGCTTCCTGATCTCGGGCCTCGGGCTCGGCGCGGCGTTCGTCACGGCCACGACCACTGCCATGGCGCACGTCGGCCCGCACGACGCGGGCGCCACGTCCGGACTGGTCAACACCGGCCACGAGCTGGGTGCCACGCTCGGCATCGCCTTCGTGTCCACGATCGCCGCGCAGAGCCTGCAAGGCGGCGGCGTGACCGGGTTCGGTGCCGCGTTCACCGCGACCGCAGTCGTGGCAGCAGTGGTCGCGGTCGGTGCGACCCTGCTCGTGCCCGCCGGACGGCCACCCGCGACGGACGGCCCGGTGTTCGCGCACTGAGGTCCGTAGGCTCTCGGTCGTGGCCACCACGCAGACCCGGCGCCGCGCCGACGCCGAACGCAACATCGCCGCCATCCTCGACGCGGCCCTCGTGTCCTTCACCGAGGATCCGCAGGCGAGCATGGCGGCGATCGCGCGTGCCGCCGGCGTCGGCCGCGTCACCCTCTACGCCCACTTCCCGTCCCGCGAGGTCCTGCTGGAAGCCGTGCTGGACCGCACGATCGCGGCGGCGGGCGAGGTGATCGAGAAGGTGACTCCGGGTGAGGGTCCTGCCACAGACGCGTTGCGGCGCCTCCTGCAGTCGTCCTGGCACGAGCTGGACCAGCACCGCAAACTCTTCGACCTGGCTCAGCGCGAGCTCGGCGCCACTCGGCTCAGGCAACGTCACCGCGAGGTCGTCGACCACGTCGAATCGCTGCTGGTCCGCGGACAGCAGGAGGGCGTGTTCCGCTCAGACCTGCCGATGGCCTGGCTGGTCACGACCGTCTACAGCCTGCTGCACGCCGCAGCCGACGACGTGAACGCCGGTCGCCTCGCTGCCGAAGAGGCCGCCGGTGTGCTCGAAGCGACCTTGCTTCCGGCCCTCGCGTCACGCTGACCTGCCGAAGCGGGTCACACCACGCGGCTTGTACACCGCGAGCACCAATGCCACGACCAGCAGGGCGAGCGCTCCGGCGGAGTGCAGCACGAACGTCGGCGACCGCAGCGGCCCGATGTCCGCGGCGGAGTCCCCGGCGATGTCCGCGAGTTGACCGACGGTCTGCGTGTAGAGCAGCAAGACCGCCGTCGCGAACGCGTTGAGAACGAGCTTCAGCAGCACCCAGTGGTGCCGGAACAGACCCCAGGCGGAACCCGAGGACGAGATCAATCCGGTGAGCAGTGAGGCGACCGCGAACGGAACGATCACGTACCAGACCACGGGTTCCGCGACGAGGTGAGCGCCGCGCACCAGCCGGTCGTCCTCCGCAGTGACACCCACGAGCGCTAGTCCGAGAAACGTCAGCACCGCGCCGAACCAGCCGACCGAAGCGCCGATGTGTGCGGTGAGCGCGACCTTGCGGGCCCGTGGCCTCATCGGTGCATTCCAGGGCCGTGCTCGATCGGGAGCAGGAGCGCCACGACGACCAGTGCGACGACGACGGCCACGACGATCCACATGATCTTCGCCCAGCGGGGTGTGTCAGCCATGCAGAACAGTTTACGAGACAGTGTGTCTTTCTCAATACATAGTGTCTCGATCCCGTAGGATGTGGTTGTGCCGAAGCTGTGGAACGAGACGATCGAGACGCACCGCCGGGAGGTGCGACACGCGATCCTGAACACCACCGCGGCGCTGGTCGCTGAGCGCGGACTGCTCAACGTCACGATGTCGCAGATCGCGGAGCAAACCGGTATCGGCCGCGCGACCCTCTACAAGTACTTCCAGGACGTCGAGTCGATCCTGCGCGCGTGGCACGGCGAGCGGATCGCACACCATCTCGCGCACCTGATCGCGGTTCGCGACCGCGCGACCGGTCCTGGCGAGCGACTGGAAGCGGTGCTCGAAGGGTTCGCGGACATCTCGCGCCGGTCGCGCGGGCACTTCGACGCCGATCTCATGGCCGTCCTGCACCGGGACGAGCAGGTCACCGGCGCTCAGGCGCAAGTCCAGGACATGATCCGTGACCTCGTGGCCGACGCCGCGCAGGCCGGAGAGGTTCGCGACGACGTCGAGCCCGGTGAGCTCGCGACCTTCTGCGTCCACGCGCTCATCGCGGCGGGCAATCTCTCCTCCGAGGACGCCGTGCGCCGGCTCGTCGCTGTCACCCTTGCAGGGCTCCGTCCGGCTGACTGAGTGCTCCCGGTCGAGCCATGCCTTTAGGCTGCTAGAAAACCTCCTAAGATCCGTCGTAGGTTTCGACAGGGTCTCAGTCCCGTTCGGGACGGGGACCTTCGGACTTCCGCGCTGGCGACGAGCTGCTCTGCTGACCCGCTTTCCGGGCGGCGATTCTCGAAGCAGTCGAGGATGAGGAGGACGCCGTGAAGCGCAAGCAGCTGGGTCTGTACGCGATCGCCCTGGCGATCCTGATCGTCGGTCTCGCCTTCGCCGGTGTGCCCCTTCAGACAATGCTGTTCGGTCTGTTGGTGCTGGCCTGCCCGCTGATGATGATGTTCATGATGGGTGGGCACGGCGGCCGTGGTGGATCTGACGACCAGCACCACGATCAACGCCACACCACCGGCGGGTCGTGATGGCTGATGCCGCCTACGGGCTGTGGCCTCTGGTCGTCCTGAACATCGCGTTGTTCGTGATGTTCGCGACGAGCTTCTTCCGGCCGCGCACCAAGCGGGACTGGCGGGCGATGGGCGCGTTCACAGCGTTCCTCGTGGCCCTGTTCACCGAGATGTACGGCATCCCGCTGACCATCTACCTGCTCGGATCCTGGCTCGGTTCGCGATTCCCGCTGCTGAAGGACACCCACGCGGGCGGGCACTTGTGGAACGACCTCACCGGCTGGACCGGTGATCCGCACCTGAGCCCGTTCCACCTGGCCGGCTACATCGCGATCGCCGGAGGATTCTGGCTGATCTCCGCTGCGTGGGCTCGCCTGCACGAAGCCGCCAAGGAAGATCGGCTGGCCACCACGGGCCCCTACGCGCGGGTGCGCCACCCGCAGTACGACGGTTTTCTGCTGGTGATGATCGGCTTCCTGTTGCAGTGGCCCACCATTCCCACGCTGATCATGTTCCCCATCCTGGTCGTGGTGTACGCGAGGCTTGCACGAAGCGAGGAACGCGAGGTCGCACAACGGTTCGGCGAGGAGTGGTCCGCGTACGCCGATCGGACCCCGGCCTTCCTGCCACGCTTGCGCGCAGTTCCGGCTGTACGCGCCCGGAGCCGGCGATGAACACGAAAGCGATCTGTGCCGGGATCCTCGGAGCCACTGGCCTGGCTTTGTTCTACGCGGTGGTCGTCGGCTTCGCCGGCGGTCTCGCACACCTGGGGCAGCAGACCCTCGACGACTGGCCGTGGCTGCTGCTGATCCTGTCCGGGTTCGGCACCCAGATCGGGTTGTTCGTCGAGTTGCGGCGGCGTGAGCGACTGCACGCGGACGTGCGCGCCGCGACCGGAGGCGGAGCGGGCGCCTCGGCCGTCGGCATGATCGCCTGCTGTGCCCACCACGTCGCGGACCTCGCGCCGATCATCGGTGCGTCCGGCGCCGCCGTGTTCCTGACCGAGTACCGGATTCCGATCATGGCGATCGGAATCGCGATCAACGCGCTCGGTGTGTTCCTCGCGGCGCGCAGGCTGCGCCGCACGTCAGTCCCGGTTGGACGGTGAGCAGAATGGTGCACATCACCACGTCGTGGCGCGGAGTCGCCGTTGTCGTCGCGATCGCGTTGGTCGTGCTCGGAGTGGTCGCCTGGTTCCTCACCCGTCCCGAACCAGGTCAGGTAGAGCTGGGCAGCCGGACCGTCCAGGCCGGCGAGGTCGAGGTCACCATGACCGCGCTGACGCTGGACGGCTCCGGCGCCACGTTCCGGATCAAGTTCGACACCCACACCGTGGACCTCGGCCTCGACCCGGCCACCGCGGCTCGGCTGACCGTCAACGGAACGAGCGTGAACGGAGCCCGCTGGGACGGGCAGGGCCCCGGCGGCCACCACCGCGAGGGCACGCTCAGCTTCGCCACGCCCATTCCCGCCGGAGCAGCCGTGGAGCTGCGCATCACCGGACTTCCCCAGGACGCCGTCGGCAGCTGGAGCGCGCCATGACCACCACCGCACAACCGGTGCGAACCGCCGTGCTGGAGGCGAGCGGCATCGAGAAGAGCTATCGGCACGGGTTGCGACACCGCCAGAACGTGTTGCGCGGCGCGGACATCACGCTGCTGCCCGGTGAGGTTGTCGGCCTGGTCGGGGAGAACGGCTCGGGCAAGTCGACGCTGATGAAGATCCTCGTCGGCGCTCTGCGGCCGGATGCGGGAACTGTGTCGATCGCCGGCCGGCTCGGGTACTGCCCGCAGGAGCCGGTGTACTACGAGCGGCTCACCTGCGACGAACACTTCGAGCTGTTCGGCCGGGCCTACCGGATGAGCCAGGAGGCCGAGCGCCGGTCGCGGCGTGAGCTCTACGCGGCACTCGGCTTCGAGCGCTACGCGTCCACCCGTGCGGATCAGCTCTCCGGTGGCACGCTGGCAAAACTGAACCTGGGACTCGCGCTGCTCGCCGACCCCGAGGTGCTGCTGCTGGACGAGCCCTACGCCGGGTTCGACTGGGACACCTACCTGAGGTTCTGGGATCTGGTCGCACGTCGTCGTGAGCAGGGCCGCTCGGTGCTGATCATCAGCCACTTCGTCGCCGACGAGGAGCGCTTCGACCGCATCGTGCACCTGCGGGACGGCCGGACATGACCGCGCTGCCGTTCGTGCGCCGCTTCCTGGCCGACTACGCCCGCAACCCGGTCAACCCGCTCGTGCTCGTGCTGGTGCCGGTGGTGTTCGTCGTGGTCGCGGCCGGGTCGATGGCGGAGGCCGCCGAGCTGCTCGGCGGGACCGGGCCGTCGGTCGAGACCGCCACCGCAGGATGGGCCGCAGGCTTCCTCGCGGGCATCGCGCTGTACTTCCAGCTGCGGGCGGCCAGGGCCGCGGACCGCAGGCTCGTGCTCGCGGGGATGCCGGCCGCACGACTGGTCGCCGCACGGGTCACCACTGGTCTGGCACTCGCCGCGCTGGCCTCCGCCGCCGCGCTGGCAGCGCTGGCCGCCAGGACCGGGATCGAGGAGCCGGGGCGGGTCGCCGCCGGGACGCTGATGTTCGCCGTGATCTACCTGGCGATCGGAGCGGTCACCGGTGTGCTGGTGCGCAATCCCGTCAACGGCACGGTGCTGATCCTGTTCGTCTGGATCCTCGACGTGTTCTTCGGGCCCGCGCTCGGCTCACCGGACCGGCTCGCGACGCGCTGGCTGCCGACCCACTTCGTCACGTTGTGGATGGTCGACCTGCCGTCCCGGCACGGCGGCCAGGTGAGCGACCTCGGCTGGGCGCTCGTGTGGACGGCCGGCGCGCTGGTGTTCGCGTGTCTGGTGGTCACGGCGGTCACGAGAGCTGCCCGCCGACGTCGAGTGCGGGCAGGGCAGTTCATCATCGCGTTGCGCATGGGACTGCGTGACTACCGGCGCAACCCGGTGCTGTGGGTACTGCTCGTCGCGGTGCCTGTCGTGTTCATCTGGCTGTCCAAGGTGATCACACCCGACGACACCATGGTGCTGTCCCTGGTGGACGACGGTGTGCGGCGCCCGTTCTCGTTCTGGCTGCCCGACGTGCACGCCGGCACGATGACCCCGATCGCCATCGCCTCACTGGCTGCGCTCGCAGGGTTGTTCATCGTCCTCGACGCCCGCGCGGGTGACCAGCGCCTCACCCTCGCCGGCTTCCGCACGCCCACACTGCTCACCGCGCGCCTGGGCGTGATCGGTTGCGCCGTCCTGCTGGTGACCGCGGCGTCGCTGCTGGTCACCGCGACCGTGTTCGACGCGGAGCAGTGGCCGGTCTACGCGGGCGGCAACGCGTTGCTCGCGGCGACCTACGCGCTGATCGGGGTGTGCATCGGACCGGTCTTCGGTCGCGTGTCCGGAGTGTTGATCGCGTTCCTGGTGCCGTTCCTCGACATCGGCATCGCGCAGAGCCCGATGCTGCGGGCGGAACCACCGGACTGGGCGCGTTTCCTGCCGGGCTACGGCGCCGATCGCGTGCTGCTCGACGGCGGGCTGACCACGAGTTTCGACGAAACCGGGGCGTTGCTGCCGGGGCTGGGCTGGCTGCTCGGGCTCGGCGTGCTGGCGACCTGGCTGTTCCGGAAGGCGACCGCATGAGCCCCTTCACCCGCCGGGCCTTTCTCGGCGCGACCGTTCTCGGCATCGCCGGCTGCACCGCCGCCGAGAACCCGCTGGTCCTGCCCACGGATCCACTGGTCGAGCGCACCGAGACGGCCCGCGGAGGCACCGGCCGCACCCGTGCGGTCACGCTGACTGCGACCGAAGGCCAGATCGACCTGGGTGGCCCGGTGGTGCGCACCTGGACCTACGACGGGGTGCTGCCCGGCCGGGAGATCCGCGTCGGCGCCGGGGACCTGATCGAGGCGAGGTTGGTGAACCGGCTGCCCGCGGACACGTCGGTGCACTGGCACGGTCCGGCGTTGCGCAACGACATGGACGGCGTGCCTCCGCTCACCCAGGCCGCGATCAGACCAGGTGCGGACTTCACCTACCGGTTCATCGCTCCGACTCCGGGCACGTACTGGTTCCACCCGCACACCGGCACCCAGCTCGATCGCGGCCTGTACGCCCCGCTGATCGTGGAGGATCCGGCCGAACCGGGCGCGTACGACGCAGAGTGGGTGGTCGTGCTGGACGACTGGCTCGACGGCACCGGCACCGACCCGGACCAGGTGCTCGCCGGCCTGCGCAAGCGCGGCGGTCACATGATGCACGGTGCGTCCGCGCTCGGCGGCGACGTGGCTCATCCGCACCACTTGATCAACGGCCGTGTCGCGTCTGCGCCCCTCACGTTCGCAGCGAAACCCGGCCAACGTGTCCGCATGCGGCTCATCAATGCCGGTGCCGACACCGCCTACCGCGTCGCGCTGGCCGGACACCGAATGACGGTCACGCACACCGACGGCGTCCCCGTCGTCCCGGTGGACACCGACGCCCTGGTCATCGGCATGGGTGAGCGTTACGACGTGCTGGTCACGCTGGCTGATGGTGTCTTTCCGCTCGTGGCCGTAGCGGAGGGCAAGAGCGGCGCAGGACTGGCCGTCGTGCGCACCGGTGCGGGCACCGCGCCGGTGCCCGACGTGCGGCCGGCCGAACTGCGCGGCAAGGTCGTGGGATACGACGAGCTCAAGGCGACCACACCGCTGCCTTCGCGGAAGCCGGACGTGGTGCACCGGCTGGAGCTGACCGGGGGCATGATGAGCTACGAGTGGGGCATCAACGGCCGCTCGGACGGCCTGCAAAGGGTCCGAAGTGGACAGCGCGTGCGCCTGGAGTTCGTCAACACCACGATGATGTGGCACCCCATGCACCTGCACGGCCACACGTTCCAGTTGAACGGTCCGCGCAAGGACACCGCCGTCGTGCTCCCCGGCCAGACCGTGGCGTGCGAGTTCGACGCGGACAACCCCGGCCAGTGGATGGTCCACTGCCACAACGCCTACCACGCCGAAGCCGGGATGATGGCCGTGCTCGGCTACGAGGAGCAGCGATGAACTCCGTGGTGCTGGACGTCAGCGGACTGCACTACGCCACCGAGCAGAACGTCGTCAACGCCAAGCTCGGCAGGCAACCCGGCGTGCACCACGTCGAGGTGAACCCGGCCGCACAGACCGCGACCGTGCACTTCGACCCGGACACGACCTCCGTGGCACAACTGCGTCAGTGGGTGATCGACTGCGGCTACCACTGCGCCGGCCAGTCGGTCCCCAACCACATCTGCGATCCCACCGCGGAACCGGGAGCCGAGCACTCGCCGCACGAGATGATGGGCCACGGCGGGCACGCGGGCATGTCGATGGCCGCGATGGTCGCCGACATGCGCAACCGGTTCCTCGTGGCGGTGCTGTTCTCGATCCCGATCGTGCTGTGGTCGCCCATCGGCACCGAGGTGTTCGGACTGCACCTCCCGACACCGTTCGGAACGCGCGCGGACGTGTGGTCGCTGCTGCTGAGCCTGCCGGTGATCTTCTACTCCTGCTGGATCTTCTTCGACGGCGCCTGGAGGGCGCTGCGGGCCCGGACACTCGACATGATGGTGCTCGTGGCCGTCGCCGTCGGCGCGGGCTGGCTGTACTCGGTGGTCATCACGCTGACCGGCGGGGGAGAGGTCTTCTACGAGGCCGCGACCGTGCTGGCCGCCTTCGTCCTGTTGGGACACTGGTTCGAGATGCGCGCCCGCGGCGGCGCCAACGACGCGATCCGCACGCTGCTCGACCTGGCGCCACCGAAGGCGGTCGTGCTGCGGGACGGCGAACCGGTCGAGGTGCCCACAGCCGAGGTCGTGGTAGGTGACCTGTTGCTCGTGCGGCCCGGCGCGAAGATCGCGGTGGACGGCGTCGTCGAGGAGGGCGAGTCCGAGGTCGACGAGTCGATGGTGACCGGCGAAAGCCTGCCCGTGCACAAGGCTCCGGGCTCGATCGTCGTCGGCGCCACGATCAACGCCAACGGCACCCTGCGGGTCCGGGCGACCAAGGTCGGCTCCGACACCGCGCTCGCGCAGATCGTCAAACTCGTGCAGGAGGCCCAGAACTCCAAGGCTCCTGGCCAACGACTCGCGGACCGGGCGGCCTTCTGGCTGGTGTTCGTGGCGCTCGTCGGCGGAGGTCTCACGCTCGCAGCCTGGTTGCTGTCCGGTGCCTCGTTCGCCACGGCCATGCTGTTCGCCATCACCGTCGTAGTGATCACGTGTCCCGACGCTCTCGGCCTCGCCACCCCGACCGCGATCATGGTCGGTACCGGCCTCGGCGCGAAACGCGGGGTGTTGTTCAAGAACGCCATGGCTTTGGAGACCTCCGCCCGCATCGAGGTCGTGGTGGTGGACAAGACCGGCACCCTGACCAAGGGCGAGCCGGAGGTCACCGACGTGATCACCGACGGCTTCGGCGAGGACGAGCTGCTGCGCCTGGTCGCCGCCGTCGAACGCGAGTCCGAGCACCCGCTCGCCGAGGCCATCGTCCGCCGCGCCGCAGACCTCGACGGGCTGCGGGCGGCTCGATTCGAGAACGTCCCGGGGCACGGAGCGATCGCGGAGGTCGACGGCCGGCGTGTGGTCGTCGGCAACCGGCGGCTGCTCGAGCGGGAAAGCGTGGAGCTCGGCCCGTTGGCGAGCCGCCGGGACGAGCTCGCCGCCACCGGCCGCACCGCGGTGCTGGCCGCGATCGACGGTGTGCCCGCCGGAGTGATCGGCATTGCCGACGCGCCGAGGGAGACCTCGGTCGCGGCCGTTCAGGCGCTGCACGACCTCGGCGTCGAAGTCGTGATGCTGACCGGCGACAACCACGCCACCGCCCAACGCATCGCCGCGCAGCTCGGCATCGACACGGTGATCGCCGAGGTGTTGCCAGGGGACAAGGCTGCGAAGGTGGCCGAGTTGCAGTCCAGCGGCCGGCGCGTCGCCATGGTCGGCGACGGTGTCAACGACGCTCCCGCGCTGGCCCAGGCCGATCTCGGCATCGCCATCGGTGCCGGGACCGACGTGGCCATCGAGACCGCCGACGTGGTGCTGATGCGCTCTGATCCGCTCGACGTCCCGATCGCGCTGCGCATCGGTCGCGGCACCCTGCGCAAGATGCGGCAGAACCTCGGCTGGGCGATCGGCTACAACACCATCGCGCTGCCCATCGCGGCCGGCGTGTTCGTTCCGGCCTTCGGCCTGATGCTGCGTCCCGAGATCGCCGCTCTGTCGATGTCCGGGTCCAGCGTGATCGTCGCTCTCAACGCACTCGCGCTCAAGCGACTGCGGCTCCCAACCAGATGACTGTCAAGAGTTTCCGGTCGGCAGAACGGGGAGCCGCTCGACGAACTTGATCTCGGCGGGGTGGCAGCGCACCTCGTCAGCCCTGCTCGACCGGTATCTCACGCCGGGACGAGTGTGTCGAGTGGAGTGTCGTTGCCGGTTGTGGCGACCAGTTCCTGGTTGGTGCCTTGTCGCCGGTCGTGTGGGTTGGAGGGACGAACAGGGCCAGTTCGGCCTGCTGTGCTCGAGAACCCGGCTCACCCGGCCGTGGCGAGGATCCCGCGGTCCGGAACTTCCCTGCCGGTGACATCGCCGGTGAGGACGCCGCCTTCGACCACTTGGTGCAGCACGTCGCGACCCTGGACACTGCACCAGCGTTCCCCTGCTGGACCACTGATCGCCCGGCCGTTGACGCCTGTCCGAGCCCAGGTCTATGTTAGCGCTCACATTTCTCGACGGCGAGGAGCGGGGCAGATGGCGGACGGGTTCGCGCGGCGCGGCTTCCTGAAGGCGGCTTCCCTGACCGCCGCGACGCCCCTGCTCAGCGTGACAGGGCGAGAGGCGATGGCGGCACCGCAGACCTTGGCGTCGAGTGGCCTCCTTCCGTTCGGACTGTCTGAAGTGGCGCTGACCGAAGGCGTTTTCTCGAGGAAGCGCGACCTCGTTCTCGCCTACGCGCGTGGCTACGACGTGAACCGGTTGCTCCAGGTGTTTCGCGCCAACGCGGGCCTGGACACGTTGGGCGCCATCGCGCCTGGTGGCTGGGAAGGTCTCGACGGGGAGGCGAACGGCAACCTCCGCGGCCACTTCACCGGGCACTTCCTGTCGATGCTGGCCCAGGCGTACGGCAGCACCGGCGACCCGGTGTACCTGGAGAAGATCCGCACGATGCTGGGAGCGTTCGTCGAGTGCAGGGCCGCGCTGCGCCGTGATCCGCAGGTGCTGAGCGTGCCGGGGAAGTCCGGGCGGGCGGCCGAGCAGGTGCGGGGCTCGTACCAGTACATCGATCTTCCGGCTGAGCCGCTGCCCGCGATGTTCACGTTAACAGCGTGGGTGCGGCCGTCGCACGACGCGAACTGGGCGCGGATCTTCGACTTCGGCAACGACAACACCCGGTACCTCTACCTGGCCGCCCGCAACGGGAGCGGCGTGCCGCGGTTCGCCATCACGACCAACGGTCCGGGCGGCGAACAGGGCATCGACGGCACCGCGCCGCTGCCGTTGCGCGAGTGGAGCCACGTCGCGGTGACGATCGCGGGCACCACCGGCACGTTGTACGTCAACGGCGTCCAGGTCGGCACGAACACCGCGATGTCGTTGAACCCGGCGGCACTCGGCTCGCTCGCGCACCACTGGCTGGGGCGGTCGCACTTCGGCGGTGACCCGGTGTTCGCCGGGGCCTTCGACGACGTGAACCTGTTCTCGCGGGCTCTGAGCGCGGACGAGATCACCGCGTCTCTCAAGGGAGATCTGAGCTCTTACGCGTTCGACGAGACGACCGGTGGGACGTTCGCCGACGCGTCCGGACGCGGGCGGCACGCGACGTTGCGCCGCACGTGGGGCGGTCCGAGCCACCCCGGTTTCCTGGCCGCGTACCCGGAAACACAGTTCATCACGCTGGAGACGATGACGCGCCCGGACTACCAGGTGGTGTGGGCGCCCTACTACACCGCGCACAAGATCCTCAAGGGCTTGGTCGACGCCTACCGCAACACCCAGGACGTGCGGGCCCTGGACCTTGCGGACGGCTTGTGCGACTGGATGTTCTCGCGATTGAGCAAACTGTCCGCCGAGGTGCGTCAGCGGATGTGGGGCATCTTCTCCAGCGGCGAGTACGGCGGCATCGTCGAGGCGATCGTCGACCTGCACGCGATCACCGGAAAGCACCTGGAACTGGCCAGGCTCTTCGACCTCGACTCGTTGATCACCGCGTGCGCCGAGAACCGCGACGTGCTGGAAGGTCTGCACGCCAACCAGCACATCCCGATCTTCACCGGCCTGCTCCGGCTCTACGAGGCGACCGGTGAGCAGCGGTACTGGCTGGCGGCCAGGAACTTCTGGGGCATGGTCGTGCCGCCGCGGATGTTCAGCATCGGCGGCACGAGCACGGGCGAGTTCTGGAAGGCGCGCAACGTCGTCGCCGGCGGGTTGAGCGACACGTCGGCGGAGACCTGCTGCGCGCACAACATGCTCAAGCTCAGCCGCCAGCTGTTCCTGCACGAACAGTCGCCCAAGTACTTCGACTACTACGAACGCGCGCTCTACAACCAGATCCTGGGGTCCAAACAGGACCGCGCCGATTCCGAGCTGCCGCTGATGACGTACTTCGTCGACCTCACTCCGGGTGGTATCCGCGACTTCACCCCCAAGCAGGGCACGACGTGCTGTGAGGGCACCGGCATGGAGAGCGCGACGAAGTACCAGGACTCGGTGTACTTCCGTGCGGCGGACGACTCGCGGCTGTACGTGAACCTCTACAGCCCGTCGGTGCTGAAGTGGAAGGGCGTCACCGTCACCCAGACCACCGGTTTCCCGGTCGAGCAGGGCACGACGCTGCGGATCACCGGCAGGGCCCGGTTCGACCTGAGCCTGCGAGTTCCCGCGTGGGCGAGGCAGTTCACCGTGACGGTCAACGGTGTCCCGCAACACGTCAACGCCCTGCCCGGCACCTATGTGACGTTGTCCCGGTCGTGGCGCAACGGGGATGTTGTGCGCGTGCGGATGCCGTTCGGCTTGCGGACGGAGCGCACGCCGGACCAGCCTCTCGTGCAGTCGCTGATGTACGGTCCGATCAACCTCGTGGCACGCGATGCGCGGCGCGAGTTGCTGGAACTCGGCCTGTACGGACGCGCGGCGCTCTCCGGCGATCTCGCCGGCAACCTCCAGCCGGTCGCGGGCAGGCCGCTGCACTTCCGGCTCGGTGAACTGACGCTGGCACCGTTCTTCGAGGGCACCGAGGACGCCTACCACTCCTACTTCCGCCGCGCTGAGCCGAAAATCGCGTTCGCAGGGGTGGACTCCGGCGTCGCGAACCCGGTGCGCGCGGACGGGTCGACGTTCCTCGACGAGGTGTGGGTTGCGGCGCCGTTTTCGTCCAGAAGCGTGTTCCTGGACCGGGTGACCGCCGTGGCGCGGCGGTGGGTCGGTGAAGGCCTGATGTCCGTCGCCGACCACGATCGCGTGATCCGCACAGCCCGCAACGCGCCGATGAGGTAGACCGCAGCGAAGATCGCATCGAACCAGTCGACCGAGCTGCTACCCACCTGTGGCGTCCCGCGTCTCAGCGTTGCCAGGGCGCTCACCTCACGAACGTGACGCTCATCGACGCAGACCTCGTCGACGCGAACCTCAGGGGTGCGAACCTCGTCGGCACGTGGCACGACTCCACCAGATCCACGGTGTTGTCACGGACGCCCGCACGCAGGGCGGATGGTGGTCATAGCGCACGGCGATGTCACCATGATCGGGTGACGGGAGAGGGTGGGCCGTGCCAGCGCCGTTCGTCGGCGCCGTCCTGGTCGACGGGGTGGTCGGGTGAGCCTGCCGTTGCGGATTCTGCTCGGGCTCGCGCCGCAGCTCGTCCTGATCGGCGCTGTGGTGGTCGGGGCGGTGACCGCTTATCACGGCCGAGTCGGTTCCGGGCTGTTCGTCGGGTGCGTGGTCGTGGTGCTCGTGGCGGTCGTGGGCTTCGTCTTCGTGCAGCAGGAGTTCTCGTTCGGGTGGCCGGCGGGGATGCTGCTGCTGGCGGGACTGGTCGCGGCCGTGTTCGCGCCCTCGGGCCGGGTGCCGGCCGTGTTGGCCATCGATGCGGAGGCCGGGGCAATGGTGTTGGAGGAGATTCTGCCCGGCACCGAAGCCGAGGACCTGCCGGGCGCAACATTGCCGCGGCAGTGGGGAGAGTTGCTGGCCGCACTGCACGGCGTGGCTGTGCCCGCGCACTGGCCGTGGGATCTACGCGGTCGGCTTGACGAGGCCTTCGGCCGAATCGGCCAGAGGCTGACCGAACCGGCCATCGGCGCACGGATCGATCAGACCACGTGGCAGCGGGCGATACGACGCTGCGAGACGTTGCTGGACACTCAGACCAGGCTCGTGCTGTTGCACGGCGATCTGCACCTCGGCAACGTCTTGGACGGCGGCCCGTCGCGGGGTCTGGTCGCGATCGACCCGAAGGCGTGCATCGGCGATCCGTGTTTCGACGCCGTCGACTACGTGGTGGCCGGTGCCGGTCACGAGGGCGTCGAGGCTCGTTGCCAAAGGGTGGCCACCGCATGCGGGCTCGACGGGGACAGGCTGTATTCCTGGAGCCAGGTGATCGCGCCCGTGTTCGCCATCGCGCATCTCACCCACGGCGGGCGAGAGCCCGTGATCGATGACCTGCTCGCAGTGGCTTCCTGACACCCACGATCAGGACATTCGCAGAATGTCGAGCGCGATGAGGGAGACGTGCACCTCGGTGCGTTGCTCGCCCACCTCGAGGTCGCAGTCGAGCAGTCGTTCCACCAAGCGCAGGCGTTCGTAGAGGGTCTGCCGGGACAGGCCGCTGCGGCGGGCCGCGATGGTCTTGCTGCCCGCTGCGTCGAGGTAGTGGCGCAACGTGGGCAGCAGTTCGGTGCCGTGCCTGGCGTCGTGCTCGATCAGCCGGCCGACCTGGCGTTCGACGTAGTCCTGGACGCGCACGTCGTTGCGCAGGGTGTGGAGCAGGTGCCGCAGGCCGATGTCGGACAGCTGGTGGTAGAGCTGGTCGGTGCCGGGGAGCACGGCTTCGGCGACTCGTCCGGCTTCGCGGAACGAGCGGGCGACGTGTGAGAGGTCGGTGACCTCGCATCCGACGCTCACCACCGCGTCGGGATCAGCCTCACGTGCGGTGCGGCTCAGTTGCTCCACAGTGGACTGCCACGGTTGTCCGCCGCGCACGGAGAGCAGCACTCCTACGCGCCGGTCTTCGAGCGCGCCCACCAGGCCTGTCCGTTCGAGGGCAGGCGCGATGAGGGTTTCGACCTCGGTGGCGTCGTGCCGGGTGTCGATCAGCACGGCGAGGAAGGTGGCATCGGCTACCGGCAGTCCGAGCGCGGTGGCACGGGCTCGGGCTTCGGCGGGGGAGCGGTGGCGTTGCTCGGCGATGTCACGCAGAACGTGGCGGTGTGCGCGGCGCTCCCAGGACGTGGAGTGGATGAGCCGGGCGATGGTCAACGTCATCGCCGCCCGTTCGAGCACGGTGATGTCCTCGGTGCGGAAAGCGGCGCCCGGCGTGGGCAGCATGACGACCCGGCCCCAGCGTTCGCCCTGGAACTCCACAGGTGTGGTCAGCCAGCCGTCCTGTTCGTGCGACGTGGTGCGCACCTCGACGGTGACGGCCCTTGACCTCCGTTCCCACTGTGATAGTGCCTCTTCCGCGCTTGTTCCAACGGGTTCGCAGATCACCGCCTGATGGGCCAGGTTCTCCAGCACGACGGTGTGGTGGCTCATCTCGGCCGCTGTCCTGACCACGTCCTCCGGTCCGGCACCGCGCAACGTCAGAGCGGTGAAGGTGTCGTGGATCTGCTGGGTGCGGCGCAGGACCTCGGTCTGGTTGCCCAGGATCAACGCGTGGACCACCTGCGTGACCTCGAGGAAGTTGACGTCCCGCGACAGCGTGATCAACGGGAGGCCGCGGGTGCGACAGGCGCGGATCAGCGGATCGGGCGCGCGGTGGAACCGGCGGACGAGTTCGAGGACGAGGGCAGCGGCGCCGACGTCGGCGAGCTCGTCGACGTAGCGGCGCACCTGCGAGGTGTCGCCCGGCAGCGGCACGCCTGTGGTGAGGACCAGTTCGCCGCCCTTGAGGAACGACGCGGGGTCGGTCAGCTCCGTGATGTGGACCCAGCGCACCGGCCGGTCCAGGCCCGGTTCGCCGGCGACGACGACCTCCGGCAGACCCGCGGCCAGCACGGGTAGCGCCAGCACGTCCGCCACGGTCGGTGGGCCTGGGTTCTCGGGCACGCCGTCACTTTGACAAGCGCCTCTCACCTGCGCAAGCGCGGATCTCGCCGACTGCAGGGCCGTACCGATCCGCCGAGCTGTTGCTCTGGTTTGACAAAACGTCCAAACAACGCCTCTCGACCGGACAGAACGCGCGTTGTGGGAGGTCGTCGCTCCGGCGACGCTCAGGTGGCCGCACCAAGAACAAGATCACTCGGCTGGGAGATGACCATGACCGCACTGTCGCCTCACCTGCGTCAAGCCACCCCTGTAGTCGCGGTTCGTGGTGAGGGCGTGCACCTGTACGGCGAAGATGGTCGCCGGTACCTGGACTTCACCGCGGGCATCGGCGTCACCAGCACCGGGCACTGCCACCCCAAGGTCGTCGCCGCCGCCCAGGAGCAGGTCGCGACGCTGATCCACGGCCAGTACACGACGGTCATGCACCAGCCGCTGCGACGGCTCGTCGCCAAGCTGGGCGAGGTGCTGCCGGAGGGCCTCGACAGCCTGTTCTTCGTCAACTCCGGCAGCGAGGCCGTGGAGGCGGCGATGCGGCTCGCGCGGCAGGCGACCGGCAGGCCGAACATCCTGGTCTGCCACGGTGGTTTCCACGGCCGCACGGTTGCCGCCGCGTCCATGACCACCTCGGGCACGCGGTTCCGGTCCGGCTTCTCCCCGTTGATGAGCGGGGTCGTCGTGACGCCGTTCCCGACCGCCTACCGCTACGGCTGGGACGAGGACACCGCGACGCGGTTCGCGTTGCAGGAGCTGGACTACGTGCTCCAGACGATCTCCTCGCCCGCCGACACGGCGGCGCTCATCGTGGAGCCGGTGCTCGGCGAGGGCGGCTACGTCCCGGCGCCCCGCGCGTTCCTGGAGGGGCTGCGTGAGCGCGCCGACCGGCACGGCTTCCTGCTGATCCTCGACGAGGTGCAGACCGGCGTCGGGCGCACCGGCCGGTTCTGGGGCCACGAGCACTCCGGTGTCACGCCGGACGTCCTCGTCACCGCGAAGGGCCTGGCCAGCGGCTTCACCCTGTCCGGCATCGCGGCGAGCGAGGAGCTGATGAGCAAGGCCTGGCCGGGCTCGCAGGGCGGCACGTACGGCGCGAACGCCGTGGCGTGCGCGGCCGCCGTCGCCACGCTGGAGGTCGTCGAGGAGGAGAAGCTCGTGCAGAACGCCGAGCTGATGGGCGCGCGGCTGCGGGCGGGGCTGGAGGCGATCGCCGCCAGGACGCCCGCCATCGGCGACGTGCGGGGCGCCGGGCTGATGCTCGCGACCGAGTTCGTCACCGAGGACGGCCGCCCCGACCCGGAGACCGCCGGCCGGGTCCAGCGCGCCGCCGTGGACGAGGGTCTGCTCCTGCTGCTCTGCGGTGCGTGGAACCAGGTCGTGCGCATGATCCCCGCTCTCGTGATCGACGAGAACGCCGTCGACGAGGGTCTGCGGGCCTGGTCCGCCGCTGTGGAAGCAGGGGTTTCGGCGCGATGAGTGCCCACCCGCTGGTGCGACTGCTCGCCAGGACCGCCCCCGGACTGCGCGTGGAGTCGGAGGCCGGAGGAACTGCGCCCTTCGCCTACGACGCCTCGAACTACCGGGTGGCGCCTCGCGCCGTGGCCTTCCCCCGTTCACCCGAGGAGGTGTCCGCGGCGCTGCGGGCCTGCCGGGAGCTCGGGGTGCCGGTCACGGCGCGGGGAGGCGGCACGAGCATGGCGGGCAACGCCGTCGGCCCCGGCCTCGTGCTCGACTTCTCCCGCGGCATGAACCGGATCCTCGACATCGACCCCGGTGCGCGCCTCGCCCGCGTCGAGCCCGGCGTGGTGCTGGACGACCTGCGTGACGCGGTCGCGCCGCACGGCCTCACGTTCGGCCCGGATCCGTCCTCGCACAGCCGTTGCACGATCGGCGGCATGATCGGCAACGACGCGTGCGGCAACCGGTCCGTGCGGCACGGGCGGACCAGTGGCCACGTCGAGTCGCTGGAGATCGTCACCATCGACGGGCTGCACGCGATCGCGGACCACACTGGCCTGCGGCCGCTCGACGCCGCGCAGGACCAGGTCGCCGAGCTGGACGCCCGGCTGCGGCGGCTGATCGGGGAGAACCTCGCGCCGATCCGCACCGAGCTGGGTCGCATCCCGCGGCAGGTCTCCGGGTACCAGCTGCACCACCTCCTGCCGGAGAACGGCTTCGACCTGGCCCGTGCGCTGGTCGGCACCGAGGGCACGTGCGCGGTCGTCGTCGCGGCCACGGTGCGGCTCGTGCCGACCGCCCGCGCGGCGACGTTGCTGGCGCTGGGCTACGACGACGTCGTGGACGCGGCCGAGGACGTGCCCGAGATCCTGCGGTGGACGCCCACCGCGGTCGAGGGGATGGACTCCGCGATCGTCGCCACCATGCGCGCCCGGCGCGGCTCCGGCTCGGTCACCGGTCTCCCGGACGGCCGCGCCTGGCTGTACGTCGAGCTGGACGGCGACGACGAGACAGACGTCGCGGTGCGAGCCGGGCAGCTGCTCGACACGCTGAAGGCACGCGGGCGGATGCTCGACGGCAGAGTCGTCGACAGCGAGGCCCAGCGACGTTCGCTGTGGCGGGTGCGCGAGGACGGGGCGGGACTCGCGGCCCGGCTGGTCGACGGCGGCGAGTCGTGGCCCGGCTGGGAAGACGCGGCGGTGGCGCCCGAGAATCTCGCGGGCTACCTGCGCGACTTCCGCGCCTTGCTGACCGCCCACCGGCTCACCGGCGTCCTCTACGGACACTTCGGTGCCGGGTGCGTGCACGTGCGCATCGACTTCGACCTCGCGAGCGAGCAGGGCAGGGAGGCCACCCGCCGGTTCCTGCGCGAGGCCGCCGAGGTCGTGGTCCGCCACGGCGGCACGCTCTCCGGCGAGCACGGCGACGGACGGGCGCGCAGCGAGCTGCTGGAAGTCATGTACAGCCGGGAGGTCATCGGGGCGTTCGCGGCGTTCAAACGGATCTTCGACCCGGACGGTCTGCTGAACCCCGGCGTCATCGTGGCGCCTGCGGCGGTAGACGCGGATCTCGCGCTGGACGTCCCACGGCCGCAAGGGCGCACAACGCTCTTCACCTTCCCCCACGACCGCGACGGTTTCGCGGGCGCGGTCCGGCGCTGCGTCGGCGTCGGCCGATGTCGCAGCAACGCCGGTGGCGTGATGTGCCCCAGCTACCGCGCGACGGGGGAGGAGAACCACTCCACCCGCGGACGCGCCCGGATGCTCCAGGAGATGGTGCGCGGAGACCTCGTCCGCGACGGCTGGCGCTCCACCGAGGTCAAGGACGCGCTGGACCTCTGCCTGTCGTGCAAGGCGTGTTCCACGGACTGCCCGACCGGCGTGGACATGGCCACCTACAAGGCCGAGTTCCTGCACCAGCACTACCGCGGCCGGATCCGTCCGCGCTCGCACTACTCACTGGGATGGTTGCCCGCGACGTCCAAGCTCGCCGGATACGTCGCACGGCCGCTCAACGCGGTCCTGCGCGGCCCGCTGGGCAAGGTCGCCGCCTGGCTGGGTGGCATCACCCGGCGCCGGGCCATCCCGCCCTTCGCGTCCCGCCGTGCGCTGAAGACCGTTCTGCGCACGGCGGTCGACAGACCGGCCGCGTTGCTGTTCGTCGACAGCTTCACGCGCGCCTTCCGCCCGCAGGTCGCCGGCGCCGCCTCCCGCGTGCTCGACGCCGCCGGCCTGCCCTGCACACCGAGCAGCGGACTGTGCTGCGGCCTCACGTGGGTCAGCACCGGTCAGCTTTCGGTGGCGCGCCGGGTGATGGCCCGCACCATCGCCCGGCTCGATCGTGGCCCGCACCGCGACCTGCCGATCGTGGTGGCGGAGCCGAGCTGTGCGGCGGCCCTGAAGCGGGACGTGCCTGAACTGCTGGGCACCGAGGCCGCCCGGCGGGTCGCGGCACGCGTGCACACGCTGACGTCCGCGCTGACTGATCTGTCCACTTCGGACTGGCAGCCCGGCGTGCCGGACTCGGTGGTGCTGCAGACCCACTGCCACGAGTACGCCACGTTCGGTGGTCCGCGTGACCTGCTGCGCAAGCTCGGTGTGCGAACGGTGACCGAGGCCGAGGGCTGCTGCGGGCTCGCCGGCAACTTCGGTTTCGAGGAACAGCACTACGACACGTCGATGGCCGTCGCGGACCTGTCCCTGCGGCCACGGCTGGAAGAGAACCCGGATGCCGTCGTCGTGGCGGACGGCTTCAGCTGCGCCACCCAGGTCGACCATCTCGGCGTCCGCGCCGTGCACCTGGCAGAACTGCTCGACCCAGGAGAGAAGCCATGATCGACGTTCCGAAGCAGTTGTTCATCGCTGGCACGTGGGTGGACGCCGCGGACGGCGCCACGATGCCGGTCGACAACCCGGCGACCGGCGAGGTCGTCTGCCACGTCGCCGACGCCGGAGCCAAGGATGCCCAGCTCGCCGTCGACGCCGCGGTGCGGGTCCAGGAGGAATGGGCCGCCACCGCGCCGAGGGCGCGCAGCGAGATCCTGCGCCGTGCCTACGACATCATCATCTCGCGCACCGACGAGCTCGCGTTGCTGATGACGACCGAAATGGGCAAGCCGCTGGCGGAGGCCAGGGGCGAGGTCGCCTATGCGGCGGAGTTCTTCCGCTGGTTCTCCGAGGAGGCAGTGCGGATCGAGGGCGGCTTCGGCACGCTGCCGGACGGTCGCAACCGGATGCTGCTGATGCGCCGCCCGGTGGGGCCGTGCCTGCTGATCACGCCGTGGAACTTCCCGCTGGCGATGGGCACCCGCAAGATCGGCCCGGCGATCGCGGCCGGGTGCACGATGGTGCTCAAGCCCGCGCCGCAGACCCCGTTGTCGAGCCTCGTTCTGGCGGAGATCCTGCGCGAGGCCGGGCTGCCGGACGGCGTGCTGAACGTCGTCACGACGTCCAAGCCGGGCGAGGTCGTCGAGCCGCTGTTGCGCGGCGGGCGCATCCGCAAGCTGTCGTTCACCGGGTCCACGGGCGTGGGCAAGCTGCTGCTCGAGCAGTGCGCCGAGCAGGTCGTGCGCACGTCGATGGAGCTGGGGGGCAACGCGCCGTTCATCGTGTTCGACGACGCCGACCTGGACAAGGCGGTCGACGGCGCGATGGTCGCCAAGATGCGCAACATGGGCGAGGCCTGCACTGCGGCCAACCGGTTCTTCGTGCACCGCGACGTGGCGGAGGAGTTCGCCGTGCGGCTGTCCGCACGCATGAGCGCACTCAACGTCGGTCCGGGCACCGAACCGGGGGTCGATGTCGGGCCGTTGATCGACCGGAACGGCCGCCGCAAGGTCGAGCGGCTGGTCGAGGACGCGGTTCAGCGTGGTGCGCGAGTCCTCGCCGGCGGACGGACGCCGGACGGTCCGGGCAGTTTCTACCCGCCGACCGTGCTGAGCCGGGTGTCGCCGGACAGCGACCTGATGGGGACGGAGATCTTCGGTCCGGTCGCGGCGATCCTGACGTTCGACGACGAGGACGAGGTCGTGCGCCAGGCCAACGACACCGAATGGGGACTCGTGGGCTATGTGTTCACGGAGTCGCTCGACCGCGCGCTACGCGTGAGTGAACGGCTGGAGGCGGGCATGGTCGGCCTGAACACCGGCCTGGTGTCCAACCCGGCTGCCCCGTTCGGTGGCGTGAAGCAGTCCGGCCTCGGCCGCGAGGGCGGCCGCGTCGGCATCGACGAGTTCCTGGACTACAAGTACGTCGCCGTGCCGGTTTCCTGACCGAGAGATCGACGGGGAGCCTTCCACGTCGGGAAAGCTCCCCGTCGACGTCAGGAACCCAGTCTGCGGGCGGAGATTTCCTTGGCGGTTTCCGCGACCAGGCGCCCCAGCTCCGGGAGCCGGTCCTCCTCGAAGCGGGAGTCCGGCATGGAGATCACCACGGCGGCCAGCGGTGTGCCGTCGGAGTCCAGGATCGCCGAGGCGATCGCGCACACGCCGGGCCGGAACTGGTTGCGGTTGAGCGCGTAGCCGTACGCCGACACCTGTCGCAGCTCCGCCTTGAGCAGCTGCGCGTCGGTGAGGGTGGCCTCGCTGTAGCTCTCCAGCGGGCGGCCGAGCACCTCGTCCACATCGGACCTGTCCGAATTGGCCAGTATCGCCCGCCCTCCCGCAGTCGCGTGCAACGGTGAGATGTCCCCGATCTCGTGGAACGTGCGCACCGCGTGCGACGAGTCCACGCGGTCGACCACGACCATGCAGTCCAGCGCGTCCGGCACCGCCAGGTGGACCGTCTCGTTGACCTTGTCCCGCAACCGGATCATCGGGTCGCGCGCGGCCGCGAACAGGCTGGAGCCCTGCAGGGCGGCCGGTCGCACCGCGAGCACGCGCGCGCCGATCTCCCAGCGCGTCGTGTCCTTGCGGTTGGCCCGCAGCCACCCCGCCTCGTGCAGCGTGACGAGCGTGCGCTGCACCGTGGACTTGGGCAGCCCGAAGATCTTGGTCAGTTCTCCCACCGTGACCGGCTGGTGCTGCGCAACCGCCTCCAGGATGCGCAGCGACCTGGTCACGCTTTTCATCTCCACACGTTACCCCCGGTTAATCCTCTGTCCTGCCATGAGACACCTCTTGACGCGCCTTGTACCGGGTGCCATCCTCGTGCCAGATTCTAGCACGGCGTGCCACATTGTGGCACAGCCCCGCTGAAAACCCCTCGGACACGTCAGCTTCACCGTCCGGTGAGCCGAAAGGAAGTCCCAGTGCCTGCCAGCAAGCGTGTCGCCGTCGTCGGCGTCGGAACGATGGGCAGCCAGGTCGCCTGGCGCCTCGCGGCCCGCGGGGCCGAGGTCGTCGGGTACGACCGGTTCGCTCCGGGCCACGACCGCAGTGCCGCCGGTGGTGAGACGCGGATCTTCCGCAGCGCCCACTTCGAGGACTCGCGCTACGTCCCGCTGCTCAAGCACGCCGACACGCTGTGGGGCGAACTCCAGCGCGAGACCGGGCGGGAGCTGCGCCGGCTGACCGGCTGCCTGCTCATGGGGCCGACCTCGCACCAGCAGATGGCCACCGTCCTGGAGTCCATCGCCGAGCACGGTCTCGACCACGAGGTCCTCGACGCCGAGCTGCTCGCGAAGCGCTTCCCGCAGTACCGCATCGAGGACGGCGACGCAGCCGTGCTCGACCGGCACGCCGGGTTCATCCGGCCGGAGCTGACCGTGCAGACCGCTGCCCGCCGCGCGGAGGAGCTGGGCGCAACCATCCACCGCTACACGCCGGTTCGCGAGATCACCAAGACGGGCGGCGGTGCCACGGTCCGCACCGACGAGGGCAGCGAACACTTCGACGCCGTCGTGGTGACGGTCGGCCCGTGGGTCAACGACCTGCTGCCCGACCTGCCCTGGGAGGTGGAGATCCGCCGGCTCGTCAGCGCCTGGTACACGCCCACCACCGACGCGTGGTTCGGTGAGCAGCGCCCGGCGTTCATCCGCACCGCGCCGACGCACTGCTACGGCCTGCCGTCGCCTGATGGCGTCTCGGTCAAGCTCGGCCTGTCCCGAACCCTGCACCGGCTGGTGGACGACCCGAACCGTCTCGACAGGACGGTCCAGCCGTCCGAACTGGACATCTTCGGCGAGCTGATCGGCCGGTACCTGCCGGATCTGCACCCGAACCCCATCCGGCTCTCCGTCTTCATGGAGGGCTACACCGAGAGCAGCCGGCCGCTGGTCGGTCCGCTGCCGGGCAACGAGAACGTGATCCTGCTGGCCGGTTTCTCCGGCCACGGCTTCAAGCTCTCCCCGGCCTTCGGCGACATCGCGGCGGACCTGGTGCTGAGCGGCTCCTCGCCGCAGCCGATCGACTTCATCACCACCCACGCCCGCACTGTGGCCTGAGCCCGAACGAGGTAGGCAAGGCATGAACCTGACCATCGGTCCGCTGAGCGCAGAGCCCGGCCAGAAGACCCGCGGGAGTCTGACCGCCGACCTCGGCGCGACGACGGTGGACGTTCCCCTGATCCTCATCAACGGCTCCCGGCCCGGCCCCAGGGTCGTGCTCACCGGTGGTGTCCACGGCGGCGAGTTCATCCCCCTCGAGGCCACCACCCGCCTGGCCGGGCTGCTGGAACCGGACGGCGTCGCCGGTCAGGTGGTGATCTGCCCCGTGGCCAATCCGGCGGCCGTCTACGGCGGGCGGCTCAACATCTCCCCGCTGGACGGCGTCAACATCAACCGGGTCTTCCCGGGAGACCCCGACGGTGGCCCCACAGACCGGATGGCGGCCTGGTTGTTCGAGCACCTGATCGACGGCGCCGACGCCTACGCGGACCTGCACAGCGGTGGCATCGACCAGTACCTGCTCGACTTCGTCGGTTACCGCGTGACCTCCGACTACGAGCTCAACGCGAAGATCAGGGGAATGGCCCACGCAGTCGGCTACGAGCGGGTCATCTTCGGCACCAGCCCGGATGGCGGCAACAGCCACGCCGCCGCGAACCGGCAGGGTGTTCCCGCGATCCTGATCGAGACCGGGCAGCTCGGCGACCGGGAGCCCGCCACCGTGCGCAGGCTGCTCGACGCCCTGTACCGGCTCCTGCACCACCTCGGAGTCGTCGAGGCACCGCAGAACATCGCACCGGTGACCACGCAGCCGCGTGACTGGATCTGGACGGGCGAGGTCGAGTCCGAACTCACCGGCCTCTGGTACCCGGACGCCGTCACCGGCGACGAGGTGACCGAGGGACAGACGATCGGCCGCATCGTCGACCCGGTCGACGGCGCCGAGCACAAGATCGCCGCCGGCTCCTCCGGAACGATCATCTACCACATGAACGGGCTGTCCGTCCGCCCCGGCACGCACCTCGCCGCCATCGCCACCCCACGCGATTGACAGACATCATGCCCGCCCCTGCACGGCCCCCGGCGTGCTTTCCCTTCGAGTAGGAGCAAACCCATGCGAGTCAGCAGAAGCTTGAGCGTATCGATGGTCACGACGGCCTTGGCCGTCGCGCTCGCCGCATGCGGGTCGAACGGCGCTCCGCAGAGCGCCCAGCAGAGCGGTGAGCCCGGCCAGTCGGTCGAGCACACCGACGACATCTCGGCCGGTGTTCAGGCTGATCCCGCCGCGGTGAAGCTGTTGCCCGAGGCGGTGAAGGCCAAGGGCAGGATCTCGGTGGCGATGGACCTGTCGAGTCCGCCGACCACCTTCATGGCGACGGACAACAAGACGCCGATCGGGTTCAACCCGGACATGGCGCGGTTGATCGCGGCCAAGCTCGGGGTGACGCTGCAGATCGACAACGTCAAGTTCGACACCATCATCCCGGGTCTGCAGGGCGGCCGGTTCGACTTCACCGCGACCACCATGGGTGCCACCGAGGAACGCCTGAAGGTCCTCGACATGATCAACTACTTCCAGAACGGCACCGGCGTCGCCGTCCCCAAGGGC